>DAIOTV010000071.1:0-12166 GCA_036751825.1 Phycisphaerales bacterium
TGTTATCCGGACGCGAAAACCGCACTGGCGCAATGAAAAAGCCCCCGCCGGCGAAGCCGATGAAGTCGAAGTTCGGGGCGGCGATGGTGTCTTCGAGGTTGAAGGCGTTGCCGTTGATGGTGACGGTCAGCCCGTTGGTGACGAAGCTGTTGAGCCAGGTAGCGCCGAAGCCGGTGATGGGCTGGTCGAAGGCGAAGGTGATGGACTCGAGCTCGCCGCCGACGGTGAAGACGAGGTTGCTCACGCCGTTGATGGCGGTGCCGCCGGTGCCGGTGCCCTCGAGCACGATCGAGTAGCCGTTGAAGGCGTTCGATCCGAGGTTGAGGTTGACCACGCCGTAGGACGAGAAGTCGTCGGTGGTGACCGGGTTGAGCGCGGCGGCTTCCCAGGCGGCGAAATCGGTGAAGACGGACTGGGCGGTCGCGGTGGATGCGACAGCGCCCGCCGCGAGCGCGGCGAAGACAGAAAGCCTGTTCATGATGGAATCCCTTTCGTTCCCACTAACCGACCCGGCCCCGGAACCGCTTCCGGGATCGGGCATCTTGTGCGGGGGTTCCCACGCCCCCGTCACCCAGAGCCTAAAGGCCAGCGGCTGCCGGTCCAAGGCCTTTCTGGCCGATGCCTGATGAAGATTGGTTCACTCGGATACCCACTCGGACGCGGGGGCGATCTATGGTTCCGTCTTCTATGCCAGCCGATCCATCGGTTTCGGGTCCGTCCGCGCGGCGTCTGCCGTGGCGGTCGGCACTGATCGTCGTGGTGCTGGGGGCGCAGTTCTCGACCTTTGTGACCGGCTCGGTGGCGTGGCCCTTCCTTGCGTACTGCATGTACGGGCACACCCGGTCCGACATCCCGCAGACGACGCACAGCGAGCTGTGGGCCACGCTCGCCGACGGGCGCGATGTCGAGCTCAACTTTAAGCGGCTGGGCTACGGGTACTGGGTGCTGTGGGACAACGACATCCCGGCGATCCGTGAGCGGCGCGATCCGGCGGCGCTCGATCGGCTGCTGGCGGCGGTGGAGCGGGCGCACGGCTCGCCCCCGGCGTCGCTGCGGATCGAGAAGCTGAAGGTGCGGATCATCGATCGGCAGTTCGAGAAGACGCCGAGCACCGAGCCGCTCTGGCCGCTGCCGCCCGAGCCTGAACCGGCGCCGGGGGCCGGCGCTCAGGCCGGCGAAGGGGGTGCCCCGTGATGCGCACGCCCGACGGCCGATGGTTCACCGGCCCGTTGTTCGATCGCCGGTGGCTGCCCCCGCTGCGCGCGCCGGGCGCGCTGCCGGCCTGGGCGGCCGAGCGGTGGGAGGCGTTCTTCTTCGAGCCCGTCGCGCCGGCGCGGCTGGCGGTGCTGCGCATCGTCCTGATCACGCTGCAGGCGCTGCTGTTCACCAAGCCGCTGGCGGACCACCTCGACCTGATCCGGTTCAACGACTCGTTCGTCAACCCCGAGCCGCTGATGCGACTCCTGACGATGGTCGTGCCCGAGTCGGTGGTGCGGACCGAGGGCGTGCTGACCGCGGTGTACTACGGCGCGTGGGTGCCGGCGCTGCTCGCGGTCCTGGGCGTCGTTGCCCGGCCCATGGTGGCGCTCTACGCGCTCAGCCAGTGGTTCCTGGTGCTGCACCGCTACAGCTACGGCGAGAAGCACCACCCGGAGGCGCTCTTCCTGCTCGTGCTGCTGCTGCTGTCGCTGACGCCCTGCGACAGGGCGCTGTCGATCAGCGCGTGGCGCAAGCGCCGGCAGGGCCGGCACGCGGAGCTGAACACGACCGACGGCATGTGGGTGCTGCGCACGGGAATGGTGCTGCTGAGCACGGCGTACTTCATGGCCGGGCTGTGCAAGATGGTGCTGGGCGGGTTCGCGTGGATGAAGGGCCCGACGCTGCAGGGCTACATGCTGCAGGACGCGGTGCGGTGGGACCTGCCCGTCGGGCTCTGGCTCTGCCGGCAGTCGGAGATGTGCACCGTGTCGAGCGTGATGGCGGTGGGGTTCGAGCTGTTTTTCCCGGTGATTCTGTTCGTGCCCCGGCTGGCGCCGGTGTTCCTCTTGATGGGCGCGAGCTTCCACACGGGGGTGTACATCACGCAGGCGGCGCCGTTCTTCCAGTTCATCGCGCTGTACCTAATGTGGGTGCCGTTCGAGCGCGCGTTCGCTCGGCGCGAGGGCGGGCTCGATCATCTGCCGGTCAGAGAAGCGGGCTGACGAGCATGCGCAGCGGCTCGGCCTCTTGGCCTACGGCCAGCCGAAAAGCACGCGGGATGCGGTCAGCCGCGTCGAGGCCACGCCCGGCGATCGCTAGTTGAAGACCTCGGCGAGCTGCTCGTCGCTCAGGTCGCTGAGCACCTCGGCGGCGGCCCGGCGGAAGCGCTGGCCCTCGAGGTTCAGCGCCTGGCGGGCCTCGTTGGTCTCGAGCCGCTCGAGCGCCCGGCGGGCGACGCGGTCGAAGGCGAGCTCGACTTCCTGCATGCTCGCGCCCATGAGGAAGCGCGACTGCGCGTTGAGCAGCGCGTTGGGCTCCTCGGAGCCCTCGTGCCTCGCCGCCAGCTCGGCGGTGACGGCGTGGTTGTAGTCCTGCCAGATGTGCACGCTCATGGCGCGCGACTGCTCGGTGAGCACGCCCAGGTTCATCAGGTCGGCGATCGCGCCGCCGCCCAGCTGCAGCTCCTGCGCGACGCGGGCGATCTGCTCAACCGTCGTGCGGTCGCCGAAGTCCATCGTCTCGATGATCCCGCCGCCGAGCTCGATCGCCTCGCGCGGGTTGGCGATCACCAGGGCCTCGGCCTGCTGCTCGCGCTCCTTCAGCAGCTCCTCGATCAGGAAGCGCACCTCCTCGTCGATCAGGGGGTTGTTCATGATCGCCGCGATCTCGACGGCGCCCTCGGGCGGCACGATGGTGCCGTCGGCGTCGAGGGTGTAGATCGGCTCGAACTCGACCGTGCTCGGGTCGAACGCGGGCTCGGCGGGCTGGGTCGTGGGCTGGGTCGGCTGGGCCGGCCGGGCCGCGGGGCGGGCGGGCTCGCGCTGCGCGGGGGGGACGTACTCCTCCTTGGGCTTGGGCGCCGGCGCAGGGGTGACCATCTGGGCTGCGGCGTCGAAGCCGACACCGGCGAGAACGACGAGAGCGAGAGCGTGCGTGCGCTGCATGGCGAGAGACTCCTTGGGCCGAGGTCGATGGCGTCCCGCCCGCGAGCCACCGGCGGGCAGGGCGCAAGTCTAGGGCCGGCCCCTGGGCGGCCTACCGGCGGACGATCGGCGCGGCTGCACGCCCCCGACCGCCCGCGGGGCGGAAACCGGGCGCGCACGGTCCGATCACGGCAGCAGGTCGCCCGGCTGCACGAGCCCGTCGAGCTCGGGGGCGAGGCCGGCGGTGCTCACCCACTCGCTGCCGGTGGGGGCCCACCAGTCGATGCGGCTCTTGGCGGCGGTCAGCGACACGGGGCGGGTCGAGCCGTCGAAGAAGGTGACGTACATCACGCGGCGGTCGAGGCTGTTGCCGCCGAGGCCCGCTCGGCGCGCGGAGAGCTCGATGTTGCCGGGCCCGCCCAGAAACTGCCGGCCGTAGGAGGTCTCGCCCTCCCACCCGAAGAAGCCCGAGAGGTGGTTGCCGAACGCCTGGGGCGCGGGGTCGACGCGGATATCGAGCAGCCCGTTGCTGAGGTAGCGCGAGCCGTCGGCGAACTGGACCTTGTTGGCGGGCGAGGTGCCGACGCGGTCGATGCGCGGCAGGTAGCCGCGGGGGGTCTTGATGTTCCCCGCGAGCCCGCCGCTCCAGTTGTGGGGCGCGCCCCCGAACTGATTGATCCAGTCGCGGAGATCGTCCGGAAGCGGCGGCTGTCCCGGGGTGAAGCCGCCGCGCTGCGGCGTGCCCCAGAACTGGAACGCCGCGGGCGCAAGGTAGCTGACGCCTCGGAACCCGCCGTTGGCGAGCGCGTCCGTGAAGTCGCCGAGGTCGTCGGGCGCGGTGCTGACGAACAGCGTGTCGTTCATGCGCCCCTGCCTCGGGTCGCTGACGGTTTCGAGGAGCTGCTGGGTCCGCAGCGCGCGGTTGGGGCTGAAGCCGAACAGGTCGCCGACGAGCGGGGAGATCCAGTCCTGCTGCTGCACGGGCGTGGTGGGGGTGGTGTTGCCGACGAAGCGCGAGCCGTCGATGGGCAGGCCGTTCATCCCGGGCCACCCGGTGGTGGTGGGGCCGGTGAAGGCCCCGTCGTTGGCGGCGATGAACATCGCCTGCTGCGAGGCGAGCAGCCTGTGCTGGCCGGCGTTTGTCGTGCTCATGCTGCTCGTGCGGCTGGTCTTGAGCACGGGCTGGAGGGCGGCGGCGGCGATGCCGACCGCGGCGGTGGCGGCAAGCAGATCAACGGCGGTGAATCCTCGGCGGGTCGTCATCGGTCGGTCCTCCGGCGGCTGGGGTGCCCCTCGAGAAGCCTACCGACGCCCGAGACCCGCACCGGTTCCGTTGCGCGAGTCGCGACAGAACCCTGGGCGGGCGTGTCTCGCGTTCTGACGAGGCCGAAGCGCAAGCGAGGCACCTCCGGCGGCGCATGCCTCGCTTGCGCTTCGGCCTCGTCGAGACCCGGTCAGCGATCCCCGCGGACGGCCTCGATCGCTCGCCGGCGCTGCTCGGGCTCGAGCCGGGTCAGGATGTCGCGGAAGAGCCGGGCCCTTTGGGCCTGGGTGGGGTTGCCGCCGTGGGTCTCGCCGAAGGCGCGGATCATGGCGCGGACCTCGCCCTCCTGCTCGGGTGTGAGCCCGAGCCGGGCGAGCAGCGCGTCGAGTTGCTGGGCGCGGTCGGCGGCGCCCCGCTCGTAGGCGGCGCGGAGCTCGGTGCGGATGCCGGCGATGTCGCTGCCCCGCATGAAGCCGGCGGCTCGCGGGCGGGCGCGCTGGGGGCGGGATGGGTCCGCCGCGGCTTCGTCGGCCTGCGCGTCGTTCCACTCGCTGACCAGCGCGCGGTAGCGTTCGCGCGCGGTCTCGGGCAGGGCGGCCGCGTAGTGGTCGACCAGCGGCTCCTGGGCGCGGAGCGGGGCGATGGTGTCGATCATCTTCCAGAACAGGTCGCGCTGCCCGTCGTCGGGGCGCGGGCGCTCGTTGCCCTGCATCGCGGCCTGCGCCGACTGGATCTGCGTGAGCAGCTCGAGGTTGTCGAAGACGATGCGGTCGACCAGCGCGGCGCGTTCGAGCACGAGCGCATCGACCTTCTCGCGCTCGGCGTCGGTCAGGCCCAGCAGGCCCAGGGCCGCGACCTCGGCGCGGGCGTCGAGCGGGCGGAGCCGCCCCTCGAGATCGCGCTCGACCAGCGTGGGCGCGGCGGGCTCGATGCTGACCGAGGGCCCGCCGAGCGGGCTGTCGTCCTGCGCCGCCGCGCAGCCGGCCAGGGCGAGACAGAGCAGGGTCGGGTGCATGGCTCGTCGCATCGGTATCCTCCTTGGGGACCGCGGGCCCTTGCGTTCACGCGGGCGGCTCGCGTGGGCACAACGGCGGCGTCTCGCCCGCATTGCAGGGGAATGTCGATGAACAGGCCGGAACTCGCCTCGAAGATCGCCGAGGCCTCGCTCCTGCGGGGCTCGTTCACGCTGCGCAGCGGGCGGACGAGCCGCTATTACCTCGACAAGTACCTGTTCAGCACGCGGCCCGAGATTCTCGGGCCCGTGGCGGATCTGTTCGCCGAGGCGATCGAGCGGATCGAGGCCGAGGCGGGCGAGCGGGCGCACCGGCTGGCGGGGGCGGAGCTGGGGGGCATCCCGCTGGTGACCGCGACGGCGCTGCGGCTGGGCCGGCCCTGCGTGTTCATCCGAAACCAGAAGAAGGACTATGGGACGGCGAAGCAGCTCGAGGGCAAGCTCGAGCCGGGCGAGCGGGTGATCCTGCTCGAAGATGTCGCGACCACCGCGGGGCAGGCGATCGAGGCGTGCCGGGTGATCGCGGACGCGGGCGCATCGGTGCTGGCGGCGATCGCGGTGATCGATCGGCTGGAGGGGGCGGCGGAGAACATGGCCGAGGCCGGCATCCGCTTCGGGCGGCTGTTCACGAAGCGCGATCTGGGTGTTGAGGACTAGCGGGCTAGTCGCCGCCCAGGCTTTCGCCGCGCAGGTAGCGGGTCATGTCGCGGCTGATGCGGGCGATGCGGGCGCGCTGCTGCGGGCTGGCGCGGTCGGCGACTTCGCGGTTCATGAAGTTGGCGAGGCGGGCGAGGCCGGCGGTGCTGGGGCCGCGCGTCGGGTCGGTGAAGCGTTCGGTGTCGCGGCGCGCCTGTTCGCGGGCGTCGGCGAGCAGCTCGTCGTCGGACTTGGTGGTCGGGTCGCCGTCCATGCGCTCGAAGAGGCGGATCATGTCGGCGGTGGCCCTGGCGAGGTAGGCCTCCCGCTCGGCGGGGTCGGTCAGGCGCTGGTAGCCGGGGGCGAACTCGTCCCAGATGTCGATCATGACGCCGGCGGCGTTTTCTTCGAGCTGCTGCCGGGCCTCGCCCGCGATGCCGGCGGCGAAGGCGGCCATCAGCGTGCCCTCCTTGGCGTCCATCGATTCGATGCGCTTGACGACCTGCCCGATGAGGTCGATGCGCTCGTCCAGCGGCAGCCGGCCGAACTCGGTGGTGAGCAGCGTGTAGCCCAGCACATCGTCGATCGCGCCGGTCTCGTAGTCGGGCTTGGGCACGGGCATGAGCGCGAGGGCGGCCCAGACGATGCCGCCGCCGATCGCAAGGCCGGCGAGCCCGGCGAGCGGCTTCTTCTGCCGGGCGACGCGCTGCGACAGCGCGGGGCCGGGCGCCTTCGCGGTCGCGGCGGGATCGCTCGGGGTGAGGTCGTCGATCAGCGAGGGCAGGCGGGACGGGTGCTGGTTCGGGTCGGTCATGGCATGCTCCGAGGCAGGCCGTCGCGGGGGGCGATCTCGACGAAGAAGCGCTGGATCTCGTCCTCGGTTGGCTGGGCGTAGTCGGCGGCGCGCATGTCGGGGAAGTAGAGGCTGTTCTGCCCGGCGCCGACGCGGTCGCCCCCGCCGGGGTGCCAGGCGTTGTCGCCCGCGGCGGCGTCCATGAGCAGGGGCCAGTCGCGGCGTTCGAGGCCGCGGGTGATCGAGCGCTGGCCGGCGGCGCGGTCGCCGTCGAAGATCAGGAACAGCTCGCTGTAGAAGAAGTACACGCCCGGGAAGTACTCGTAGCTGGTGCCGAGCGCCTCGGCGACGGTCAGGTACTCGCCTGTGGTTGGGTCGAGCTCGACATCGGTGTCCGCCGGGCAGGCCCAGGGATCGGTGGCGATCCAGGGCGTGGTGTCGTCGTCCTCGATCTCGCGGCGGGGCGTGGGCGTGTCGACGAATTCGCCGATGACCTCGAGCAGCGAGGGATCGTTCTCGTTGCCGATCGGGTCGGCGAGCGGCAGCACATCGGGGACCAGGTCGCTCTGGTTGTAGTAGAGCTGCACGCCCACGCCGATGCCCTTGAGGTTCGCCAGGCACTTGACATTCCGCGCCGAGTCGCGCGCCCGGCCCAGCGCGGGCAGCAGGATGCCGATGAGCAGCGCGATGATCGAGATGACGACCAGCAGCTCGACGAGCGTGAAGCCGTGCGAGCGGGGCAGGTGTCGGCGTCGTCGCATCACGGGCTCCCCTGCCTCTGGACCTTGTCCCGGCCCATCTCGCGTTCGAAGAGGTCGTACTCGCTCGCCTCGACCGGCTCTTCCTCGGCGGCGCTCATGTCGGGGAAGTAGAGCGCGTTGCGGGGCAGCGCGCCGCTGTGGAAGCTGCGGAAGTCGCTGATGATGGGCCAGTGCCGACGCTCGTAGACGCGCGTGATGAGAATCTGGAGCTTGTCGCGGGTCAGGTCGGGTCGGATCAGGCCCTCGATGTAGTAGAGGTTCTCGCCCAGGTCGTAGGCGTAGCTCGAGCCGTGCTGCTCGGCGAAGGTTCTCGCCCGGCCGCGCGCGGGCGCTCGGTCGGCGGGGCAGGTCCACAGGGCCTGGGCGACCCAGGGGGACTCGTCGTTGCCGGGCTCTTCGCGCACGGGGGCGGGGGTGTCGAGGTAGGGCGCGAGCAGCTCGAGCAGGTCGGGCGTGCCCTGGTCGCGGTCGGGGTCGGCGATGTCGAGCACGCCCGGGAGCAGATCGGCCTCGCCGTAGTAGACCTGCACGCCCACGCCGATGCCCTTGAGGTTCGCCAGGCACACCGCCCGCCGGGCCGAGGCGCGTGCCGAGGCGAGCGCCGGCAGCAGGATGCCGATCAGCAGCGCGATGATCGCGATGGCGACCAGCAGCTCGATGAGTGTGAACGCTCGGCGCATGGGCATCTCCGTCGTGTGTAGGGTACGTGCGGGGCCGGGGTTGCGATGCAGGGCCGGCGGGCAGTGGGCAGTGGGCCTGTCTTGACGAGCCCCCCGCGTGAGCGGGGGGACGGTGGGCACTAGAGTCCACCCATGAGCGATCCGACGACCGAGACCCCGTCTCCCGAGACACCAGCCCCCGAGACCCCAGCCCCCGAGACCCAGTCTGCCGAGGCCGACGTTCACCACCTCGAGCAGCAGCGGCGGGCCAACCGCGACGCGGCGATCGGGCTCGGCTTCCGGCCCTACGGCGGGCGAACGCCGCTGGCCGACCGCGCCGTCACGCTCGCCCAGGCCTTCGACGCCTACGACGAGCCCTCCGACACCGCCTTCAACGACCGCGAAGGCGCCGCCACCGGCGACGCCCACGACACGCGCCCCGAGGTCGTCGTCACCGGGCGCGTCATGCTCCGCCGGCCCAGCGGCAAGCTGGTCTGGCTCAACCTGCGCGACGCCAGCCGCGAGAGCTTCCAGATCGCCGTCAGCAAGGCCGACTGCGACCGCGCCGGGAACGAAGCCTCCTTCGCCCTCGCCAAGGACTCGCTCGACCTGGGCGATGTCGTCGTCGCCCGCGGCCGACTGATGAAGACCCGCAAGGGCGAGGTGACGCTCTGGGTCACCGAGCTGGACCTCGCGAGCAAGAGCCTCGCGCCGCCGCCCGAAAAGTGGGCGGGGCTCAGCGATGTCGAGACGCGCTACCGCAAGCGGTACATGGACCTGTACGCGAATCCCGAGTCGATGCGGACCTTCCGGCTGCGCTCGGAGATCGTGTCGGCGGCCCGGCGGGTGATGACCGAGCGCGGGTTCATCGAGGTCGAGACGCCCATGCTCCAGCCGCTCGCCGGCGGGGCGGCGGCACGCCCGTTCACCACCGTGATGAACGCGCTCGACATGACACTCTTCATGCGCATCGCGCCCGAGCTGTACCTGAAGCGCCTGCTCGTCGGCGGCATGCCGCGGGTCTTCGAGATCAACCGCAACTTCCGAAACGAAGGCGTCGACAAGCAGCACAACCCGGAGTTCACCGCCATCGAGGCCTACCAGGCCTTCGGCGATTACCACACGGTCATGGACCTCTCTGAGGCCATCATCCGCGCCGCGGCGGGTGTTGTCGCGCGGGAGACCGGCGCAGAGGGTCTGACGCTTCCCTACGGCGAGCTGACGATCGACTACGCGCAGGACTGGCCCCGCATCACCTACGCCGAGCTGTTCGAGAGGGCGCTCGGCTTTGCGATGACCGATGTCGCCCGCGCGCGGCAGGAAGCCCCGAAGCACCGCATCAGGACCGTCGCCGAGGACGGCACGCCGCTCGACGATGTCTGGATCGTCAATGAGCTGTTCGAAGAGGTCGCCGAGAAGGCGCTGGACCCGAGCGTGCCCACCTGGGTCATGGACTATCCCGCCGCGCTCAGCCCGCTGACGCGCCCGAAGCACGACGATGCGACGATCGCCGAGCGTGCGGATCTGTTTATCGCGGGGATGGAGATCGGGCCGCACTACACGGAGCTGAACGACCCGGATGTGCAGCTCGCGAAGTTCAGGCAGCAGCTGGCGGGCATCGACGATGAAGAGAGCACCTTCCGCAACCTCGACGAGGACTTCATCGAGGCCTTGAAGGTCGGCATGCCCCCCGCCGGCGGCATGGGGCTGGGCGTCGATCGGCTGGTGATGCTGCTGACGAATCGGCCGACGATCCGCGATGTGATCCTGTTCCCGCTGCTTCGGCCCCTGGACTGAAGCGGCGACTGACGAGGCCGAAGCGCGAGCGAGGCATGGCTTTCGAGTGCGCCGGATGCCTCGCTTGCGCTTCGGCCTCGTCTCGGGCGGGCGGGGACACAGGTGCGAAACGCAAAAACGCGAGCACCCGACCACCGCCTGGAGGGACGCGGTGGCCGGGGCTCGGTTGACACGCTGGCAAGCGGAGGGGCTTGCGTCAACGCGTCGCGGCTCTCGGATGGTCAAGCCTTGGGCAGAACGCCCGCAGCGACGGCCGCAGCTTCGCCGGGTTCACACACCGGCCGGGATCGGGGACAGGCGGGGGGCGGAACAGGTCGATGAGCGGCCGTTATCGGCGTCGGCGGATGGCGGTGAGGCCGCCGAGGGCGAGCAGGGCGGCGGTGCCGGGGGCGGGCACGACGCGCCAGAGGGTGTCGGTGGCGGGAACGCCGACGACCATGTCGCCGCCCGGCAGGAAGCCGATGCCCGCGCCGAAGAGGCCCGAGCCCGCGGCGCCGTCGAACAGGCCCGAGGCGATGACGGTGGACGCCTGGCCGGTGAAGCGGAGCAGGTCGCCGGTGGCGGCGTCGACGGCGTAGGCGTCGTGGCCCCAGCGTGCCGACCCGTCGCCGAAGGCGAGCCCGCTCAGGTGCGTGCCGGTGCCGTTGCTGAGCAGCCGGCCTGTGAAGTCGATGTCGGAGACATTGCCGTCCTGGTCGCCGTAGAGAATCTCGCCGGTGAAGGGCGAGACGGCGACCTGGCTGACGGGCGAGTGGGAGGCGGCGATGGTGGCGAATCGGCCGAGGCCGTCGGCCATCTGCACGCGGTTGTTGTTGTAGTCGGCGATGAGCAGCTCGCCCGCGGGCGAGATGGCCATGGTCTCGGGGTTGGCGAAGTCGGCGCCGGGCTCGAAGAGCAGCGACGCCTGTCCCGCGGCGTTCAGCGCGAAGATGCCGCCGACGCCGCCGACCAGCACCGAGCCGGGCTGGGCGAAGACGCCCCGGACATCCCACACGACGGCGTCGGGGTCGGTGATCGCGTCGCCGAACGGCGTGACGGTGCCGGCGGTGTCGACGAGGCGGATCGGGTGGGCCGAGCCGTCGCCCGGGCCGGTGGTGCCCACGGCGATCGTGCCGGTGACGGGGTTGACATCGATCCGTCCCATGTGCTCGACGGTGGCGAGGTGCTCGAAGCGGAGGCTGGCGGAGGTGGGCTGCGCGGCGGCGAGTGGCGCGACGGTGCCGGCGAGGGCGAGGGTGATCGCGCATCGGAGCGTCATGAGCGATGGGGCGGTCATGGTCGGTGCCTTTCTGTGTCTGTCGTTCGGGCGAGCGGTCCCGCGCTGGGCGGGGCCGGGCAGAACCTGCCCCGCGTTGCGTCGCGTGCCAGCCCTCGGCGACCCTCCGCCGGCCGATAAGGCCCCCCGCGCCCGCGCAGCCCGCACACCCCGCGTGGATCCACGCCCGCCGACGCCCCGCCGGGCGATGCGCTCAGCGCCGGCGTCCGCTGTTCCGACGACAGACCCCGGGGGAGAACGCATGGCACAGGGCGACATCGATCGGCACGGGGCGGGCGGGGCGGGCGGCACGGGTTCCGAGAACCCGGCCGAGGCGTGTGAGCCGCAGGACCAGCTCGAGGACGAGCTGCCGGGCGAGCCCGCGGCACCGGCGCCGCTGGGCCAGCGGCGCAGCGCGGGCCGGATCAGGCTGACAGGCGTCAGCGTGCACAAGGGTGTCGTGCTCGACGCGTCGGCTGGCGGTCTGCGCGTGAAGGGCAAGCTGCGCAAGGGCTGCGTGCCGGGGGACCACATCGATCTCGAGGTGCGGGGCGACGACGAGGCGGTGAGCGTGCGGTGCGAGGTGCGCTGGATCCAGCGTCACCCGCTGCGCGGCGCGACCTTCGGGGTGTCGTTCGTGGACTTGTCCGACGATCTTCGGCGGGAGCTGTTCGCGGTCATCCGCCGGGCCGGCACCGAGGCGCGGTGCCGGTGGATGGCGGCCTAGCCCCCGCTTAGCTACCGGGCCGGGCCGGTTGGGGCTGGGCCAGTTTGGGCCGGTCCAGTTTGGGCCGGTCCGGTTTGGGCCGGGCCAGTTGGGGTCGGGTCAGTTGGGGTCGGGTCAGTTGGGGTCGGGTCAGTTGGGGT
>DAIOTV010000072.1:0-11281 GCA_036751825.1 Phycisphaerales bacterium
CCACCGCCTTCGAAGAAGACCGGCTCCAGGACGCCATCGACGCCTACACCGCCGACGCCGACGGCACCGCCCGCATCACGACCAACGACCCCGCCATCACCCCCCTGCCCAGCACGCCCGGCGAGGGCCTGACCCCCATCGACACCGACACCACCCGCGTCGTGCTGCCCATCGCCGCCGTCACCGCCAGCACCGTCACCGTCGCGGGCGACGCCTCCGCCGTCCTTCCCGGCGATGTGCTCGTGGGCGAGGACGACCGCGTGGTCAATGTCGTCGAAGCCGTCGAGGGCCAGGTCGTCACGCTGCGCTTCGACTGGGTCGAAGCCCCCGCGCCGGGCGAGACCGCGGCCTTCGGGCCGGCGCGGCAGCGCCTGGTCGGCTTCGTCAACGCCGCACCCGTCGCCGAGGCGCCGCGACGGGGCCTGCGCTTCGCCGGCGTGGACGGCGGACGCGTGACCGTCACCGCCGCCGGCCTCCGCTCGCTCGACCCCAACCGCATCTGCTATGTCCTGGCCGGCCGGGGCGGGCTGGGCCAGCAGCAGCAGGCCGACCGAGAGGCCCCGGGCACACTCGCCGCCATGGTCGACGCGCTCGGCGTCGAGCTGTTCTTCACGGGCCTGGCCACCCAGTCCGCCGACACCGTCCCCGCGCTCGAGGCCCAGCTCGGCGACCGGCTGCTCACCAGCGAGCTCATCGGCACCGCCGACGTCATGAACGCCCAGAGCAACACCACCGGAAGCCAGAACTCGCTCGGCACCCACACCGAGATCCGCGACGGCGCGATCGCCTACGACAGCTGGGCCTACTTCCAGATCCAGGACGACTTCCCGGCCATGCTCGACCAGTACATGCTGCTCTGGCGCCACGACGCGCCCCACGCCAACGGGCGCGGCATGCTCGCCGCCGGCGAGATGTGGTGGACACGCCTCGAAGCCATCGCCGGAACCCTGCTGACCAACAACGGCTGCCTCGCCGACACCAACCGCGACGGCGTGCTCTCGCCCGCCGACTTCAACGCCTTCGTCAGCGCCTACAACACCGGCTCCGCCGCCGCCGAGCAGAACGGCGACGGCGTCGTCACCCCCGCCGACTTCAACGGGTGGGTGCTCAACTTCACCGCCGGCTGCCCGTAACGGGCCGGCCTACTCGTCGGCCTTGGGGCTCAGCAGCGGCACGCGCAGCACGCGGAACGGGCCCCCGGCGACCGGGCCCTCGGGGTTGTTGAACCCGACCTCGTGGATCCGCGCGGTCGTCACATACAGCAGCCCGTTGTGGATGCAGAAGCTGTCGGGCCACACCAGCCGTTCGTCGGCGGTCACGACCGTCAATTCGCCCGAGGGCAGCCGTGCCGTGATCGCGTCGCGCTCGAGCGCGGTGAAGTACAGGACGCCGTTGCTGTCCATGATCATCGCGTCGGTCGCGAAGGTCTCGCCCAGGTCGACAACCAGGTCGTCGATCGCGCCTCGGGCCGACCCTCGAGCCGGCCCGCCGGGCGGGCCGTCAGCGGGCGCTTCGAACGGGTTGAACGCTTCCGTCGGCGCGCCCGGCGTGGGGCGCAGCACCCGCCGCATCGGCGCCGTCGGCACGCGGTAGAGCGTGCGCGCGGTCAGCGCCTGGTAGTACAGGTGCTCGCCGTCGGGCGAGAGCGCGATCCCGTCCGAATGCACCGCGGGCGACAGGCCCGTCTCGTCGACCCACGGCTCGCCGCCGATCGTCAGCCGCACAGGCTCGGCCTTCGTGCTCGGGTGATCCTCGAGAAACCGCTCCGCCACGCCCGTCGTCAGATCGAGCGCCACGATCGCCCCAAGCCCCGAATCGCTGATGTACGCGAAACCGCGCTCGGCGTCGATCCGCACATCGTTCAGGTACGAGCCCGGCGGCGCCGCCTCGGGCCCGAACACAAAGCTCGACGCCAGCTTGTTCTGATCCGTGTCGAACCGGATCAGCTTCGCCCCGCCCGGCACCGGGCCCTCAAAGTTCGGCGCGCCCGGATCGAGCACCCACAGCCGACCCGCGCCGTCCACATGCATCGCCTGCACGCACACGAACGCCACATCGCCCGGCACGCCCGGCGACCACGCGTTCCACGCCCGGTTCGGGTACGCCTGCGGCGGCGTCGCCGAGCCCGGGAAAAACTCCAGCACGCTGTCGCCATGGCCCGCGTGCCACCGCGGCGCCGACAGGAAAATCCGGCCCTCGGGCGTGATCGCGATCCCCACCGCCTGGAACGACTCGATCGCGAGCAGCTCCTCGGGCACGCGACGCGTCGCCGTCGTCAGCCGGTTGCCCCAGGGCACAAAGCCCTCGGCCCCCGGGTTGGCCCGCTGCGTGTAGAACGAGCTGTCGGCCAGCGGCACCGCGCGATCGTCGCCCGACCCGCACCCGCCGAGCACCAGCGGCACCACACCCAACGCGAACCCGAACGACATGCCGGCGGTCTTCATGCGGCAAGCGTATCCGGCGTAGGCTGCCAGCGATGGCGTACGACGACAGCCACCACGACGTCCACGACGACAGCCTCGACCCAGAGGGCCCCTCCGCCGACGACCTCGCCCGCTTCGACCGCGACGGCTCCGCCTGCCCAAGCTGCGGCGGCGAGGTCTACGACGACGCACCCGCCTGCCCGATCTGCGGCGAGCTGCTCACGGAGGGCACGCCCACGCGCAAGCCCTGGGCCGCCATCGTTGCCGGCGCGCTGCTGCTCGCGTTCGTGCTGGTCAACCTGCTGTGAGCCCCGCCCCCTCTCCCCGCCGGGGAGAGGGTGGCCGAGGCGAAGCCGAGGTCGGGTGAGGGGAGGGCGCGCTACTCCGTCCGGAACCACGCCACCAGCGAGTCGTTCTGGACCTCGAGGCTCAGCAGCCGCACGCGTCGGCCGTCGCCCAGCTTGATCACCGCGTCCTCGAACATCGGCGCTTCGCCCGCGAGCTTGCTGAAGATCGCCTCGCCCTCGGCCGAGTCGATCAGCGCCGCGGGCAGGTGGTCGCGCAGCCGCCCGCCGTCGCTGCCCAGGACCAGCCCCGCGGGCAGCCCCACGCGCCCGACCGACACACCGGTGGCGCGCATCCAGAGCGACCCGTCGTCGCGCACCTCGGGCGCGAGCGTGGCGCCGAAGACCTGCGACCGGTCCGCCGCCGTGCGCACCCGCGCGCCGATGCGGAACCGGCCGTCAACAAACGCCACGCGCACCTCGTCGACGCTCTCGGGCCAGCCGATGCCCCCCACCGGCCGGCGCTCGACGAGCGCACCCCGCCGGTCGTACACATCCTCGAACGACTCGGCGGTCATCCGGGGCAGCCAGACCGGCAGGCGCAGGTTCAGCCACGCGTTCGCCCCGTCGTCGGTCAGCTTCACGGGCCACTCGACCGCGCCCCCGCTCGCGCCCTGGTGGTCGGCGGTGATGTGCGTGATCGCCCCGTTTTCGACCCGCCGAGCGAGGTCCGCCATCTCGATCGACCGCAGCGACGCCCCGCTCCACCACCGTGGCTCGCTCTCGGCGAGGGTCATGAACATCAGGGCGACGCCCACAACCCCGCACGCCGCCAGCGTGAACGCCCACGCGATGCGCACGCGGAACCGGACCGTCCACCGCGCCGCCCGCAGCATCCGACGCCGGGCCCCCGGCGGCAGCCGGCGCCACAGCGACACCGCCGACACCGGCTCGGGCCCGAGCAGCGCCGGCTTCTTGAGCGACGACAGATCCGGCTCGGCCCGCCCACGCCCGGGCGTGGCCCCCCCGGCCTTGCCCCGGCCCCCTCGGCCTGCCGGCCTCGGCGGCTTGATCTCGATCACACCCATCGCCTTGGGCGGCGGCGCCGGCGGGACGGGAGCGCCCGAGGCCTGCGCCGCATTGCCGCCACCCGCGGCCTGCGCCGCGTCCCCGCCGTCGTCGGGCGGGGGGGTCTTCCTCCGTGATGACCCGTGCGATGTCACTGGCCCATGGTCGCCGCTGGCGGCGGATGGATCAAGTCGGGCCCGAAGCCGGCCCGGCGGGCTAGTCGCACCCGTTGTTGAACGACAGGATCCACGCGTTGTAGTCCGCGGGCGTAACGAGCCCGTCGCGGTTGGCGTCGGCGGCGCAGGGCGAGCGAGGGATCAGCACATACGCCGCGGGCTGGCCCATCGGGTTGATCCCGTTGCCCACGATCACGCCGGCGGTGTTGATGTCGGCGGGCCCGCCGTCGAACACACCGCCCTGCAGCAGCGACCACCCGTCGGCCGAGCCGTCGACCACCAGGTCCAGCAGGTCAATCGAGCCGGTGCCGGCCGACCAGATGAACCCGGAGGCGCCGGCGGGCTTTGGAAAGCCGAACCCGTCGTCGACCAGCACGACCGCCCCCCCCACGACCAGCGTGCGGTCGTTGAGGGCACCGGGGTTGACCGGGTCGCTGTCGACGACGGCGCAGTCGCCCGGCGACGGGAAGTCGTCGCAGTTGATCGGCAGCACCGGCGCGCTGCCGGCGGGCGTGTAGACCGTCACCCAACTGCCGCCGCCGTCGCCCTCGAACGCCACGAACTCGCTGGCCGAATTGACGTCTCTAGGGATGGCCTTATCGCCGAAGCCAACGGACGACTGCGTTCCGGTCCGGGTGTCCACGGAAATGATGTCAGCGCCGCCCTCGCCGAATCCGCTACCAAAGACCTGTACCCCGGCGTCCGAGAGCAGCCCGCCGAAGTACCCGCCGCTCTGGAAGGTTGGCGGAGAGGCGACCGGGCCGTAGGTGTCGACGCTCATCGAGGGCCCGGCGTCAAGCTCCCACACGATGCCGTAGTACGCGGCATCATCGTCAAGGTCGGCGAGGATGCCGCCCACCGAGCCGTCGCTGGTCAGCCGCGGCGCCACGGTCGCGCTGCCGTCCTCGGGCGGGTCTGGCAGCTGCAGCAGCGTGCCGTCGGCGAGCCTGACCCCGAAATCGTTCGTACACCCCGGGCACTCGACGAGCATCGACCCCTCGTTGTTGATCCAGACCGCGTCGGTCGCCAGGCCGCCCCCGCCCGAGACCGTCACGAGCGACGCCGCGCCGGCGAGGTTCCAGCTCGTCGCGACCGGGCCCGTGCCGAACTCGGTCCGCCCGACGATCTGCCCCCGGTCGTTGATCGCCGACACGACCGATTCCGAGCCGCCGCCCAGGGGCTGAAGCTCGACCAGCGTGTAGCCCTCGGGGATGCCCTGCGCCCCCGCGCCGCACGCGGCGAGAAGCGTCGTGATGGTGAGAACGCCCCAGCGAGTCGGTGTCATCCCGGAGTCCTCCATATGCGAAACGCGAGACCTGCGTCAGTGAAGTGCGCAGCCTATCGCAGGGGCCGCCATCACCGGGCTTCAATCGTGCAAACAGCCGCCGGGCCCCCGCTGGCCGTACCCTGTCCCCGCCATGACCACCACCATCCGCCTGAACGCGATCAGCAAGCTCTTCGGCACCGGCAAGAAGGCCGCCGCCGCCGTGGACAATGTCAGCCTCACCATCGAGCCGGGCGAGCTCTTCTTCCTGCTCGGGCCCTCGGGCTGCGGCAAGACGACGCTGCTCCGCATGATCGCCGGCTTCATCGAGCCCTCCGCCGGCCGGATCAGCTTCAACGACGCCGATGTCACCGACACCCCGCCCAACAAGCGGAACACGGGCATGGTCTTCCAGAGCTACGCCCTCTGGCCGCACATGACCGTCGAGCAGAACGTGATGTTCGGGCTCGATGTGCGCAACATCGACAAGGACGAGAAATCCCGCCGGGCCCGCGAGGCCCTGGCCGCCGTGCAGATGGAGCCCTACGCCGAGCGCAAGCCCACGCAGCTCTCGGGCGGGCAGCAGCAGCGCGTGGCGCTCGCCCGCGCGCTGGTCATTCGGCCCGATGTCCTGCTGCTCGACGAGCCGCTGTCGAACCTCGACGCCAAGCTCCGCAACGAGCTTCGGCTCGAGATCCGGCGGATCTGCAAAGAAGCCGGGCTGACGACCGTGTATGTCACCCACGACCAGAAAGAGGCCCTGAGCATCGCCGACCGCGTCGCGATCATGCGCAGCGGCAAGCTGGTGCAGGTCGGCACGCCGGGCGACCTCTACCGGAGGCCCGCATCCGCATTTGTTGCGAGCTTCCTGGGCGAGACGAACTTCATCGAGGCCAAGGTCGTCGCCCGGGCCGAGGGCGGCACCGTCACCCTCGACACCGGCGCCGGACGACTGCGAACCACACCCCCCGCCGACATGTTGTTATCGGACCAAGAGACCGTGCTCTGTTCGATCCGCCCCGAGGCCGTTCGGCTTGTCGACGCCGTCAGCGAGGGCCAGCTCCGCGGCAAGCGGGTCGAATCGGTCTACCTGGGCGAGGTCGCGCACCACGCCATCGAGCTCGGAAGCGACGCCGCGGGCTCGAAAAGGGTCATCCGCGTCAGCGAGCTCAACCCGCCCCCGCACCATCTTGGCGAGAACGAGACCCCCGTCGGCATCGAGATCGCCCCCGGCGATGTTGTGGTGCTCCGCGGCGACGACCGCTGACGCCTGACCCGACAGCCCGACCCGACAGGCCCTTCAGCCGAGCTGAGATCCGTCAGGCCGCCCTGGCCCGGGCGATCGCCTCGGGCGTGCCCGGCAGCTCGATGACGAACTTGGCGCCCCCGCTTTCGCTCGACTCGACATGGATCGTGCCCTTGGCGGCGTGGAGCAGCTCTCGGCAGACGGTCAGCCCCAGGCCCGTGCCCGGCGTGCCGGTCTCCCCGCGGACGAAGGGCTCGAAGATCCGCTTCCGGGCCTTCTCGCTGATGCCCGGCCCGTCGTCGGCGACCTCGATCCGCACGCGCTCGGTGTTCCACGTGGAACAGGTGATGGCGATCGTTCCCGAGGCGGCCCGGCTCGACAGGATCGCCGCCCGAGCGTTCTGGAGCAGGTTCACCAGCACCTGCTGGAGCGAGGTCGGCGCGATGGCGGCCTCGAGATCGTTCGACGCGACGATTCGGCAGGTGATGCGGTCGCGGCTCAGGTCGCGCCCCAGCGTCGCCGCCGACTGACGGATCACCTCGAGCAGATTCGCCCGCTCGATCTGGTTCCGCACGCCGCCCCGGCCCAGCGACAAAATCGCCGCGGCGATCTCGGTCGTCCGAAGCACGCCCGACTCCGCCTCGCGCAGCGCCCGGCGGACCGTGTCCTCGGTGGCCTCGGCCCGCTGCGCCAGGCGAACATAGGTCAGCACCGGCGTGAGAATGTTGTTGACCTCGTGCGCCAGCAGGCCAGCCACCGCCCCGAGGGCGGCACGCTTCTGCAGCTCGATGATCTCGCTCTGCAACGCGCCCATCCCCTCCCCGATCCGGTTCACCGTCGAAGCCAGGGCGGCCGGATCTTGAGCCAGATCTCGGGCCGGATCTCGGGCCGGCTCTCCGGACGGGTCTCGGCGGGGGCCTGGGCTGGGGTCCCGGCTGGAGTCTGGGCGTGGATGTGTGTCGGCCATCGCCCGGAGAATCGACATTCCAACGCTTCGGCTTCTCCCGAGGTAGGCCGACCGCCGGAAACGCTCTGGAAAAGTGGGGGATCTGCGACCGTCGGGTCGGCCGTCAGTGGCTCGACACGAACGAGACCGCCGGGCCGGAGGCCTCGCCCCCGCTGGCGAGCCAGGCCTTGATCGACACGGGCCGAAGGTCGGCGTCCACGACCCCGGCCAGATCCAGCCACTCGAACCCGATCCCGGGCTCCAGGCTCTCGATCGGGCCCTCGCCCCGGCGTTCCACGTGGAACACCAGGTTGTATTCGTGCAGATCGCCGTCGGTGGGGCCGGTGACGACCTCGGCGACGAGGGCGGCGTGTCCGACGGTGATTGCGATGCCGCACTCTTCCATGAACTCGCGGGCGAGGGCTTCGTCGGCGGTCTCGCCCGGGTCGATGTGGCCTCCGGGGAGGTAGGCGTAGCCTTGGTCGAGGTTTCGGCAGACCAGCACTCGGCCGTGCTCGACCAGCATGCCGCGGGCAATGATTTCGGGTCGGGACTCGCTCATGCCGAAGGTTGTATCATATCGGGACCCGGCGAGCAGGCCGCTCCCGCCCGACGAGCAAGGAGGCACCGATGTCCGCACCGCACCCGACCACCCAGCACGAGTCGCCCTCCGCCGCCGACGGCACGCTGACGGGCGATGCCAGGCCCGGCGCGCCGAAGCGCCGCCGACTGGGCCGAGGACTGAGCGGGCTCATCGGCGAACCGGTGTCTGTTGCAACAACCGAATCCCCGCGGCCGAGCGCCGGTTCGCCAGAAAGCGAACACCACAGCCCGCCATCGTGGGGGGGTGGTCCGGTCGGCCCGGTCGGCGGGGGCAGCGAGGTCGCCGCGGAGCCGGCTGGAACGACCTCGGCACACGCACCCGCCGGAACGGCCGACCAGGACACCCAGGCGGGGCCCGATGATCGCGTTGTTCGTATTCCGATTGGTTCGATCGTTCCCAACCGGTTTCAGCCGCGTTCGGACTTCGGGGCCGAGGGGTTGGCCGAGCTGGCGGCGTCGATCCGTTCCGAGGGCATCATGCAGCCTGTGCTGGTTCGGCCGGCGTCGAGCGGTGGGGCGACGGGCGGGCGGTACGAGCTGATCGCGGGGGAGCGTCGGTGGCGTGCGGCGAAGCTGGCGGGGCTCTCCGCCGTGCCCGCGATCGTGCGCGAGCTCAGCGACGAATCGTCGGCGGAGTGGGCGCTGATCGAGAATGTGCACCGCCAGGACCTGAACGCGATGGAGCGTGCGGAGGCGATGGCGTCGCTGCTGGCGCGGTTCGGCGTGTCGCAGTCGGCCCTGGCGGAGAAGCTGGGCTTCGAGCGGTCGACGGTGGCGAACCTCGTTCGGCTGGTCGATCTTGAGCCCGCGATCCGCGGCCTGATCGCCGCCGGCACCCTCGGGGCGGGGCACGGCAAGGCGCTGCTGGGCCTGCCCGAGGGCGACCGACGGATCGCCCTCGCCGAGCGAGCCGCACGCGAAGGCTGGAGCGTGCGACGCATCGAACAAGAGATAAGAAAGAGCGCATCGGCTCCTTCTGTTGCAAACAAAGACCAAAATTCATTGTCGCAACGGGAAGCTGTTCTCGGTTCGCTCGAGCGGCGTCTGGCCGACCACCTGGGCACGAAGGTGAAGATCCGGGCCTCGGGCAAGGCGGGGCGGGGAACGATCGAGATCGCCTTCTTCGATCTCGACCACTTCGACGGGCTCGTTCGTTCGCTCGGCGTCGCCGCCGGCGGCGACTAAGCATATTTCCCCACTCTTTGCCGGGTGAAACCCGTGTTGTATACAACGCGTGCGCGGCCCGGTTTCCGGTCTGAACCCGGTTTGGCGTGCCGTGCGGCGATGGCTCTGGCGTTCGGGGGCCGGCGCCCGCCCGGGGGTTCTCCCGCCGCTTCGATCGTTGGTGCGGCGATGGGTGAACGGACAGCAAACATAAGTTTGTGACCGGCCGGACATGAATTGGCGGGCTGCGCTTGCTACCGTCGCGCTCGGCGCGTCGGTGCAGACGGCCTGAGGCGGACGCCTTCGCCGAGTGATATTCGTTGTGTGCGCAAGAGAAGAAGGAACCCAAGGGCATGGCAAAGAAGACCAAGAAGAAGACCCGCCGCGTGGCGGGCGGATCGTCGGACAACTCGCTGGAGTCGATGTCGAGCGCGGCGCTGCAGGCCGAGCTGGCCCGGCGTCAGCGGCAGGCGTCGAGCCTGCTGCGCAAGCGCGACCGGCTGCGTGAGCAGCTGTCGCAGATCGAGGCGGAGATCGCCGAGATGGGCGCGACCGCGGTGGTCGGCGTCGAGCCGGGCCGCAAGCGCGCCCGCAACAGCGAGAGCCTCGTCGACGCGATGCACCGCGTGCTGGCCGGCACCGAGCTGACGGTGACCGAGCTGAGCGAAGCGGTGCAGGCGGCTGGGTATGTGACGACCAGCCCGAACTTCCGAACCATCGTCAATCAGACGCTCATCAAGTACCCCAAGCTGTTCAAGCGCGTGTCACGCGGCGTGTACACGGCGAAGTAAGCGGGCACGCGGACCGGCGAGACCCGCAGCGCCGAGCGCACGCGCGACGCGTGCGCTCGGCGCGGGCCCACAGGTTGAGCGCACGAAAGAGCCCGGCGTTCGGCCGGGCTTGTCCGTTTTTATGAGTTGTGACAGCCGGACCGTCGGCCGGTCTTGGCGGGTGGGCGTTACCAGGCGCTCGGGCTCGGGCGCAGGCGTGTGGGCCGATCGAGGTACCAGAAGTAGAGCCAGTCGCGGACGAGCATCCGGCGGGACTCGTCCTTGATGAGGTGGAGCCGGTTGGAGACATCGTCGCCTCGCTCGTCCATGGTGATCAGGTCGGGCGTGGGGTCGTCGCGGAACTCGGCGAGTCGGTTCTCGCCGCTGCCGCACCCGCCGAGGGCGAGCGTGGCGCCCGCGAGGCTCGCGGCGAGAAGGGCGTGGTGTCGGCGGACGGTCTGGCGTGCGGTGTGCTTCACGGTGGTGCTCCCATCTCGGCGCGGCGCGTGGTGCGTCGGTCGGTGTGCGGGCCTGAGGGCGGGTCTGTGTGCGGGGTTGTTGCGCCCGGTGTCCCGCGGTCTCCGAATCTTGTCATCCGATTCGCGTGCCACTCGCCGTCCGTTGCGAGGCCGGGCATCCTCGGCGCCTTTCGTGCGGTGGCACGGGTGGCGCGTCCCGGTGGTGCATCGCTGCACAGGGTTGTACCCGGCGTGAGGGCCCGCGTCAAACAGACAGGGGCCAACCGTCGTGCAGGGATGGTGCAAATTCTCGAGCCGACAGGCGGATTCGCGGGTGGCTTCCGACCATTCTGTGGTATGCTGATTGGCCGGGCAGCCGGGTGCGACAGCGACCCAAAAGAGTGTCGAGCCGGCCCGCGATTGTCCGACCAAATCAGTGCCCGACAGCGGAGCGGTTCAGGACGAACAAACCCTCGACGGTCGGGGTTCGGCTCAGCCGGTGGCGTCGAAGCAGGAGCACGTGTCCAAACCTTTCCAGAACCCCAGGGAGCCGTAAACCAATACGCCCGGGCGACGACCAAGCCTCCTTCGAGTGGACGGTCAGGATCCGAGCGAGCGGCACCCACCTTGAAGTGGGGTTTGGGCGCACCTGCACGCACCGGTTGAGCCGAGCCTCGACCCAGACAAGCGGTTGCCAACCAACAACCCCGGCCTTTCGTGCCTACCGGACCTTCGCAAGAGGTCTTCACGAACGCCGGGCCACGCAGAGGGGCGGTGGGAAGGAGGAGAGCCCACCGTCCCTTTGTCGTTTTTCACCCACACCCCGCCCCACGCCCCACGCCCCACGCCCCACGCCCCACGCCCCACGCCCCACGCCCC
>DAIOTV010000073.1:0-10061 GCA_036751825.1 Phycisphaerales bacterium
CGCCCCTCCCGGTTCCAAGAGCGAGACAAACCGGGCGGTGGTGCTCGCCGCCCTGACGCGGGGCACCTCGACGATCCGCAACGCGCTCACCGACGCCGACGACGCCAAGCGCGCGCTCGAGGCCGTGCGGACGCTCGGTGCCGAGGCCGTCGTCGACGGGAAGACCGTCACCATCACCGGCGTCGACGGCCGATGGCGCACCCCCGGATCAGGAGTGACGATCGACCTCAACAACGCGGGCACGGCCACGCGCTTCCTGACCGCCGCCGCCCTGCTGAGCCCCAGCCCGGTCACGATCACGGGCAACGCACGCATGCGGCAGCGGCCGATCGGGCAGCTCGCCGACGCGCTGCGCGACCTGGGCGCGACGATCGAGCACCACGAGGCGCCGGGCTGTCCCCCGCTGACGGTAACGCCCCCCGCCTCGCCCCTGCGCGCCCCCACCGTCACCATCGGCACGCCGGACTCGAGCCAGTTCGTGTCGGCGCTCCTGCTGATCGGCCCCTTCATCGCGGGCGGGATGACAGTCAAGATCGCGGGCGAGGTGACCAGCCGGCCCTATCTCGCCATGACGATCGACATGCTCGACCGGGCAGGCGCCGAGGTGCAGGCCTCGGGAGACCTTCGGACGCTTCGGTGCGGGCCCGCGAACCCTTCCCGACCCGGCCTGGACGGGTTTGCGTTCGACATCGAGCCCGACGCCTCCGGCGCGACCTACTTCTGGACGGCCGCCGCCATCACCCCCGGCGCCCGGTGCCTCGTGCCCGGGCTCAGCGAGCGCAGCATCCAGGGCGATGTCGGCTACCCGAAGCTGCTCGAGCGGATGGGATGCCATGTCGAGCACACCCAGGCCGGCATCGCCGTCACCGGCCCCGCCCGGCTCAAGCCGATCCTCGCCGACCTCAGCGACATGCCCGACACGGCGATGAGTCTCGCGGCCGCCTGCGTGTTCGCGGGCGGCGCGAGCGTCATCCGGGGGCTGCGCACGCTCCGCGTAAAGGAAACCGATCGCATCGCGGCGCTCGAAGCCGAACTCACGAAGCTGGGCGCGGAGGTGCGCGTACAGGGCGACGACGCCGTCACCATCACCCCGCCGGCCGGCGGCCTGGGCGACGGGCCCGTCTCGTTCGACACCTACGACGACCACCGGATGGCCATGAGCCTGGCGCTCGTCGGCCTCCGCCGCCCGAATGTCGCGATCAACGACCCGGGCTGCGTCCGAAAG
This sequence comes from Phycisphaerales bacterium, assembly GCA_036751825.1. Taxonomy (GTDB): domain Bacteria; phylum Planctomycetota; class Phycisphaerae; order Phycisphaerales; family UBA1924; genus JANQQZ01. The sequence goes on from DAIOTV010000073.1 coordinate 1,226, forward strand.
ACCTACCCCGGGTTCTGGGCCGACCTTCGGCGCCTCTACGCCGACTGACGCGCAGCGGGCGGCTGCCCCCCGAGCGACTCGGCGGCGATCGCGGCGATCCTGTCGACGCGGTGCTCCCACAGGTGCCCGGCCTCGACGGCGTGCCGGCCGTGCTGCGCGATCGAGACCAGCCGCCCACGGTCCGCGAGCAGCCCTTCCACCGAGGCGCGCAGCGCGCCGGGAGCCCGAGCGTCGAAGACCTCGACGGCCTGCCGGGCACCCTCGAACGCGAAGTGCTGGCCGATCATGTACCGGTCGTCCGCGACGCTCGCGCACCCGGCGGCCATCGACAGCAGCAGCCGCTCGCTGAACGTGTGCTCGAACTGCGTCGGTCCCCACGCGAGGCACACGCGGCCGCGCTGGAAACCACCGGCAATGTCCCTGTACGCCGTGTCGCCCAGCCAGCGGATCGTGCCCCCGCAGACCGGCCGCCAAGCCTCCCCGCCGATCACGCCGACGCTCACGCCCTGCAGCGCCTCCACCATGCGGATGCGCTGCAGGCGGTTGAGGTGCGCGCTCGTCACACGCCACAGGCCCGCCAGCGTGCTCCAGTTGCCCGTCACCACGCCCCGGCTGCCCGCCACGAGATCGACCGCCTGCTCGAAGGGCAGCATCGGCTCGGCGAGCATGAGCGCGACGATCTCGTCCACCCACGCGTGCGCCTGCTGAGGCAGCTGCCACTTCAGCGCGCGCAGCTCGTCCTCCGTGTGGATCGATCCGCCCACGATAACATCGAACTCACGCGCCGCCAGCCCGGACTCGGAGACCGCGTCCGCCGCGACCAGCGAGCGTCGGCCGATGCCGTGGGGCACATGACCGTGCACCAGCCGGGGCCAACGAAGCCGCAGCAGGTGCAACGCGTCGATCGACGGGAGCACGAGTCGGAAGTTCGGCAGCAGACTCGCGGCGTCCATCACGCCCGCGGCAAGAGCGAGCGGGTGATCCACAAGGATCTGCACGCACGCGATCCGCGAGCCCGGGCGACGCACCGCCGCCGGGATCGCTTCGATCGCCACAGGCATGTTGAAAAAGACGAACAGACCGCCCTGCGACCCGTCGGGCAGGCCTTCGACCACGCGGAAGCGATCGGCGTGCGCCGCGAAGGCGTCGGCGAGCTCGTCGGCCATCGCGCCCAGAAGGCTGTACCGCGACTCGTACCGACGGAGGATCCAGACGGGCACACTCATGGGTGCGATATCGTCCATTCCGCGGCCGGTCCGCCAGCGCCGGCGGGGGCGATCACGCGGCCCGGGCCCGGCCCGGGTCCGCCTTGCCGTCCTCGCCCGGGCGGGTCGACCGGAGGCGATCGATCACCCGGTCGAGGGACTCCACCGACGCGGTGACGCGCTCGTCCGGGCCGTCCGACGACGCGATCTGAACGCACCGCATCGCCTGTTCGGCCAGCGGAGGGAAGCCGTAGCTGCCCGCCGATCCCGCGATGGACCGGAGCGACCCGAGCATGAGCTCCCGCCGACCGTGCGCCGCCTGCTGCCGGAGATCCTCCAGCATCTGGCGGCACCTCAGGATGTACGTGTCGAGCATCGCCTGCCGATCCGCGGTCTCCGGCGACTCAGAATAGATCGGCGCCGAGTGCACCACGCACTCGGGGTGCTCGCGGAGAATGTCACGCAGCGCGCCCACGAGCGAATCGCTGCGCATCGGCTTGGGCACGAATCGGCACCGCCTCAGCGGGTCCAGGTCAACCGCGAACGAGGCCTCCTGGTCGAGCGAGACCAGCAGCACCGGGCCCTCGAAAAACTTCTGCCGGCACACCGTCAGCAATTCGATCACCGAGCTCTCGTCGCCGTCGCCGTCGAGCACAAGGGCCGTCACCCGGCCCGAAACGAGCAGATCGAGCAGCGCGCCCCGGGACTGCGCCCGGACCCGTTCGGCCTGCGTCGTGCGCAGCTGGAAATCCATCGCGTCAAGCGAGAGATCGTCCTCCGCGAAGATCGCGATCGTGCCGGCCACCGGAACCTCGGACTCCGGGTGGGCGGCGTACGCCTCCATCCACGCCGCGGGGTCAACAAGGTCACGCACCCGCAACGGCTCCCTGAAGCGGATCCCCACCGCGTGGTGCCGACCTGTCAGAAACTGGCACCACCGCGAGCACCCGCTGGCCTTGACCACGGGCCGGCCGGGGATCGACAGCGATAACCAGAACTCGGTGCCGGCGTGGAGATACCCCGGGTAGACGAGGTGGGCGCCGTGTTCGCTGATCTCGACGAGGATGACCTCGGTGTGGTTCCGAGAACCACCGGGCTGGTAGACCTCGCAGGTCACCGTGGCGTCGTGCAGGCGGAACCGGGGGGCCTTGTTCGTCGCGCAGCCACCGTCGCCCGCATCGTGACGCGATTCGAGAGCGAGGCGGATCAGATCGTGCTTTGAAGCTGGCATCGTCACCCGTCTGCTCTGCGCCGCGCGGATTTTGCATGTCCAACAGTTAAGGGCCGCCTCCAGCCTGTCGACTACATATTTGTGTGAGAATCGGCTTCCGGTGACTCAGCCTTGAGCCGTTCGGTTCGGACGAATGGGACAATTCGGGTGACAGCATGACGTGCTACCAGTTTCTCTTCCGCAGCACCGCCACGGTGACCGTCGACGAAAGCATGCTGCGGAACATCCGGGACCGGGCCGTGCTCAACAACAAGCGGGGCGGCATCACCGGCTTTCTGCTCCATGTCGGCGACAGCTTCGTCGAGCTGCTGGAAGGGCCCGAAACCTCGATCCTTCAGACCGTCGACCGGCTGACGCAGGACGAGCGGCACACCAACATGGTGGTGCTGCACGTAGCGCAGGTGCCGGTGCGTTCGGTCCCGTCCTGGTCGATGGGCGTGTTCTCCGCCGAGGAAAGCATCGGCATGCCGAAGCCGAACGCGTCGCTCGCCAAGCTGCTGGAGGTCTGCTGCGAGCACAACTGGCACGACGACCGCGCCCGCCGAGCCATCGTCCAGACGCTGCGCGCCGCCGCCTGATCGCTCCCGATTCAGCGGCCGCCAACAGGAACGGACCGGTACCAGTCGACAAGGTCTCGGCTGAGCGCCTCGAGCTCGGGCTCGAGCAGGTACATCATGTGCCCGCCGTAGTAATACTTCCGCGTGATGTTGTCGCGCAGCTCCGGCCGCAGCTGCATGTGGTCGAAGGCGTAATCCGCCCCCAGCGGCGGCGTCGCCAGGTCGTGGTACCCCGCGGCGTTGAACACCCGGATGTGCGGCTGCTGCTGCATGATCCGCCGCAGCCGCTCCGCGACATTCACGAACCGTCCCTCGCCGGCGCTCCCGTAGTCCCAGGGCCAGACATTGGTGAGGATCTCGTAGCTCAGGTCGCTCCTGAACCCAAGGTCCTCGCGAATATACGAGTTGAAGCTCGCCGTGAAGTTCGCCCGGATCGCCGCGTACGACGCGTCAAACTCGTACGACTCGCCCGCGTCGTCGCGGTCCCGGCCGGTAAACCGTGAATCGAACCGGCCGACCGTCAGACCCCGATCACGCAGCAGCTCCTTGCTGAACCGGCTCTGGGACACGCGCAGGTTGGACCGGCGGATGAACGACTCGCTCAGACCGGTCAGCTCGCTCATCCTGCGGACGACCGCGGCCTCGCCGATCTCGCCGAGCGCCGTTCCCTGCATCAGGGCCGACGCGTAGTCGCCCAGCGCGAAGGCCGTCGCCTCCGCGTACAACTCGTCCGGCGTCATCGCCTGCAGCTCGTCCGACAGCACGCCGTGGTGGTGCGCCGTCGCGGCATAGGTCGGCAAGAAGCAAATGTACGGCAGATCGTGCCCGGCATTGAACCGGATCGTTGCGAAATCGATCACCGTCGAGACCAGAATGACGCCGTTCACGCTGATGCCGTGCGAGTTGTGCAGCCGCTCCGCAAGGGCGGACGCCCGCGTCGTGCCGTAGCTCTCGCCAGCAACGAACAGCGGGCTGGACCACCGCCCGTGCCTCGTGATATACCGCTTGATGAACCCCGCGACCGAATCGAGATCCTGCTCGAGGCCGTGGAAGTCCTTCTCGCTCGTGCCATCCTCCGCCCGGCTGAACCCCGTCGACACCGGATCGATGAACACGAAATCGCTCTCGCCCAGCAGCGAGTGCTCGTTCGGCACGACGGTGTAGGGCGGCGGGCCCGGGTTGCCCTCCTGGTCAATGTACGCCGTCCGCATCGGCCCGAACAAGCCAAGGTGCAACCACACCGAACTCGACCCCGGCCCACCGTTGAAGCTGAACGTCAAACGCCGCTCGCGCGCCGGCGGAAACAACTCCGCCTCCGGGATCTCGGCCGCCGGTGCATCCTCGTCGCCCTTCGCCTCCTCAAGCTCGGCAAGCCGGAACTCGACTTCCGACGGGCTCAGCAGCGTGCGCCGGTACGCGACGAAGAACACGCGGGCACGCGCCTCGGGATCGACCGAGTCGGTCGCCAGCGTCAGCGTGCCGGCCGTCGCCTGGTAGTGCACGGGCTCGCCGGCGATCGTCACCGTGTGGTAGGTGACCGACGGCTCATCCGGGTAGGCGACAAAGTCCGCCGGCGGGTTGGCCGTGTCTTCCTGCGAGACCGCCGGGCACACGAGGAGCACGGCGACCCACACCATCAGCAGCTTTGAAATCACGCGAAAACCTCCGAGTCAGCAGGACAGCCAGCACGCTGTATACCACGAATCCCGCGCGAGCGTCGAAAGGCCGCGCCGCAGGAGGGCTAGTGCGCAAGATTGAAAATCAGCGTCCAGGTCCCCGTGCGGTTGCCCGAACTCTGGCCCTCGAACTCCTCCGTGACCAGCGTCTGCGAATAGCCGAGCTCGAAGCCCTCCCACTGGAACTGCATGCCGAGGTGGAACTCGCCCACGAGCTCTTTCTCCTCCAGCCGCGGATCGTCAAACACGCTCCCCCGCAGCAGCGCGTTGTGCGCGACGACCCGTGCGCCGGCCCGGGCAAAGACCGAGAAGCCGAAGTCGGTCGCCGCCCGCTGCGTGTGATCCGAGAACTCGTACAGACGCGACGGCCCGAAGTCCTCGGGCAACGGCCAGCCATACCGCACAATCGCGCCGAAGCTGCCATCAACATGGATCGTGCCGAAGCGAGCCCCCGCGTACGGGATCACCTCAAACCCCGGCGCCCGCGAGCCGCCGGCGTCGAGCTCATCGGGCGAGAGCCGACGAAGCTCACCGTCGGCGTCGCGCTGCCACTTCAGCTTCCAACGCCGCTGATAGTGACCCTGCAGCGCCAGCTGGTTCGCGACCTGCCCGGCCCACGAGGGGTTGACCTGCCGCGGGAAGGCCGCGTGCACCCACTCCTGCACAGGCTGACCCCCGGCGTCCTGCCCAAAAATGCCGACATCGAGCTGCAGGTGGTCGAACATGCCGCCCTCGGCCCGCTGGAGGAACAGGCCCGCCGTCGCAAGGCCGCTGTAGGGCCAGTCGTTCGGCTGGTTCACCGGCACATCGATGTCCTCGGGCGTGTAGAAGGTCTGCCGGGCCATGACGCCGAGCGCCGAGCGAGGCGCATCAAACTCACCGAACACGTCGAGCCAGCGCAGCCTCCGGTCGTACGCGAGCTTGCTCGGCAGGATCGACGCCTCCACCGACACACCGTTGGTGTAGTGCCGATCATCGCCGAACGCGATCGTGTGCAGCGGGCCGTCGTTCTCCCAGGAGAGACTGAGCAGGCCCGGGCGGTAGTGCTCGGTGCGCACGTCGTCACCCAAGCCTACGACCTGCGCTGGCGATGCCGGATCCGCATCGTCCGCCGACTGCGCAGCGACACCCGTCGCACAGACCAGCACCGGCAGGATCGCGAACGCTCGGCTCATCGGCCAAGCGTACCCGCGCCGTCTACTCGCCGTCGCCGACGATCTCGCCCTCGATCACCGTGCCGACACATTTGGTGGTGTACTCGAACGGATCGCCGTCGTAGAGCGCCAAATCTCCGTCCTTGCCGACCTCGATCGAGCCGACGCGGTCGTCGATGCCAAGAACGCGCGCGGGGGTGATGGTCAGCCCCGCCATCGCGCGCTCGACGCCCCAGCCGTTGACCGCCGCGATCGCGGCCTCAAATAAAACAATTCTCACCTTGGGCACGTACCCCTCGTACCCCGACTGCGTCATCACCGTGATCCCCGCGTCAGCGAGCTTGCCCGCGGTCGTCCAGCTCATGTTCTGCATCTCACCCCAGGGCCGAGCCATCGTCGGGTGCAGGAACACCGGCACGCCCGCCTCCCGCAGCGCATCGATCATGAGGTACGCTTCGGCGCCCGAATCGAGCCACAGCGTGAAGCCGAACTCATCCGCCAGACGCAGCGCCGTGTCGATGTCCTGCGCCTTGTTCGCGGTCACCAGCAGCGGCACATCGCCCGACAACACCGCCGAGAGCGCCTCCAACCGCAGATCACGGCTGGGCGGATCGCCCGGGTCCTTCGGCGCGTCGGCCTCGTCCTCGCCTTCGCCGGGCGTGTGCGCATCAAACGCGTCCTTCTTCGCACGCCACGCGTCGACCTTCGCCTTGTACTCCTGCGCATCGATCAGCTCATCCCGCAGGATCATCGCCAGCTTCGCCCGCGTGCCCGGGCCCCGACCGCCGTTGAGCGCCGACGGCGCAAGCGTCGCGGAAACCGCCGAGGTCTCCACGAGCACGCTGTCATCGACATTGCCTTCGCGCGTCTTGACGACGAACAGCTGCCCGCTCATCGCCTCGCCCGAGGTGTGGCCCGTGTGCAGCGTCGTGACCCCCTTGTTGCGCAGGAACCCGACGAGCTCGTCGCGGCCGTTGTACGCATCCAACGCCCGAAGCTCGGGCTGGATCGGCGCCGTCGTCTCGATGATGTCCTGGTCCTGCGGCTGGTTGTAGATCCCCGTCAGCCCAGCGGTCGACCGCGGGTCGATCAGCCCCGGCACGACCACCGCCGCCCGGCGTGTCTCGATCGCCCTGCGGGGGATCGCCGTGCCGTTCACAGGCCCCACCGCGCGGATCACGCCGTCCTCGATGTACACCACACCGTCGGTGATGGTGTTCAGCTTGCCGTCCTGCATCGTGTGAATCACATCGCCGTAGACGAGCAGGTCGCCGTCCTGCGCGAGCGAACCGACCGACGCGAACAACACCGCGATCGTTGCAAACAGCTTCACAGGCCGGCTCCCTTCATCAGATGGTCGTAGCAGCAGAAGTACGGGTCGATGTCGTGGCCCGCCCCGTAGCCCCCCTCGGCGTGGAGCAGATCATCTGGATTGTCGCGATCGAAAACCTTCACGCCCTCGACCCAGGTCTCCTCGATCTTGGTGTACAGGCTGAGCGGGTCGCCCGACATCACGACCAGATCCGCGTCCTTGCCGACCTCGATCGAGCCAACGCGGTCGGCGAGGTCCAGCATCCGCGCGCCCTCGATCGTCAGCGAGCGGATCGCCGCCTCCCGGCTCATCCCCGCCCGCACCGCGAGCGCCGCCATCCGGTTGAACAGCCGCGAATCCGTGATCCAGTCGTCGGTGTGCATCGCCACGCGCGCCCCGGCCCTCTCAAGAATGCCGCCGGTCTCGTAGATCAGGTCGATCGCCTCGAGCTTGCCGCCCGGCGAATCGACCAGAATCACCGAGCACGGCGCCCCCCACGGCTCACCGTCCGGACCCGGCACACCCTCGAACGCCGCGATCTCGTCAGCCACCTTCCACGCCTCGCTCACGTGGTGCAGCACGACGCGAAACCCGAACTCCTCGGCCAGCCTCAGCACGGTGATGATGTCGTCGTGCCGGTGCGTGTGATGATGCACCACGATGTCGCCGTTCATCGCGTCAACCAGCGTCTCCAGATGCAGATCCCGCGCCGGCGGCGCGCCCGGATCGTCCTCGGTCTCGGCCTTCGCGTTCCAAGCCTCCCACGACGCCCGGTACTCCTGCGCCTTGAGAAACTGCTCGCGCACCAGAAACGCGCTCTTCGCACGCGACCCGGGAAAGCCCGCCGTATCGCGGATCGAGTTCGTCCCGTTCGCCATCTTCAGCCCGCCCATCGGTCGGCCGTCGCCACCCGGAATGAACACATCCCGGATCGTCCGCGGCCCAGCCGGCGTCGTCTCCGTCTCCGGAAAGAACCGAAGCTTCACATAGATCGTCCGGCCGCTCGACAGATGCCCCGACCCCGGCATGATGTTCAGCGTCGTCAGCCCCCCCGCGAGCGCACGCCGAAAGTCGCTCGAACGAACATTGATCGAGTCCATCACCCGCACCCCCGGCTGGATCGGCCCCGCGTTGTCCGCGCCCCCGATCCCACCAAGGTGGCTGTGCGTGTCGACCATGCCCGGCATGATCACCTTGCCGGCGCAATCCACCACCGTCGCACCCTCGGCCACCCCCGTCGGCGCATCGCCCTCCCCCACCGCCTCAATCCGCCCCTCGCGAACCAGCACAAACCCCCGCTCGATCTCCCCAGCCCCGTCCCCCGCAACCGTAAACAGCCGCGCACCCGCGAACAGCACCGCCCCCTCCTGGCCGGCAGCCAACCCCCCCGCCGCCAAGGCCCCCAGCACCATCACCAGTCCGACCAGCCCTCGTCGCATACACCGCCCTCCTCAGCCCAACACCATACCGACTCCCGCCGACACCCGCCCACGCCCGTCCTACCCTTGCGCCTCACACAACCACACCCCTCTGCCGAGGAGATCCACCATGCCCACACCCATCACCATGACCGACACCGGCCTGTCCGTCCCCAACGACCCCATCATCCCCTTCATCGAGGGCGACGGCACCGGCCCCGACATCTGGCGAGCCTCCCAGCTCGTCTTCGACGCCGCCGTCAACAAGGCCTACAACGGCTCC
>DAIOTV010000073.1:10071-10962 GCA_036751825.1 Phycisphaerales bacterium
GGCACGAAGTCCTCGCCGGCGAGAAAGCCTTCAACGCCACCGGCGAATGGCTCCCCGACCAGACACTCGAAGACTTCAAAACCTACCTCGTCGGCATCAAGGGACCACTCACCACCCCCACCGGCGGCGGCATCCGCTCACTCAACGTCGCACTCCGCCAGATCCTCGACCTCTACACCTGCCTCCGACCCGTCCGCTACTTCGCAGGCGTCCCCAGCCCCGTCAAACGCCCCGAAGACACCGACATGGTCATCTTCCGCGAAAACTCCGAAGACATCTACGCCGGCATCGAGTTCGAAGCCGGCACCGACGACTGCGAAGAGTTCCGACATCTCCTCAAAAAGCACTTCGAAAAGCGCTACGACAAGGTCCGCTTCCCCAAGACCTCAGGCTTCGGCATCAAGCCCGTCTCACAAAAAGGCACCGAGCGACTCGTCAAGGCCGCCATCCAGTACGCCATCGACCACAACCGCGACTCCGTCACCCTCGTCCACAAGGGCAACATCATGAAGTACACCGAAGGTGCCTTCATGAAATGGGGCTACGAAGTCGCCGCCAACCACTTCGGCGCCATCCCCCTCGACGGCGGCCCCTGGCACATCATCAAAGCCGGCACGCCCCTGCCTCCCTCTCCCCTCGGGGGAGAGGGCCGGGGTGAGGGGGCACAGAAAGTCCCCCACGACATCATCATCAAAGACGTCATCGCCGACGCCTTCCTCCAGCAGATCCTCACCCGCCCGGCCGAGTACTCGGTCATCGCCACCATGAACCTCAACGGCGACTACATCTCCGACGCACTCGCCGCCTGCGTCGGAGGCATCGGCATCGCCCCCGGGGCCAACATCAACTACGACACCGGACACGCCATCTTCGAAGCCACCCACGGCACCG
>DAIOTV010000074.1:0-10883 GCA_036751825.1 Phycisphaerales bacterium
ATGACAGACCTGTCCTCTGCCCGTGCCTTGTCCTATCTGCGCGCGCTGCGCCGGCATCTTCAGGCGGTCGAGCGGGCGACGCTGAGCTTCGGGTTCGACTACCAGCTCGTGCGCAACGGCTCGTACCTCGGGCCGACGCTGGCGCAGTTCGTGGCGGTGCGGAACGCGAAGATCAAGAAAACGAAGATGGGATGAGCGCCGATTGAGCTTTGTCAATCCCATCCTGTTCGCGTTCGGCGTGGCGTTCGTGGCGCTGCCGATCGTGCTGCACTTCCTGCGTCGGCGTCGCCCGCCGGTGCTGTGGGGGGCGATGCGGTTTCTGCAGGAGGCGTACCGGCGGAAGCGTCGGCGGATGACGCTCGAGCAGCTGGTGCTGCTGGTGTGCCGGTGCGCGCTGGTGCTGCTGGTGGCGCTGCTGATCGGCCGGCCGCTCTTCGGCGGCGGGGCGGAGGCGGCGGGCCCTCGCGAGGTGTTCCTTGTGCTCGACAACTCGATCGCGTCGTCGCGTTCGGCTGCGGGCGGCACGGCGCTCGACGGGCTGAAGGCCCGCGCGGCGGCTGTGCTGGACGGGCTCGACGCGTCGGCGGGCGACCGGGCGGCGCTGATCACGCTGGCCGGGCCGGCGTCTGGCGTGGTGTTCCCCCCATCGGGCGATCTCGCGGGCGTTCGTCGTCTGCTGATGCGCGTCGAGGCGCACGACAGCGCGGCGGACCTGCCGGGGGCACTCTCGATCATCGGCGAAACGGGCGCGGACGCGGAGCCGGCTGGGCGGTCGGTGGTGGTGCTGAGCGAGCTGCGGGGCGGATCGGTGGACACCGGCGCGCCGCTGCCACCGGTGCCGGCCTCGATCGAGCGCGTGGTGCTGACCGAACCCTCGGCCGAGCCGGCGGGGAATGTGTCGGTGGCGGGCGTGGAGTCGCTCCGGCCGACGGTGATCGGGGCGGGCCGTGTGGGCGGGCAGGCGTCGATCACGCTCGAGCGATCGGGCGTTGCGGGGCTGCCGGCGGCCTCGGCGTCGGTGGAACTGTGGACGGCGGGCGGCGGGCGGCTGGCGGAGAGCACCATCGCTTTCGAAGCCGGGCAGGACCGCGCGACGGGGCTGGTGTGGTTCGAGCTTCCCGAGAGCGACTCGGGGCGGGGCGTCGTGCTCGAAGCACGGCTCGCGGGCAACGGGGCGGGCGACGGGGCGGGCGACGCGGTGGCTGCGGACAATGTTCGCCGGCGGCCCATTGACCGCCGGCGGTTCGTCGAGGTCGGGCTGATCGCGCGGCGGGCCGAAAGCGACCGGCCCGGCGGCGCGGCGCTCGAACGCTTCGATGCCTCGGACTGGGTGCGGCTCGCGCTCGCGCCGCAGGCGGGGGTCCGCGATGTGCGCGTCGTTGATATCCGGCCGGCGGGCATCGACGGTCCGAGGCTGTCGTCGCTGGACGCGGCGATCGTGCTCAGCCCCGAGGCGCTCGACGCGCCCGCGTGGGCCGCGTTGCGGGCGTTTGCCGACGGAGGCGGGCTGGTCATCGTGACCCCGCCCGCGCAGGAAGAAATTCAGCTCTGGACCGACGCGTTTGTGCAGGCGTTCGAGCTCGGCTGGTCGGTCGACCGCGAGGCGTCGGTTCTGGAAGGCGACGCGATCGCGCCGGACCTCGTCGAGGCCGATGCGGGCCTGCTCGGCATGCTCGCGGGCGAGTTCGAGTCGCTCGCGTCGGGCGTGGGCGTGTCTCGGCTGGTGGGTGTGGACCCGATGTCGGGCTCGGCGCGTGTGGAGCTGCGGACGCGGGGCGGCTCGCCGCTGATCGTGTCGGGTGTGCCCGGCGCCGAGGGGCCGGCGGACCGGGGGCTGGTGGTGTTCGTCGCGTCGGCGCTTGTGCCGTCGTGGACGGATCTGCCGACGCGTGCGCTGATGGTTCCGATGCTTCAGGAGCTGGTCCGCCAGGGCGTGGGCCGGGCGCGTGGCGATGCGACGGCGATCGCCGGGCGCGTGCCGGCGACGGGCGGGACGCCGCTCGTCGACTCGGCGGGGGCGATCGTGGAACCGCCGGTGCGCGACGCGGGGCTGTACGCCGCCCCGGGCGACGGCGACCGCGTGCTGGCGGTGAACCCGGACTCGCGGGGCGCCCGGCTTGACCCGACGGATCGCGCGCAGCTCGAGGCGTGGGCGGGCTCGTCGCTGGGCGAAGGCCGGCTCGCGTGGCTCGACGAGGCGGGCGAAGTCGAGCGGGCGGGCGGCGCGAGCGAGCCGGTGGACGCTGGGCAACTGGTGCTGTGGCTCGCGGCGGCGGCCTTGGCGCTGGCGGTGGTCGAGACGCTGCTGGCGCGGGTCGCCTCGCGCGGGTCGTCGGTCGCCGAGATGCAGGGCAGCGCCGCGCAGCCGGCGGCGGGAGCGGCGTGATGGACTGGCTGCTCGGGCTCGATCGACTGGACCCGTCCGACCCGAGCGTCGTGTTCGGGTGGGCGCGGCCTCTGCCGGGCTTCGCGTGGGCGCTGGTGATCACGGGGGCGATCGCGCTCGCGGCGGTCAGCTACCGCGGTTTGTCGGGGGGTGCGGTGCGGCGGGGGGCGTTCGGCGCGGCGCGGGCGCTGCTGCTTGTGGCGCTGATGGTGCTGCTGGCTGGGCCGCAGCTCGAGCGGGCGAACGAGCGGACGGAGCAGGACTGGGTGCTGGTGCTCGCGGACCGCAGCGTGTCGATGACGATCGGTGACGCGCCGGAGGGGCGGACGCGGGAGGAGCAGCTGCGTGCGGCGTTCGACGCGGCGGCGCCGACGCTGGCGGAGCTCGCCGGGTCGCGCCGGGTGGTCACGCTTGGGTTCGACGCGGGGGTGTACGACCTGCCTCGCGACGAGGCCGGGCAGGTCGACCCCGGCGAGCCGTTGGGCACGCGCACGCTGCTTGGGCGTTCGCTGGCGGCGGCGCTCGATCGCGCGGCGGCTCGGCCGGTGGCGGGCGTGATCGTGCTCAGCGACGGCGCGACGACCGACGAGCCCGAGCGGCGGACGCTGCAGCGGCTGCGGTCCGAGCGCATCCCGGTGTTCGCGGTGCCCCTGGGCTCGCGGGATCCGGCGGGCGACCTGTCGGTCGTGGCGGCCGAGGCGCCGAGCGCCGGGTTCGTGGGCGACCGCGTGCCGGTGCGCGTGCGGCTCGACCAGACCGGCGCGGCCGAGGCGTTCGGCGGAAGGCTCGAGCTGGTCGAACAATCGACGGGCATCGTGCTGGCGACGGCGGACGTTGCGCCGGGCGACACAGAGGCCACGCTCGTCGCCACGCCCGAGCGCGAGGGCGAGGCGGTGTGGGAGGTGCGGCTGATCCCGGGCGGTGCGGATCTGCTCGAGGAGAACAACTCGGCGGAGGTCACGGTGCGGCTGGTCGATCGGCCGCTGCGCGTGCTGCTCGCCGACGGGTATCCGCGGTGGGAATTCCGGTACCTCAAGAACCTGCTGCTGCGCGAGAGCTCGATCGCGTCGAGCTCGCTGCTTCTGGCGACGGGTCGGCGGCACATCCAGGAGGGCGATGTGCTGATCCCGCGGATGCCGACCTCGCCCGGGGAATGGCAGGACTTCGATGTGATAGTGCTGGGCGACCTTCGGGCGGAGCTTCTGAGCGAGGACCAGCAGACGCAGCTGCGGGACCTGGTGGCGGAGCGTGGCGCGGGGCTGCTGTGGATCGCGGGCCCGGGCGCGACGCCGCAGAGCTGGCGGGGCACGCCGCTGGAGCCGCTGCTGCCGGTGTCGCTGGGCGAGGGCGTGTCGGCGTACGGCGAGCCGGTGACGATGACGCGCGCCCCCCTGGCGGAGGAGCTGGGACTGCTCGAGCTCGCCGACGCCGAGACGGGCGGCTGGCCCGAGCGTGTGAGCGATCCGCGGACGGGGTGGAGCCTGCTGCGCTGGGCGCAGAAGCTCCGGCCCGAGCAGATCAAGCCGACGGCGAGCGTGCTTGCGTCGTTCCTGCCGAGCACGAGCGGATCGGAGCCGACGCCGGCGGTGCTGACAATGCGGTACGGGTCGGGCCGGGTGATCTATGTGGCGACGGACGAGATCTGGCGTTGGCGGTACGCGCGGGGCGAGGAGCTTCCCGAGCGCTTCTGGGTGCCGCTGGTGCGGCTGCTGGGGCGGGAGGGGCTGACGCGTTCGGGTCGGCCGGCGGTGCTGACGGTCGCGCCGCGTCGTGCGGAGCTGGGGGCGTCGGTAACGATCGAGGCGGAGCTGCTTGACGCGCGTCTGGTCGAGGCTCGGCCGGCATCGGTGGATGTGCGCGTGATATCGGAAGTGGGCGACACGGTGGCGACGCTGACGCTGCGCACGGACGGCGCGGCGGGCGAGGCCCGGCGCTTTGCCGCCGCGTGGGTGCCGCCCGGTGCGGGAACCTACACCGTTGAATCCGACGACCCGGCGCTCGGGGGCGAGGTGCTCCGCGAGCCGCTGACGGTCGTCGCCCAGGACGACGAGCTGCAGCGGCCCGCGACGGACCACCCGCGGCTCGAATCGCTGGCGGCGGATACGGGCGGCGCCGTGCTGCGCCCCGACGAGCTGCCCCGGCTGCGGGAGCTGCTGCCCAACCGTGAGCGGCGGGTCATGGGCACCCCCACCATCGATCCCCTGTGGGATACGCCGCTCGCGATGCTGGTTGTTAGCATGTTGCTCGCCTTTGAGTGGATCGGTCGGCGACTGATCCGGCTCGTGTGAGCGGGCACGCGCGATGAAGACGGAGGGGTCGGCGGGGGATCTGAGCGGCGCACGCCCGCGAACCGGGTTTCATCGGCAATCGCAGCCCGGCTCGGGCCGATGCATAGACGACGGAGCGGGCGAATTCGGCACGGAGGCGGCGTGAGCGGTACGGACGGTCACCAGAGCAGCGCACGGCGGGCGATCGAGCGCGTCAGGGAGCGCATCCGCGCGGTCGCCGTCGGCGAGAACCTGCTCGCGGGGGCCGCCGGCGTCCTCGGCTGGCTGCTCGGCGCCGGGCTGCTCGACTTCGCGTTCCGCCTGCCGGGCTGGCTGCGGCTCGTGCTTTTGATGATCGGGCTCGGGTTGCTGGTCGCGGCGGTCGCGCGGCGGCTGGTGCCCGCGATCCGCAGCCGGCCCAAGCTCACCACCGTGGCGCTGCGGCTCGAACGCAGCGCGATCGGCGAGGCGTTTGGGCTCCGCGGCGTTCTGGCTTCGGGCGTGGCGCTGGCGGAGGCCCAGGCGGAGGCGGACGAGCCGGCATCGATCCGTGCGCTGCGCGAGCGGGCTTCGGCCGAGGCGGACGCGAGGCTCGCGGGCAGCTCGCCGTGGCGCGTGGTGGATACATCGACGCTGCGACGCCGGGCGCTCTGGGCGGGCGTGGTCGCCGTGGTGGCGGCGGGGATCGCGATCGTCAGCCTGCCCACGGCGTGGACGGGTGTCGCGCGTCAGCTGGCGCCGCTGGGCGACGCGGCGTGGCCCCGGCGGTTCGAGGTCGCCGACGTCACGGGCACCGAAGTTCACCCGCTCGGCACCGCGCTGCCGGTGCGGGCGCTCTTGACGCGAACCAGCCGGTCGCTGGGGCAGACGCCGGTCACAGTCGTGCACCGCGTTGTGAGCGCCGAGGGCACGGCGGCCTGGCGGCGCGAGCCGGCGACGCCGCAGCGCGTCGTCGAGTTCGCCCAAGGCGGTGCGCTGCGCGGGGAGGCGTACGAGCGGCTGCTCGATGTGCCCGATGTGGCCTCGAGCGACGACGAGCCGGCGCAGCTCGAGTACTACTTCGAGACGCCGGACGACCGGACGGAAACGGCCCGCGTGCAGCTCGTTCGGCAGCCCGAGGTGACGGGCTTTGCGATCGACATTCGGCCGCCGGATTATGCGGCGGCGGCGAGCGGGGCGTTCGTGTCGGGCACGCAGCAGATCGACCGATCGTCGACGGCGCGCCGGCTGATCGGGCCGGTGATCGCCGGGTCTCGCGTCGCTGTGACCGCGACGCTGAACAAGCCGGCGTCGCCTGCGAGCGAGGCGGTGGTGACGGCGATCGACTCGGGGGAACCGCCGGCGGGGGTGTCGGTGCGGGCGGAGGCCTCGTCGGTCGCGATCGAGTGGACGCCCGAAGCCTCGGCGCGGCTGACGCTTGGCGTGCGCGACCGGTTCGGCCTTGAGAGCCTCGAAGACGCGGTGCTGCGGTTCGATGTGGTCGCCGACGCGCCGCCGACGGCTGCGGTGGTGCTCCCGGCGCGCGACGAGTCGGTGCTGCCCACGGCGGTGATCGACATCGAGGCCGAGGGGCGCGACGATGTGGCGCTCGCGTGGGTCGGTATCGCGTCGGAGCGGGCGCGGGTGCCGGGCGGCTCGGAAGGGGCCGAGCCGGAGCCCGAGGGCGAGGCGACGGAGCTGGTGCGCGTCCCGACTTCGGAGACGCGGGGCACGGCCCGCACGCGGATCGATCTCTCGACGCAGGGGCTCGTGCCCGGCGATGTGCTGATCGTGACCGGGCTGTCGGCGGACACCTTCGAGCGCGACGGGGGGACGCACGCGGTGGCGCGGTCCGAGCCACGGCGGCTGCGGATTATTTCGGAATCGGAGCTGCTGGACGAGGTGCTGGCCGAGCTCGGCGGCGTTCGGCGCGCGGCGATCCGGCTCGACGAGCAGCAGCGGGAGATCGGCGAGGCGCTCGCGCAGGCTCGGGAGGGCGGCGAGCAGCCTAAGGCCGAGACGGTTCGGCGGCAGAGCGCCGTGAGCGAGAGCCTCGATGCGGTGCGCGAGAGCATCGAGCGCGTCGCGGAGCGCGTCGAGCGCAACGGGCTCGAGGACGACGGGCTCGAGCGTGTGCTCCGCGAGGCGGCGGCGGGTTCGGAGCGAGGTCAGCAGGCGGCGGAGCGGGCGGCGGACGCGCTGCGCGAAGCGGCGGAGCCGGCCGAGAGCGACCGCGAGCGCGAGCAGGCACAGCAAGCCGCCGAGACAGCGCGGGCGGAGTCGGACGAGGTTCGGCGGGCGCTGGAGGAGCTTGCGAGAACGCTGGACCGGGGCGAGGACGCGTGGTCGATGCGGCGCGCGCTCGAGGGGCTCGTCAGCGATCAGCAGCAGGTGGCGAGCGAGACGGCGTCGGCGAGCGCGGGGACGGTGGGGCGATCGGCGGAGGATCTGACCGAGCCGGAGCGGTCGATCCTGGACGACATCGCCCGGCGGCAGCTCGAGATCGCCGAGCGGGCGGCGGAGCTGCTCGACGAGCTGGAAGAGCGTGCGGAGCAGTCGGCCGAGGGCGACCCGGGGCAGTCGGCGGCGATGCGTGCCGCGAGCCGACGCGGGCGCGAGCAGGGCGTGGCCCAGCAGCTGCGCGAGGCGTCGCGGGCGGTGTCGCAGAACCGCGGCGCCGGGGCCGGCCGCGCGCAGGCCGAGGCGCAGGAACAGCTCAACGAGATGCTTCGCGACCTTGAGGACGCCGAGCGGCAGCGTGACGCGGAGCTGCAGCGGGCGCTCTTGAGCCTTGTCGAGACGATCGAGTCGCTGATCCGCGCGCAGGAGGCCGAGCTGGCGCGGCTGAACGCGGGCGAGGTGGCGCTCGCGGGTGGCATGGAGCGGCTGCACCGCAACACGCTGTCGGCGTTTGACGAGGCGGCGCGGGACACGGCGCTGATCGCGGTGGCGACGCCGCTGCGCGAGGCGGCCGACGCGCAGGCGGCGGCGATCGTGCTGCTGCGCGACGCCGGGGACGTTGTCGAGATCCGGGGGCTTGAGGAGCGGAGCCTGGCGGCGCTGGAGCGGGCGCTGGCGGCGGCGCAGGCGGCGCTCGACGAGGCCGAGCAGCGTGAGCAGGAGCGCAAGCGTCAGGAGGTGCAGGACGCGTACCGCGCGGCGCTGGAATCGCAGGTCGCGATCACGGCGGAGACCTCGGCGTACGCGGGTCGGCAGCTGAACCGGCGCGAGCGGGCGACGCTGCGCGAGCTCGCCGAGCGCGAGGCGGTGCTCAGGCAGGACATCGAGGCGGTGCGGACGCTGTTCCCCGAGATCACCGAAGCGCAGGTCTTCGACTTTGCGCACACGCGGCTGAACGAGACGCTGGGGCGCGTCGAGGAATCGCTGGTCGGCGGCGAGGCCGGCGGGCTGACGCCGCTGGATCAGGCGTCGGTCGAAAGGATGCTCCGCGGGCTGATCGCGGCGCTCGATGCGCCCGAGCCGGGGGACGAACAGAACTTTGACGAGGGCGGCGGAGGCGGGGGCGGGGGCCAGCAGGGCGGGCCGCAGCCGCTGGTGCCGCCGATCGCCGAATTGCAGATGCTGCGGACGCTGCAGGAAGACGTGTACGACCGGACGCGGGCGGCGGACGGCGCGGGGCTGGGCGACGAGGCCGCGCGCCGGATCGGCGCCGAGCAGCGCGCCGTCGCCGATCAGGCGCGGGCGCTGCTCGAGAAGATGCAGCAGCAGCAGCAGCAGCAGCAGCCCGGCGTGCGGACGGAACCGGAGGTGGACCCATGAGGCTCGTTGTTGCCGCGTGCGCGGCGGTGCTGGCGGTGGGCGCGCCGGCGCAGCCCGAGAGCGATCCCTTGCCGACGCTCGACGAGCTGCTCGGGCTCGAGTCGGCGGACGGCGACAAGGCGGACGCGGTCGAGCAGGAGCTCGACAACGAGCTCGAGCGGGCGGACGCGATCAGCGACGCGTTTGTGGAAGCGGTGGATCTGATGAGCCGGTCGGCGGATCGTCTGGCGGATGTGCGCGACACGGGCGTGGTGACGCAGCGGATCCAGGAGGACATCCTGAAGAAGCTGGAGCAGCTGATCGACGACGCGCGGCAGGGGCAGGGCTCGGGCAGCCAGGGGTCGGGCTCGCCGCAGCAGAGCCCGCAGAATCGGCCGCAGCCGAACCAGGGGCAACAGCAGCAGCCGAGCGAGAACCGTCCTGAGGGGGGCAACCCCGACCAGTTCAGCGACGGGCCGGCGGGTCAGGCGGCGCAGCCGGGCGAGGCCTCGATGAACGCGGCGGCGTGGGGCGCCTTGCCGGCGCGGCTGCGTGATGCGCTCTTGCAGGGATCGGCGGAGGGCTACAGCAGCCTGTACCGCTCGCTGACGGAGGAGTACTACCGGCGTCTGGCCGAGGAGGCGAGCGAGTGAGGACGCTGCTGCTGATCTGTTGGCTGGCGCTCTGCGGGGTCGCGCGCGCGCAGAACGATCGCGGCGCGCAGAACGCGGCGCTCGAGAACGAGATCACGCCCGAGCTCGACCGCGCGATCGAGCGGGGCCTCGAGGCGCTCGCGCAGCAGCAGGCGCCCAACGGGTCGTTCGGCGAGGGGCGGTATCAGGACAACGTGGCGGTGACGGCGGTCGCGTGCATCGCGTTCATGGCCGACGGCTCAGTGCCGGGACGCGGGCCCTACGGCGAGCACGTGCGCCGCGGGCTCGAGTTCATCCTCGACAACGCGACCGACTCGGGCCTGATCGCGGGCGAGGCGGCGAACGGGCCGATGTACGGCCACGGGTTCGCGGCGCTGTTTCTGGGCGAGGTTTACGGGATGACGGCGGGCGGGGCGGACACCGAGCTCGCCGATCGGACCTACGAGGCGCTGGTCAAGTCGATCCGCCTGATCGAGACGACGCAGAACCCCGAGGGCGGGTGGCGGTACAACCCGCTGCCGTTCGATGCGGATGTGTCGGTGACGATCTGCCAGGTGATGGCGCTGCGTTCGGCGCGGAACGCGGGGATCGAGGTGAGCCGGGATGTGATCGACAAGGCCGTGGAGTATGTGCGCGCGTGCCAGAACCCCGACGGGGGGTTCCGCTATCAGATCCGCACGCGTGACAGCGCGTGGCCCCGCACGGCGGCGGGCGTGGCGTCGCTGTACTACGCGGGGCTGTACGACGACGAGGGCGCCGAAGACGGGCTGGAGTATCTGATGCGGACCAGCATGCCCGGGGGGCTGGCCCGGCGGAGCCCGCACTATTTCTACGGGCAGTACTACGCCGTGCAGGCGATGTACCTGGCGGGGGACGGCTGGTGGGCGACCTGGTGGCCGGCGGTCCGGGAAGAGCTGCTCTCGATGCAGATGCAGGACGGGATGTGGGACGACCGCGGCGTGGGTCCGAGTTATGGAACCGCGATGGCCTTGATTGTTCTGCAAATGCCCAAGCGGTATCTGCCGATCTTTCAGAAGTAGTTGGCCGTAGCAGAGGGACGTGAAGACCGTGCGCATGGCTCAGCTCATCTCGGGGATCGTCTGTGCCGGGCTGTCGGTCGGCGCGCCGGGCGTGGCGCTCGCGCAGGCGGGCTTCGACCTGATCGGCCTTGATCTGTCGCGCCTGCCGATCCGCTTGACGGAGATCACGGGCGAGCGCGTGGTGTGGAGCGACCCGACGGGCGACACGGCGGTGGTGCCGGTCGGCGACGTGCTCGGGCTCGCGGCGCGCGGGCTGTCGCGCGCCGAGGAGGAGACGGGCGGCGTGCTGAGCGCGCTGCGGTTCGAGCCCTCGATGCTCCGGCTGACCGACGGGCGTCGGCTCACCGGGTCGCTTTCGGCCCAGGAAGACCTGCCCGAGACGCTGCGCTGGCAGCACCCGGTGCTGGGCCGGGTGGATGTGCCGCTGCTGCAGATCGACCGCCTGGTTCTGCAGCGGGCGACGGTCGGCGCGGGCACGGTTGAGCTGCTGCCGATCGCCGAGCAGGACGATGTGATCCTGCTGCGCAACGGGGATCGGCTCGAGGGCTTCGTGGCGGGCCTGGGCCGCGACGCGGTGATCGAGGTGGACGGGCGGTCGATCGCGGTGCCGATGGAAACCGTGCACCAGGTCGCGCTGGCGAACCCGCGCGAGCGTTGGCGGGGCCCGATGGTCTGGCTGCGCGACGGCTCGGTGCTCGGGGCGGCCGAGGTGCGGTTCGACGGCGCCGCGTTCGTGCTCATCGACGACACGACGCCGGCGACCGAGGCCGACGACACCGAGGGGGCGGCGCAGTCGGTC
>DAIOTV010000075.1:0-10814 GCA_036751825.1 Phycisphaerales bacterium
GGTGTAGTTCAGTGGTAGAACGTCAGCTTCCCAAGCTGAATGTCGTCGGTTCGACTCCGATCACCCGCTTTCAACCACGCTTTCCGTGCCAATCGAATGCAGATCTTCCGCGAGTTCACGTTTGATGCCGCTCACCGACTTGACCACCTCCCGGAGGGGCACAAGTGCGCCCGCGTCCACGGGCACACCTACCGGCTCGTCGTGCAGGTCGCCGGCGAGGTCGATCCCGTCGTCGGATGGGTCGTCGACTTCGCCGAGCTGAAGCGGCTCGTGCTCGACGTGCTCGAGCCGCTCGATCACCACCTGCTCAACGAGGTCCCGGGCCTCGAGCAGCCCACCACCGAACGCATCGCGATGTGGATCTGGGACCGTCTCAAGCCGGATCTGCCGGGCCTCTGCCGCGTCACGCTCTGGGAGAACAGAAGCAGCGGGTGCGTCTACACCGGCCCCGGGCCGACCGATGCCTGAGCGAGCCGTCGTCCTGGTCTCGGGCGGGCTCGACAGCGCCGCGGTGCTCGCAATCGCAACGCACGAAGGCCGAGAGTGCCACGCCCTCTCGATCGACTACGGCCAGCGGCACCGACACGAGCTCGATGCCGCCCGCGCGGTCGCACGCTCGCTCGGCGCCGCCTCGCACACCATCCTTCCGCTCGATCTCCGCGCCTTCGGCGGCAGCGCGCTCACCGACGACATCGCCGTGCCAAAGGACCGCACGGACGACGCGATCGCCCGCGGCATCCCGGTCACCTATGTCCCGGCCCGCAACCTCATCTTCCTCGCCCTCGCCGTGGCGCACGCCGAAGTGATCGGCGCGCGATCGATCTGTCTCGGCGTCAACGCCGTCGACTACTCGGGCTACCCCGACTGCCGCCCGGAGTTCGTCGCCTCCTTCCAGGCGACCGCCAACCTCGCCACGAAGGCGGGCGTCGAGGGCGAGGGCGTCGACATCGTGGCGCCGCTCATGCACATGGCCAAGCACGAGATCATCCGACAAGGCACCGAGCTCGGCGTCGACTTCGGCCTCACCCTGTCGTGCTACGACCCGGACGACCGAGCGCGCGCCTGCGGGCGGTGCGACTCGTGCCGGCTCCGACGAACCGGGTTCGAGCGCGCCGGCGTCAGCGATCCGACCCGATACCGCTAGCGCCCGCCCCGGCCGGCGCCGAAGCCCGTGTCAGTCGGTGGGCCGGCCCTGCACGGCCAGCAGCGCCCGGCTGCGGCCACGCTCGGACATGAACGCCTCCAGCCCGTCGCGCTTGACCATGATCGGCGGGTAGTTGATGTGCCCCTTCATGGGCACCGCGACGTACCGCCCCGTCGCGCCCGCCCGCGCCACGTCCGCGAGCAGCCGGACGCTCGCCCGGCCGTAGCTGTACTGATCCTGCGCGATCGTCCCGAACACCCGCCCGTCGGCGATCCCCGCGAGCGTTGCCTCGTTGTCGTCAAAGCCCACGATCCGCACCGAGTCCATCCGCCCCGCCTCTTCGAGCGCCGCGACGGCCGCGGGGATGTGGTACGCGTACAGCCCGACGATCGCGTCCAGCTCCGGATACTTCTCGAGCGCCGCCGTCACATTCGCCTTGGCCTGCTCCGGATCGATCGGGTCCACATAGGTGCCCAGCACCGTGTACGCCCCGTTCGCCAGCTTGCCCTCGAGCGGGTCCATGGGCCGCTCGGGCACGAACGACCGGCTCAGCATCTCGTCGATGAAGCCCTGCCGACGCAGCCGCCCGTTCTCCTTCTCGACCGGGCCGCAGATGATGACGATGTTCGCGCCGCCCGGCGCCGCTTCCTTCATCAGGTCGCCGCACCGACGCCCCGCCGTGTAGTTGTCGGGGCCAACGAAGCACAGCCGGCCCGACAGCTCGCTGTCCGCGTCGATCGTGACCACGGGCATCGCCTCGGCCATCGCGCGGATCGCCAGCGCCTGCCGGCTCCCGTCGACCGGGCTCACCGCCAGCCCGCTGAAGTTCCCAGCCGCCACGGCGTTCAGATGCTTCGTCTGATCGCTCAGCTCGCCGTTCGAACGGAACACCACAAGCTCGGCGCCAACATCGTTCGCCGTCGCCTCGGCCCCCTCGATCACCGCGTCCCAGTACGGGTCGCTGTCCGCCGTCACCAGCGCAATCCGCACCGGCGCGGCCGTCGGCTCCACCCGCGTGTACACCACCGCGCCGGCGACCAGGGCGGCGATGACCAGAAACCAGATGATGACACGAGGGACATTCGATCGGCGTTCGGCGGTCACGGGCAACCCTCCACAAACAAAGGACCGCCGCCAGCATACCAGATTCGGGGCCACCGCACCAAGCCCGTACACCACCCCGATCGCTCGTCGCGGCTCAACCCTTCTGAAGGGCGCGCACGCGTGCCGTCCGCCGCCGGCGCACCAGGCGCCGGCGCACCAGGCGTCGTCGAGCGCGGGCATGCGAGGCTTCGGCAAGTTGGTGCATGAAACGGGGCCGTGGCCTCGGGCGGCGCGCCCGCGCGGGCGATCTGCCCGGCGGCACGCGATCAGAACGGCTCGCGGGCCGGACACTCAGCGCAGACAGCAAGCAATGGAGCCGGGGGGAATCGAACCCCCGTGCCGTGACGGTCGGAACGACGCTTCTACGCGTGTAGTCGAAGATTTGATCTCAACCCTTTGGCGGCCTTCGACAGCCTCCGCCGGGTCCAGTCTCCGGTGTTGTCTCGCCGCTTCACCCCCGGAGACACCGGGAGTCGGCCAGCCTGCTAGTCGTTGAATCCCCCGCCAGCAGGCGTCACAGGGGATTCAGACCACCTTAGTTAGGCGGCCAGAGCAAACTGCGGTTCGGCAGTTATTGTGTGTTGCATGGTTTTTTACGAGGCCTCCATGCTCCTCGACGCGCAACGCCGAGCCTGAAATCGCCCGGTCGAAACCACATCGGCCCCAGTTTCCAAACAAGCCCGCCAAACAAGCCGCTCGGGCCCATCAGACGAAGTCCGCCGAAACATCGGCTGCATCCATGGTACGCATGAGCACCGCCCGGGTTCGCCGCGGCGGCAGGAGTCGCCCCGGCAGATCCACCACCGAGCGACAGCCGCCCGATGCGCTACAGCGGAAGCCACACCGCCACCGGCCACTTCGCCCGCCCCACCCGACGCCGGCGCACGGCAAGCACGCTCGTCAGCACCGCCACAATCGTGGGATCGAGTTCGAACGGCATGCGAATCACATCCTGACTATCGGCGGGCCGTCGCCCGCGGCACAAGGAGAACCCGGCGGGGGCGGGGAGACCTCACCGACACGCCGGGCGGTCGGCGAACACCCGCCGACCCCTGAAAGAAACCGCACGCACGCCCGCGATGTTTCAGCGCAGACCCTTTCGCGCCCGAATGTCGTGTTCCCGACGCGCCCGCCCCGACGGACGTACGCTTGCCCCGCCGGTTGGCCGGCGAAAGAAGACAACGCGAAGGAGCAACCTATGGGTCTGGTCAAAGAGTTTCGTGAGTTTGCCATGCGGGGCAACATGATCGACATGGCGGTGGGCATCATCATCGGCGGCGCCTTCGGCGTCATCGTCAAGTCGCTTATCGACGATGTGATCATGCCGATCGTGTCCATCCCGGGCAACGTCGACTTCAGCAACCTCTACTTCCCGCTCTCGCAGAAGGTCACGGAGGCGAACGAGGTGGCGGGCGGACCCATGTCGCTCGACGCCGCACGCGCCGTGGGCCCCGTCCTCGCCTGGGGCAACTTCGTGACGGTGTTCATCAACTTCCTCATCCTCGCCTTCGCGGTCTTCCTAGTGATCAAGTTCATGAACTCGGCCAGGAAGCGCTTCGAGAAAGAAGAGATCGCCGGCCCCCCGCCCGAGCCCGCCGAGGACATCCTGCTGCTCCGCGAGATCCGCGATGCGCTCAAGACCGGCAGCGCCTGAGAGCCCGATCGCATCACGATCAAGCGAAAGGGGCGGGCCCGCGAAGGCCCGCCCCTGTTTCGTTGTGCAGCGCCAAACCCCGATCAGGCCTGCCGCAGCTCGCCGTTGATGTGCACATCCATCTGCGGGAACGGGATGCCGATGCCGGCCTCGTCGAGCGCGTACTTCACGTTCCGCGTGATCCGCTCGCGAACGGCCCAGTAGTCGGCCGTGGTCGACCACACGCGGATCACCCAGTTGATGGACGAGTCGCCCAGTTCGAGCAGGTACACCTGCGGCGCCGGGTCGCCGAGGCCGCCCTCGACGGTGGTCGCCACGCGCTCGAGCACCTCGCGCACGCGGTCGATCTCCGCCGGGTACTCCGTGCCCACCTTCACATCGACGCGCCGGGTCGTGTGGTGCGTGATGTTCTCGATCTCGTTTCCGAAGATGTTGCCGTTGGGCATGATGATCCTTCGGTTGTCGAAGGTGTCGAGCAGCGTGGTGAACAGGTCGATCTCGTTGACCTTCGCGGTCACGCCGCCGACCTGCACGACATCGCCGACCTTGAAGGGCCTGAAGATCAGCAGCATCACGCCCGCCGCCAGGTTGCCGAGCGAGCCCTGGAACGCCAGGCCGATCGCCAGCGATGCGCCGCCGATGACCGCGACAAACGACGCGGTGGGAATGCCGATCTTCCCGATCGCGATCACGAGGCCCAGGATGAGCACAGCCCACTTGGCCATCTGCCCGAAGAACTTGCTGAGCGTCTCGTCAACCCGCGACTTGCGGGCCCCGCCCTCGACGATCCGCCGAGCCCGGCCCGAGATGAACAACGCGACAAGCAGGATCAGCAGGCCGACGCCGATGTTCAGCACCACCGGGATCGCCGCGAGAACCAGCGCCTCGGCGTTCTGAGCCGCGGAATCAAAGTCCCCGTCGAGCACCGAGCCCACGAACTCGGACCCCGCTTCGCCCGCGCGAGCCAGATTCTCCTGCTGCACCTCGGCCTCGGTCGTCAAGGCGGCGTCTTCCGCCTCTCTCGCCGCCTCGGCCGATTCCTCCGCCGCCTCGACCGCCTCGCCCGCGGCGTCCACAGCCTCCCCGGCCGCCTGCTCAGCCTGTTCCGGCTGTTCCGGCTTCTCATCGACCGGCGGCTGGTCGCTCTCGGGCTGCACCAGCCACGCCTCGTAACCCTCGTACGCCATTCGTCGGTTCCCCCTGTGTGCTGCCCTCGCGATGTGTCCCCGCGTGCCGCCCACCACGCGGCGCGCGAAGCCCATCATACCGGCGTGTTCTTGCGGTCGCGGACGGTACACTCCGCGAGAATCCCCGGAGGATGCACGCCGTGAAACTCGCCGTCATCATCCCCGCCGCGGGTCAGTCGACGAGATACGCCGAAGCGGGCGGCCTACGCCACAAACTGGATGAAGACCTCGGCGATCGGCCCGTTCTGCACCGCAGCGTCGAACTCTTCACAAACCGCGACGAGGTCCTGTCGATCATCGTCGCCGGCCCGCACGACGACCACGCCTTCGACGAGTTCACCACGCGCCACGGCGCCAAGCTCGGCTTCTACGGCGTGCGGCTCTGCCAGGGCGGACAGCACCACCGGTGGGAAACCGTCAGGAACGCGCTCGCGCTCGTCGAAGCCGACGCGACCCACGTCGCCGTCCACGACGCCGCCCGACCCTGCACGCCCGTCGACCTCATCGATCGCGTTGTCGAGGCAGCAAAGATCCACCACGCTGTCATCCCAGCGATCGATGTTGCGGACACGCTCAAGCGCACCGAAGACGCGCCCGACGCCGGCGACGCCGACCCGCTCGACGCCATCCTCGGCGGCGGCGGCAAGGCCAACCGCTCAATCCGCCGCGTCACCGAAGAGGTGCCCCGTGCCGGCCTTGTTGCCGTGCAGACGCCGCAGGTGTTCGAACGCGAGCGGCTCCGACGCGCGTACGCCCAGGACGACCTCGACTCGACCGACGACGCGGGTCTCATCGCCAAGCTCGGCGAGCCGGTGCATGTCGTCGCCGGCGACGCCCGCAACATCAAGATCACCGTGCCCGCCGACCTCGAACTCGCCCGCGCGATCATGAAGCTCGGACCGCCCAAAGAGCGAGCCGCCCACAAGCGGTTCTGAGCATCTACACACCGACCCCGCAAAGCGAAAGCGGCCCTCCGAGCAGGAGAGCCGCCGCAGATCGCTTCGCGATCACGTCCGCGCCTCGCGGCGACCGATCGTTCAGTACGTCCGCACGACGCCGCGGACGATGCCCTGAATCGTGCAGAACTTCACGCGGATCGGGTCGAAGTCCGGGTTCGCCGGCTGCAGGCGGATGCAGTCGTCTTCCTTGTAGAAGGTCTTGAGCGTGGTGGAGCCGTCGGGCAGCAGCGCGACGACGCGGTCGCCGTCCTTCGCGACCTCCGAGCGCTCGACGAGCACGAGGTCGCCGTGCAGGATGCCCTCGTCCTTCATGCTCTCGCCGTCGACCTTCAGCGCAAAGGTCGAGTCGGCCCCGCCCGCGGGTCCGATGAGCTCGTTCAGATCCACCTCGTCCTGATCGGCGACGCGTTCGATGGGGTAGCCCGCGGCGATCTTGCCCACCAGCGGGAACCGCATGGGACGGCTCTCGTCGGGCACCGCGATCCCGTCAGCGATCGACAAAGAGCGTGCCTTGTTCGGCTCCCGCGTGAGCGCGCCCTTTTGAATGAGCGCCTCGACGTGCTCGAACACCGTGACCTTGCTGACGCCGATCTCGTCGGCGAGCTCCTGCATCGTCGGCGAATAGCCGTGGCGCACCCGCCAGTCGCGGATCAGCTTGAGAATGCGCAGTTGCTTCGGAGTGAGATTCATGATCCGTTTCCTTTCCCTTGCCCCAGCCAACAAGCGTGGCACTGCGGGCCGTCCTCATCTTCTCGTTCATCGCACGACGGCCAGGGCCGTCGCTCCCCGCGAGGGGGTCACCAGCGCCGAGGCCAAACCTCGGCCTTGGGGGCGGCTGCATCGCCCCGCAAGCCAACCAACGATCCTTCCACACACCGTCGCTCGCCAGCTCGCTGACGAACGGGCCGCCGGGCCCCAGACACACAACCGCGTCGACCGCGGGCCGCGAACTTCCACCGCCCGCCAGCACAACCGCCAGCCGGCCGACAAGCCCGCAAAGCGCCCGACCCCATCCGCGAAGCGGTTCGCCCCCGGTCGCCGGCCGCTGCGCGCCATCAACCATCGCCGAAACCGTCGCCGAAACCGTCGCCGAGCTCGCCCCTGCAATCCGTTGCATCACGAGTCCCCCATTCTGGGGTCGCCGATCCGCGGCTCCGTCCGCTCTCGGCTTCGCTTCTCCGTCGCGACCTCCGCCGCGACACATCCTCTTCAACTCACGATCGTGCCCCAGCGAGATTCTCGCACTCATCATTGAGTGACCAGATCCCAAGCAGAGACCGTTCGGTTCTCCAAGTAATCGTACACGATACCATACAGGTTCCGGAATTTCACGCATTTGTTTGGAAAAGAGATAGGGTTTCTGGTCGGATACGCCCCCTCGCATCCGAGGTCGTTCGCAACCGCATGGCAGAGCTGCCGTTAGCGAAAGAACCGCTCCACGGCCAACCCGATTACCGACGCGCAATCTTCGACCCGACCCGAACAACCTCGCCGCTGAGCTCGAGCATCGTCAGCACACGCCGAATCTGCGAGATGTCGAGGCCGACCCGCCCCGCCAGCGCATCCGGCGTCCGCGGCTCATCCAGGGCGTCCAGCAGCAGCCGCTCGGGCGATCCCTCGTCGTACCGGCTCGCGACAGGCTCGGGGGCCGGCGCCGGCGTGCTCTCCGTACGACCGAGCGGCGGCGAGCTGTACCGAGCCGCGTGCGTCCCCGCGTGCAGGTGCCGAGCGGGTGATTCGAGCAGCGACAGGATGTCCCCCGGCTCGGTCACCAGGTGCGCCCCGCCCGATTTCAGCAGCATCAGGCTCCCCGCGATCGCCTCGCTGTCGATCCGGCCCGGCAGGGCGAACACCTCGCGCCCGTGCTCCTCGGCCGCCACACGGGCCGTGATCAGCGCACCCGACTTCAGCGCCGCCTCGATCACCAGTACCCCAAGGCTCATCCCCGAGATGATCCGGTTGCGCATCGGAAAGTTCGAGGGCTCCGGCGCCGCCTCGATGGGCAGCTCCGAGATCACGCAGCCGTTGCACTCGACGATCTGATCGAACAGTGCCCGATTCTCCGGCGGGTACACGTGCGCGAGCCCGCACCCGAGCACCACCGCCGTTCGGCCCCCCGCCGAGACCGCGCCCCGGTGCGCCGCCGAGTCGATGCCCCGCGCACCGCCCGAGGCGACCGTCAACCCCGCCGACGCCAACGCCGCGCCGAACCGGTTCGCCTGCTCCTGGCCGTACACCGAGCACTTCCGCGACCCGACCATGCCGATCGCGAAGCGGTCTCGCCCCTCTGGTTCCAGCGTGCCCAAGACCGACAGCACCACCGGCCGATCGGGCAGCTCCCGCAGCAGCGGGGGGTAGTCGTTGTCGAGCTGCGTGACGATCCGCGCGCCGAGCGCGTCGGCCGACTCCAGCTCTCGACGGGCCGCCGACCGCGCCCGCTCCACATCGCCCGCGATGCCGCGGGCCGTGCGATCGCCGATGCCCTCGACGCCGCACAGACGGCTCACCGACGCCCCAAAGACCGCGTCGGGCGACCCGAACGCCGCCAACAGTCGGCCCGCGCGGACCGGGCCAACACCCTTCAGACGGGCCAGCGCCAGCATGTCAAGCGTCGCCGCGGACGGCGGGGAATCGGTGTTCGGCATTCGATAAGTATACCAAACATCGGACATGCGGGCGGGATTCTCACGCGCCGTTCATCTGCATGCGGATAATCTGTTTATGGGGCCCGCGGCCCGGGCGCCGAGCCGGTGGACCGCCTTGCCGCCCCCCAGAGCAGGAGCCACGGTGCGACCGGAGCGACAGCCCAGAGTGCGACGCATGTCCCGTTCCGGGGCGGCGTTGCGCGCCGTGCTCGCCGCCGTCTGCGCCGGGGCCCTGCTGGCCGCCGCCGTGCTGGTCGCCGTCTCGTGCCAGACATCCCGCCGGGTCGTGCCCGTTGACGCGGCGGGCGAAGATCGCGCCGCCCGAGGCACGGTCGATGTGGCCCCCGCCGAGACCCGCACCGTCCGAGACGAGCCGCTGATCCGCGTGCGCATCCGGCGAGACGCCCCCGAGGCGTTGCTTGACCGACCCGGCGCCTGGGTCGTCGCGCCCGCCGGCGGGCGAACGGGAGAGATCGTCACCGGCCCGCTCCGAGCCGTCGCGTCCGGCGGGGGCATCCGCCTCGTCGACAGCTCGGGCCGGGTCACGGGCTTCCCGCCCGGCGCGCCGGTCTTCGCCGCCCCGCACTCGGCGGTCAACGGCACCGGCACCGTGCGTGTCGACGGCACGGACTACCCGGGCACGCTCCGACTCGTGCCCCGCGACGACGCGTCGACGCTCGATGTCATCAATGTCGTGGACATCGAGGACTACCTCCCCGGCGTGATCAGCCGCGAGCTGCTGCCCGGGTGGCACGCCTCGGCGTACCGCGTCCAGGCCGTCGCCGCCCGCACCTTCGCGCTCGAACGCCGCGAACGCGCCCGCCGCGCAGGCCGATTCTTCGATGTCGAAGCCACCACCACCGACCAGGTCTACGGCGGCACCACGGGCATGGGCGTCGCCCACGAGGCCGTCGCCGCCACCCGCGGCATCGTGCTCATCGACGGCGCCCGCCTCGCCGCCGCGTACTACTCCAGCACCTGCGGTGGCCGGCCTGCGTCGCCGCAGGACATCTGGCCCCCGACGGGCGCCACGATCACGCCCGTCGCCCTCGCCGAGCCGGCGGCGATCGCCGGGCCCACTCGGGCGATCCTTTGCCAGAACGCGCCGCTCTTCGCCTGGAGCGTCGCCCGCCGAAACACCGAGCTCGCCGCCCGCATCGCCGCCTGGGCCGAGGCGAACCGCGTCGCACCGCTCAGCCGCATCAGCAGCATCGCCGACATCCGCGCCACCGAGTTCAACCCGGCGGGCCGACCGACGCGGTTCCGCATCGCCGACCAGCGCGGCGAGATCACCATGCTCACCGGCGAGCAGCTGCGCATCGCCAGCAACTTCGATGCGCTTGGCCTGCCCGCGGTCACCTCGACCGGCCGGGTGCACAGCAACGATCTGAGCTTCGAGGTCGGCCGCAGCACCATCCGCATCGAGGGCCGGGGCTTCGGCCACGGCGTCGGCATGTGCCAGTACTGCACGCAGGGCATGGCCACCCGCGGCGACCACTGGCGCGAGATCCTCGCCGCCTTCTACCCCAGCTACGAGATCCGCCGGGTCTACTAGCTCACATCAGCATGTCGATCAGCCGGCCCGTCGTTGACCGGTGCGTCACCTCGTAGCGGTGCTCGATCGCGCGCACCGTTTCGGTTGCCTCGGTCGCCCCGTTCGGCCGTTCGGCAACCCGCGGCGTCGCCCCCGGTTCGCTCGTGCGCCGCTCGGCCTCGCTGCGCACCGCCTCGCCGCACGCCGCATCCTCGCACCGAAGCTCACGAAGCCGTTGCTCGTCGTTCAGCCGGCGGAGCTCGTCCGAGAACTCGACGCGGTCCGCGCCTCGCTGGCGCTCGTTGACAAGGGCGAGCGCCTCGTCAAAGGGACGCGGCCGATGCACGGGCCATGCCGCGTGGTAAACCGGCTCCACGCAGCGGTGGGCGATGCCCCCAGGATGGCTCGGTCCGGTCTGCACGATGCGGGGCCGGTGGCAACCCGTGCACCGCGCGAAATGAGCCCCGTTTCGGCCCCGAGAACACGATCGGACCCGCCCGCGCAGGCCCACCTGTTGCCTCGCGGCAACACCACGCGTTGGATGCGGCCCATGCTCCGCACCGACGATCTCGACTTCCACCTGCCCC
>DAIOTV010000076.1:0-10795 GCA_036751825.1 Phycisphaerales bacterium
GGTGGCCTCCCCTCTCCCGACCTCGCTGCGCTCGGCCACCCTCTCCCCGGCGGGGAGAGGGAGGAGGGGCTTCCCCTCAGTCAGCTGCGCTGACAGCTCCCCCGCACGCGGGGGCAGCGGCTTGGTGCGGGTTAGACTTGGGGTATGGAAATCGCGCTTGGTGTTGTTTCGGTGCTGGCTCTGGGTTTGGCCGGGGCGTGCGTGTGGCTCGGGCTTCGGCTGGGGCGGGCCGGGGGTGAGGCGGCGACGGCCCGTGCGGAGGGGGCATCGGCCCGGTCGGAGGGGGCCCGGGTGCGCGAGGAGCTGGAGCGTGAGCGGGCCGACCGGAACGCGAGTGGGCAGCGGGTGCTTGAGCTGAGCGAGCAGCTGGCCGAGGCCCGGAGCCGTCTGAGCGAGCTGACGGACCGTCTTGGGGAGCGGGACGCGGTGGAGGCCCGTTTCCGGGAGGCGTTTGCGGGGCTGACGGCCGAGGCGCTCAAGTCGGGGCGCGAGGAGTTCCTGGCCCAGGCGAAGCCGGTTTTCGACGCGGCGCGGAAGGAGCAGGACGAGCGGCTTCGCCCGATCGACGAGATTCTGAAGGCGACGCGGGAGAAGCTCGAGTCGATCGAGAAGTCGCGCGTCGAGGCGTTCGCCGCCCTGCACGAGCGGATGGAACTGGTGAACGAGGGGGCGCGCGGCCTGCGCGAGGAGACCGGCCGGCTGACGCGGGCGCTCAGCAAGCCCGAGATCCGCGGGCAGTACGGCGAGATCCAGCTTCGGCGGGTGGCGGAGCTCGCGGGCATGACGGCCTACTGCGATTTCTCGGAGCAGACGAGCACGCGGAACGAGGACGGGGAGCTGCTCCGTCCAGACATGGTGGTGAAGCTGCCGAACGAGCGGGTGATCGCGGTGGACGCGAAGACGAACACTTACGCGTACCTCGAGGCGGTGAACGCCGCGAGCCCGGAGGATCAGGAGGCGCATATGGAGCGGTTCGCCCGGCATGTGCATGAGCAGGCGAAGAAGCTGGGGGACAAGCGGTATTGGAGCCTGTGGGACGGGAGCCCGGAGTTCGTGGTGATGTTCGTGCCGGGGGATCACTTCATCGACGCCGCGCTGACGCGCAAGCCCGAGCTGATCGCGGACGCGGCGCAGTGGAATGTGATCCTGGCAAGCCCGAGCACGCTGATCGGGCTGCTTCGGGCGGTTGCGGTCGGGTGGCGTGAGCACCGGCTGGCGGAGGAGGCGGGCGAGCTGTTCGCGCTGGGCAAGCAGCTGCACGAGCGGGCGGCCGTGGCGTTCGAGCACGCGTGCAAGCTGGGCAAGACGCTGAACCAGACCGTGGGGCACTACAACAGCCTGGTGGGGTCGATCGACACGCGTCTGGTGCCGACGCTGCGGAAGTTCGAGGATGTCGGCGCGAAGAGCTCGCGGACGCTGGAGGAGATGCAGCCGGTGGAGCGGCAGGCGCGGCTGCTGGAGTCGGGCGGGGCGTGATCCCCTCGCTTGCGCTTCGGGCTCGTCAAGACCCGCGCGAAGTCAGGGGAGTTCGTGTCGGTCGGGGTGGAGGAAGAGGTAGTCGCGTTCGTTCGGGTCGTGGGCGTCGAGCGCTCGCGCGGTGTGCTGTTTTTCGTTGAAGGCGAAGAGCCGGTAGCCCATGGCGTGGAGCGGGCCGACGATGTCTTCGGGGGTCTTGCCGAGGTTCTGGCAGCGGTCGGAGATCTCGCAGTAGATGGCGGGTGTGTGCCGGGCGATGGTGCGTGCGCCGCCGGCGACGACGAGCGACTCGGCGCCCTCGACATCGATTTTCATGAAGTCGAGTTTGTGGATGCCCTCTCGCTCGGCGGTGTCGTCGAGGGTGTCGGTGCTGATTTCGAGCTCGGCGACGGTGGGCGCGGTGGCGGTGCCGAAGGTGTCGGCGTGGGCGGTGTTTCCCATGTGGGCGGCGCCCGGGCTGATGCGCTGGCTGGGCCTTACGGGGATGTAGATGGAGACGGTGCCCGGGGCATCGGAGAGGGCGAGGTTGTGGAGGGTGACATTGCCGAGGCCGCGTGTGACGCGGGTGAGGAGTGAGAAGTTGTAGGGGACGGGCTCGAAGGCGTGGACGGTGGCGCCCGGGAGCTTGGCGAGCGGGCGTGTCATTTTGCCGTGGTTGGCGCCGACATCGAGGATGGTGGCGTCTTCGGGGATCCAGCGGGTCAGCGCGTGGACGAGGGGGGCGAAGCGGTTGCGGAAGCGGGCCTGGTAGAAGTGGTCGAGTTTGGCGACGCGCTGGCTGAGGCTGTTGAGGTTGAGCTCGGCGATGGGCTTGATGTTGGCTTGCATTCGGCGAGTGTATCGGTCGCTCGTTCGTGGAGGGCGGCGCGTCGGCCGACGAGGCCTGCGACGGCGAGGTGGTTGGCGCCGGCGAGGTAGAAGACGGGCGCGACGACCTCGGCGGACTCTTCGATGGTCTGCGCGGTGGCGAGCGGGATGACGCCGCGGAGCAGATCGTCGAAGGCGAACCCGATGCCCAGGAATGCGACGCAGGCGCCGAAGTAGAAGATCGTGCGTGAGCGGCGCTTGAAGGCGAGGATGGGGTGGAAGTGGGCTGCGCGCGTGGAGGCGACGACGAAGCCGAGGGCGAGCAGCGCGACGCCGGCCCACGCGGCCTTGCGCAGGGGGGAGACGCCGCCGTCGAGCCACCAGTCGATGCGGTAGCGAACGCCGAGGTCGCCGATGGTCTCGGGGTTGAGCAGGATGTGGGCGTCGATCTCTCGTGCGGCGGCGGCGGTGGCGGCGAGGCCGACCAGGGCGAGCGCGGCCTTGTCGCTGGTGCGGGGTTGCGCGATCGCAAGGATCAGAGCGAAGAGCGCGGCACCGATCCAGAGCTTGAGTTGTGCCATCTCAATGGGGCCGTTCTCCTGGAAGAACGGGACGCGGCCGGCGAACACGATCAAGGTGATTGCGGCGGTGACGAGGACCGCCGCGATGAGCGCGGTGCGCAGAAGATAGTACGGAGCGTGCCCGTTGAGCGACACGGCCGGGACATCGGGGTTGTGCATTCATGACAATACGGACGGGCGTTGGTTGGATCAAGGCGGCGCGGCGGCGCGGCTTGACGCCGGAACCGATCGTCGGGGCGCGGCGGCCCTCAGGCGGGGCTGGGCATGGCGCCGGGGGGCAGGTCGGTGTCGGGGTCGGCGGCGGGCGGGGGCTTGGCCGAAACCGGGGGGGCGGTCTTGGCGGCCTCGTCGCGGAGCAGGTCGGAGACCGACGGCTTGCCAAGCGGCTTGCCGGCCATGATGTTGCCGACATCGTCGCCGGTGAGGGTTTCGTATTTGAGCAGCGCCTGGGCGAGGGCTTCGACTTTTTCCCAGTGCTCGTCGAGGAGTTTGGCGGCGTCGGTGTAGGCCTCGTCGACGATGCGGCGGATCTCTTCGTCGATGACCTGGGCGGTGTGGTCGGAGTAGTCCTTGTCGGCGAGGAATGCCTCGCGGGTGTCGTTGCCGGCGTAGCGGATGAAGCCGAGCTTGTCGCTCATGCCCCACTCGAGGACCATGGCGCGGGCCATGCCGGTGACCTGCTGGATGTCGCCGACGGCGCCGGAGGAGACATCGCCCATGGCTTTTTCTTCGGCGATTCGTCCGCCGCAGGCCATGCGCATGGTGGCGAGGAGGTACTTGAGGCTGACGCCCATGCGGTCCTTGTCGGGGAGGCTGAAGGTGGCGCCGCCGTACTGGCCTCGGGGGATGATGGTGACCTTGTGGAGCGGGTCGGAGTCTTTGAGGATGTACTGGAGGATGGCGTGTCCGGCCTCGTGGTAGGCGGTGAGCTTGTTGTCTTCTTCCTCGCGGACGCGTGACTTCTTGGCTCGGCCGAACTTGACCTTGTCGCGTCCTTCTTCGAGGTCTTCCTGTTCGATGCATTCCTTGTTGGCCATGGTGGCGCTGATGGCGGCCTCGTTGATGATGGCGGCGAGGTCGGCGCCGGAGAACATGGGCGTGACCTTGGCGAGGCGTTGGAGGTCGACATCGGGGCCGAGTTTGACCTTTTTGGCGTGGACCTTGAGGATGTCCATGCGTCCCTTGACATCGGGGAGGGGGACGATGATCTGGCGGTCAAAGCGGCCCGGGCGGATGAGGGCGGGGTCGAGGACATCGGCTCGGTTGGTGGCGGCGACGACGATGACGCCGTCGCCCGAGGCGAAGCCGTCCATTTCGACGAGGATGGCGTTGAGGGTCTGCTCTCGTTCGTCGTGCCCGCCCTGGCTGAAGCCGCCGCCGCGTCGGCGTCCGACGGCGTCGATCTCGTCGAGGAAGATGATGCAGGGGGCGTTGTCCTTGGCCTGTTTGAAGAGGTCGCGGACGCGGGAGGCGCCGACGCCGACGAACATCTCGACGAAGTCGGATCCGGAGATGGAGAAGAAGGGGACATCGGCTTCGCCGGCGATGGCCTTGGCGAGGAGTGTCTTGCCGCAGCCGGGCTCGCCGCAGAGCAGGACGCCTCGGGGGATGCGTCCGCCGAGCTTGGTGAATCGCTTTGGGTTTTTGAGGAACTCGATGATCTCGGTGACTTCGTCCTTGGCCTCCTCGATGCCGGCGACATCTTTGAAGGTGACGCCGGTCATCTCCTTGGAGAGCATCTTGTGCTTGGACTTGCCGAAGTTGCCGAGCATGCCGCTGCCGCCGGTGGCGGAGCGCAGTCCGCGGGCGATCAGGAGCCAGAAGAGGAGGATGAGGATGAAGAAGGGGAGGAAGAACCAGAGTGCGCCGACCCAGCCCGGGGTTGGCGACTCCTTGTAGTTGCCGCCCGTGAGCTCGTCGACGCGGGCGACGTTGTACTCGGCGGCGCTCGGGAGGAACTTGACCTGGACGCGCTTCTGCTCGCTGTCGGTGGCGCCGAACTTGCCCGGCTGGGTGAGCGCGACGATGGCGGCATCGGTGACCTCGACGGAAGCGGGGTCGAAATCGCCCTGCGCGTAGGCGGCCTTGAACTCGGCCCAGTCGACGGTCTCGGCCTGGCGCGAGGTGTTGAAGAGCATGAAGAGGAGCATGACGACGGCGAGGGCGGCGAGGATGCCGAAGAAGCCGCGGCCCGGGCCGGCGGCGCGCGCGGGCGGAGTGCCTCCCGGCCCCTGGCCCGGCGGCTTGCGGGGGGGCCCCGGCTGGCTGCCCGATGGGTCGCTTGGCTGGTCGGCGAGGGGGCTGAATGTGAGGTCGTGGTTGGTCATGCGTTCTCGGTGGCCGAGGCCCGGTGCAAGCGGTCGGCGTCTGGTCTGTACGATCGGTCGGCGTGAGTGGGTTCGCTTGCGGGACCGGTCGGATTGCGGTTTTCGGTGTTGATCACGCTAGGCGAACCGTGCGGCGTGGGTCCCGTGCGTGGCCGCGGGCTCGCGGAAGCTCGTTTGGTCTTTACCAGGAATTGGCGAGCTCGCTGACGATGTCGTTGGCGAGGATCTCGGCGGCGCCGCGGTAGCCGACGCTGATGCGCTCACCGGTGGGCTGGGCGGGGATGAAGGAGGCGAGGGCGGCGAAGCCCTGCCGGGCGACGAGGGTTTCGCCGCGTCGGTTGTCGATGAACTCGAAGCTGATGTTCATCTCGACGCCCTGTTCCTGCACGAGCCCCACTCCCGACTGCTGCGACAGCCGCACGAGCCGAACCGAGGTGATCCGGCCCTTGAGCACGGCGTCGGCGGTCTCGGACTGCGTGACGCGCCAGGGCGTTTCACGCTGCAGTTCCTTGATCACCGCGTCGGTCAGTTCGGCCTCGATCCCGGTGTGCATCGTGGCGTTGGCGAAGACGGGGACGGCGACGGTGGTGATGGAGGTGTCGTAGGGGGATTGGAAGGAGTATCCCCGGCGTGGATCGGCGGCGCAGGCGGTGAGCACGGCCGACGCGGCCAGGGCGAGCGCGAGTGCCGGGGCGAGCGAGAAGGCTGGGCGGAGCCGGTTCATCGTGGAGCCTCGGGGGTGTCCTGGGTGACGAGCCAGCCG
This sequence comes from Phycisphaerales bacterium, assembly GCA_036751825.1. Lineage (GTDB taxonomy): Bacteria > Planctomycetota > Phycisphaerae > Phycisphaerales > UBA1924 > JANQQZ01. The sequence goes on from DAIOTV010000076.1 coordinate 5,955, forward strand.
CGTTGATCGAGGATCTGCAGGGCGCGGGCGGCGGCGACGGTGCCGGGCTGCTCGCGGAGGAGCCGGCGGAGCGTGTAGGCGGCGGCGGGTTCGTCGTCGTTCTTGAGATACCACTCGGCGGCGCGGAGCTGCTGGGTGGCGGTTGACTCGTCGATGCGGGCGACGAGGGCTTCGTTGAGGAAGGCACGCTCGGCGTCGGCGGGGTACTCGCGGGCGAACTGCCGGATCTGGATCTTGGATTCGAGCAGGGCGAGGCCGTCGTATTCGGGGCCCTTGAAGGAGGCGATGTTGGCGTAGATGCGGTTGCGCATGGCGCGCTGGCGGTGCCGGGAGGTGGGGAAGTTGGTGAGGAAAATGTCGTACATCTCGGCGGCGAGGTCGAGGTCTCGGACGCGGTAGTAGTAGTCGGCGAGCATGATGGCGGCGCGTTCGGCGAGGCGTGAGCCGGGCATGCGTTCCTGGGCGCGGACGAGGAGTTCTTCGCCGGTGCCCCGGCTGGACTCGAGACGCAAGGGCAGGCCGAAGAGCTTCTTGCGGAGCCCGTTGAGGTAGGCCTCGGCGATGTCGACCTCGCGTTCGATGGCGGTGACATACTCCGACGACTCGGGGAATTCGCGGATGAGCCTTTCGTAGTGGAAGAGGGCGGCGAACTCGTTGTCGTCGAGGATTTCGGCGTCGCCGAGCAGGCGGAGCGCCTCGGGCTCGAAGGGGTGGCGTGTGTTCTCGTTGCGGTCGAGCCAGTCCTTGAGGATGGCGATGGCGCGGTCGGGCTTGCCGGCGGCGATGCGGGCGCGGGCGATGTCGAGGACGGTGCGGTCGACGGACTGCGGTCCTTCGGCTCGCTGGGCCCAGCCGGCGCCTGGGTCGAGCTCGAGTGTGATCGGCTGTGCGTGCGTGGCGTGGGTGGCGAGGGTGGCAAGGGTCGCGATGAGGGCGGTTGGGATTCGCATCGGCTGAGGATAGGTAAAAACAACGCCGCCAGCGCGTCCGGTCGAAGCCGGAGCGCGCTGGCGGTTAGTGGGCGAGGGTTGTCTGCGGTCGAGCCGCGTTTAGCGTCGCCGGCGTGCGGCGAGAAGTCCTGCTCCGGCGAGTGTAACAAACCCGGCCGGGGCGGGGATGGGCGTGTAATCGTATGTGATCTGGATTCGGTTGACGGCGCGGTCGATCGTGAAAATATTGCCAGCTTCGGCGTCGGTGCCGTTCCAGTCGGAGCCGCCCCCGATCGTGAAGCCGTATTGAACCGAGTTGAGCACGGTCTGGTTGGTGAAGAAGACGGCCGTGGCTTCGACGAGGATGACCTGCTCGACGGGGGTCCTGAAATCGATGGCGTCGGCGAAGGGGAGGTCGGCGGGGGCGTTGTGGTCGCCGATTTCCCATCGGACAAAGTTGAAACCGGCGTCGAAATCGCTCTGGGTGACCAGGGGTCCCCCGGAACTGGTGGTGATGTCGAAGCGGATGCGGGAGGCTTCGCCCTGGCCGGGCTCGGTCTCGAAGAACTCGCGCCAGTTGACGAGGACATCGAAGTTTCCGCGGCCGTCGCCGACGTTCTGGCGGACGCCGTCGTTGGCGATCTGGACCGAGGCTGGGTTGCCGTCGCTGGTGGTGAAGAGGTCGATCTCAGAGGAGAGCGAGACACCCTTGAGCACGAGCGAGACGCTGTCGCTGGGGTTGACGATGGGTCGATCGTAGATGCCGGTGGTCGGCTCTGCCGCCGCGGTTCCTCCCGCGAGCGTTGCGATCAGATATGGAGTCGCGCGGTGGCGCATCACAAATCTCTCCGATCACGCCGGTGTCGGTGGGCAACCTGCGAAGCCCGATGGACACCTCTCCTGGCGTGACTCTGTGGGACGAGTCCGGCCTGCGAGCCGGGTGTTGTCCGCGTGTTTCTGTTCTCTGAGCGACAAGGTGCGCGGATTCTGCCGATTTGCCAGCGTGTTGGGGAAAAAACATGTGCGCGGGCGGCGAACAGACTCTGGCGCGGCGTCCGGGACGTAGTCTGCGGTGTGGAATCCGGCAAAGGGGTGTATGCGGTTGGTGTCGGCGTGGTGAGCCCGCTGGGCGTTGGCGCGCGGGCGTTCGCCGGGGGGCTGCGTCGCGGCGCGAGCGGCGTGGGGCTGCTGGGGTTCGAGCACGAGCTGATGCGATCGAGCGTGGCGGCGCTGTGCGTGGGGTTCGACCCGTCGGCCGTGATGAGCGAGGCCGAGCTGGCGCGGGTGCCCCGCTGCGTGCCGATGGCGCTGGCGGCGTGCCGGGAGGCGATGGGTTCGGCGGGGCTTGCTTCGCTGGGCGCGGCGGCCAGCCGGCGGACGGGGCTTGTGCTCGGGACGGGCGCTGGTGGGATCGACTTCACGCTTGATCAGGCGCACACGGCGTACGCGGAAGGGAAGCGTCCATCGCTGTGGACGATCACGAACGCGACGCACGGGAACCTGGCGGGTGAGCTTTCGATTGCGCTGGGTCTGCGGGGGCCGAGCTGGTGCGTGAGCACGGGGTGCGGGTCGTCGAGCGATGCGATCGGGCAGGGGCTGCTGTTGATCCGGTCGGGGATGTGCGACAGGGTTGTTGTGTGCGGGGCGGATGCGCATGTGAGGTGGGAGACCGTGGTGGGCATGGAGCTCTTGAAGGTGATCTCGACGCGGGACTGGCGCGGGGATGCCGCGGGCGCGAAGACGGCGAGCCGGCCGTTTGATGCGACGCGTGACGGGTTTGTGCTTGGTGAAGGGGCGTGGGCGCTGGTGCTCTCGAGGCCGGGGCTTGATGACGATGCGCGGATCGGTGAGATCGCGGGGTATGGGGTGACCTGCGACGCGTACCACCGGGTTCGTCCCGAGCCGAGCATGGAGGAGAGCGCGCGTGCGATGCGCGAGGCGGTGTCGGACGCGGGGATCGAGATGCGCGATGTGAGCGTGATCCAGTATCACGGGACGGCGACGGCGGTGAACGATGTCGCCGAGACGCGGGCGGTGCGTCTCGCGTTTGGCGAGCATGCCGAAAGGCTGGTGGGCAGCAGCGTGAAGAGCCAGATCGGGCATCCGCAGGGCGCGAGCGGTTCGGCGGGCGTGGTGGCGACGCTGTGCGCGCTGGCGGGGCTTGATGGCGAGGGGGCGTTTGTCCCCCCCACTATTAATCTGCGCGAGGCGGGTGAGGGGTGCGATCTGGACTACACGCCTGGGGCGGCGCGGGCGTGGGATGGGCCGGGTGTGGCGCTGGTGAACTGCCTGGCCTTTGGGGCGAAGAACTCGGCGCTCGTTGTGCGGGTGTGAGCTGAGCGCACGAGAACGCCGCGGGGAGTGCAGCCCCGCGGCGTGATGCCGCACGCGTGCCCGAGGGTGTCTCTCTCTCTTCCCGGCTCGGGTGGTGCGGAAGGTGGACCCGTGCCGCGGGCCGGCTGTGGGCCGGTGCGGCGGCGGTGTGTCAGACCAGCGTGTAACCGCGCACGCCGTTGACGGATTGTTTTGGTTTGCGTCGGCTGGTGCGATCGATCAGCGATCGATGATCCTGAATCGACGACCCCGTTCCGTTCCCACAACGGACGGGGATTGCCTCGGCTTGCGTTGTGGTTTGGGTGCTGCGTTAGCGGCAGCGGGCCCGAGACATGACGCGGTTGCGCAGGCGTTTGCCTCGACAACACAAGCCGACGCACGGCATTCGCCGGCGTTTCATGGCTTTGGTCATGGCGGGACAGGTGTTCATGTGCGTGTATTACTGGCGTGCGCGCGTGATGATTCAAGCGTGCGCGGAAAAAATCGTGCATGATGGTTGCATGGAGCTGACGGCGCTTCGGCAGTTCGTGGTGATCGCGGAGATGGGTCATCTGACCCGTGCGGCGGAGCGTCTTGGTGTGACGCAGCCGGCGCTGAGCGCGATGGTGAAGAAGCTGGAGTCGGAGGTGGGCGCGTCGCTGCTGGATCGGACAGGCCGGGGCGTGGCGTTGACGGCGGCTGGTCGCGTGTTCCTGGAGCACGCGGAGGTGAGTGTGCGGCGGGCTGACGAGGCGGTGGCGTCGGTGCGCGAGCTTGTGGGTCTGGAGGCGGGGTCGATCCGCGTGGGGGGCGGCGCGACGGCGGTGGCGCACCTGCTGCCGAGCGTGGTGAGCGAGGTTCGCCGCGAGCACTCGGCGCTGCGGTTCTATGTGCGTGAGGCGGGTAGCCGAGCGGTGGCGGAGGCGGTGATTTCGGGAGAACTGGATCTCGGGATCGTGACGATGCCCGTGGCGGGTGTGGGCGCGGGCGAGCTGATGCGTGTGGGGACATTCCGCGACGAGCTGCTGCTGATCGCGCCGCCGGGGCATCGGCTTTCGTCGAAGAAATCGTTCCGGTGGGCGGACATCGACGGGGAGCCGGTGGTAGCGTTCGAGGCGGGCTCTGCGGTGCGGTCGGTGATCGACGGCGCCGCGGCGGGCGCGGGCGTGTCGCTTGTCGTTGTTATGGAAGTTCGGTCGCTCGAGTCGATAGAGCGAATGGTCGGAGCTGGCGTGGGGATCGGCTTTGTGAGCCGGCTCGCTCTCGACCGGGATGCAGGGAAAGGGCTGACGTGCAAGGATGGGAAGCTCGTGCGGGAACTTGCGGTGATTCGTCGGCGGGATCGGGTGCCGAGCCCCGCCTCGGCGGTGTTCGAGCGTGTGCTCTTGTCGCGGCTTGCGGGATCGCCCTCGGTCTGAACGCGCAGGACGGCAGCGTGGACGAGTCGTCGCTGATGGCCGACGCGCGGCAGCGGTCGTCGCTGCTGGGGGAGGATCTGTTCAGCGACCCGCGGTTCAACATCGGCGGCACGATTCAGCTCCGGTACAACGCGAACTTTCGGCGGCAGGACGCGGCGCAGAGCGTCGACGACTTCGAGTC
>DAIOTV010000077.1:0-10622 GCA_036751825.1 Phycisphaerales bacterium
AGCAGACGCTCGAGGTAATGGATGTCGACGCCGCCCCGGGCGAAGTCGGCGTTTTCCATCAGGCGGAGGTGCAGCGGCGTGGTGGTGTGGATCGGCTCGACGGTGAGCTCGCGGAGCGCCCGCTTCATGCGGGTGATGCAGGCCTCGCGGTCCTCGGCGTGCACGATGAGCTTGCCGATCATGCTGTCGTAGTTGGGCGGCACGCGGTAGCCCGGGACGACATGGGTGTCCATGCGGACGCCCGGGCCGCCGGGCAGGTGCAGCTTCTCGATCACGCCGGCGCTGGGCATGAAGTCGCGGTCCGGGTTCTCGGCGTTGATCCGGCACTCCATGGCGTGGCCCGTGATCCTGATGTCCTTCTGCCGGAACGGCAGCGGCTCGCCCGTGGCGACGAGGATCGACATCTTGACGATGTCGATGCCGGTGATCATCTCCGTCACCGGGTGCTCGACCTGCACGCGGGTGTTCACCTCGAGCATGTAGAAGTTCTGGTCGGCGTCCATGAGGAACTCGACGGTCGCGGCGCCCGCGTAGTCGGCGGACCTGACGAGCTTGGCCGCGCCCTCGGCGACGGCTGTGATCTTCTTCCGCTCGATGCCCGGCCCGGGGGCTTCCTCGATGATCTTCTGGTGGCGTCGCTGCATGGAGCAGTCGCGTTCGAAGAGGTGCACGGCGTGGCCGTGCTTGTCGCCCAGGACCTGCACCTCGACATGGCGGGCTCGCTCGAGAAACTTCTCGATGAAGACGGCGCCGTTGCCGAAGGCGGCCTGGGCTTCCTGCTTGGCCTTCTTGATGTTGGTGCGGAGGGTGGCCTCGTTGTGGCAGACGCGCATGCCCCGCCCGCCGCCGCCCGCGGCGGCCTTGATGATCACCGGGTACCCGATCTCGCTCGCGATCTCGACGGCCTCGTCCTCGTCCTCGATCTCGCCCTCGCTGCCCGGGAAGACGGGGACCTTGGCGGCCTTGGCATAGCGTTTGGCCTCGACCTTGTCGCCCAGCTTGCGCATGGCCTCGGGGCTCGGGCCGATGAACTCGATCTTGCAGTCGCGGCAGATCTCGGCGAAGTCGGCGCGCTCGGCGAGGAAGCCGTAGCCAGGGTGGATGGCGTCGACGTCGGCGATCTCGGCGGCGGCGATCAGGCGGGGGATGTTGAGGTAGCTGTCCCTGGCGGGGCCGGCGCCGATGCAGATGGCGCGGTCGGCGAGCTTGAGGTAGGGGGCGTCCTTGTCGGCTTCGGAGTAGACGCAGACGACCTCGATGCCGAGCTCGTGGCAGGCACGCATGATGCGGAGGGCGATCTCGCCGCGGTTGGCAATCAGGACTCGTCGGAACATCGTGGGCTCGGCAATGGGGAATGGTCAATGGGCAATGGGCGGGATGCAATGGACACCTCGTCCCATTGCCCATTGACCATGGCGCATCGCCCCTAGTTCGGTTTGATCATGAACAGCGGCTGGCCGAACTCGACGGCCTGTCCGTTCTCGACGAGGCACCTGGCGATCGTGCCCGAGGTCTCGGCCTTGATCTCGTTGAAGACCTTCATGGCCTCGACGAGGCAGACGACCGTGTCGGGCGTCACGCTCTCGCCGGCGGACACGAAGGCCGGGCTGTCGGGGTTGGCGGCGGAGTAGAAGGTGCCGACCATGGGCGACTCGATCGCCACCAGCCCGTCGTCGGACGCGCCGCCCGCGTGCGCCGACGAGGCGTCGGACGCGCCCGAGGCGGCCGGGGCCATCGGCGCCGGCGCGGCGTGCGACGCGTAGGCAGGCATCACCGCGCCGCCGACGCCCCGCTTGAGGCTGACGGTTTCTTCCTGGTCCTGGAGATCGAGTTCGGTGAGGTCGTTCTCGACCATGAGCTTGACGAGCTCTTTCAGCTTGCGGATGTCGATCATGATTGAATCCCGTCGATGCGGGTGCGCAGCAGCGCTCGCGCGAGACACGCCCTTGAGGTTTGCCGAGTGTAGTCCAAATGCGATCGTCGGGCCGCTAGAGCTTCAGATCGCCCAGGCCCATGCCGCCGCCGAACCGGTCGAGATCGAGCCCGCCCCGTCCCTTGTCGGACTTCGCCTTCTCCGCCTTGGCCTTCTCGCGCAACCGGCGAAGCTGGGGGGTTTCCTTGAGGATCTCGTCGGGCGACCGGTCGTCCCGCTCGCCCCGGCCCCGGCCGCGACCGCCCCCGCCGCCGCCGCCGCCCGAGCCGCGCTGCGGCGCCTCGCGCTTGGGGGCGTCTTTGGTCTGCTTGATCGACAGCGAGATCTTGCGGCTCTCGGGGTCGACCTTGAGCACCTTGACCGTCACGACCTCGTCGGGCGAGAGCACATCGGCGACGTTCGCGACCCGCTTGTAGTCGATCTCGGAGATGTGCACCAGCCCCTCGAGCCCGCCCTGGAGCTCGACGAACGCGCCGAACTCGGCGATGTTCTTGACCTTGCCGGTGACGATCGCGCCCTCGACGATCTCTTCCAGGGCGGCCGCGAACGGGTCGTCCTGCAGCTGCTTCATGCCCAGGCTGATCCGGTTGGCGTCCCAGTCGAGCTTGAGCACAAGGACGGCGACCTCCTGGCCCTCCCGCACATAGCGGGCGACGTTCTTCTCGCCCAGGTTGACCCGCTCGTGCGAGAGGTCGCCCACGTGCACCAGGCCGTCGATGCCGCCGATGTCAACGAACGCGCCGAACGGCATGATCTTCTTGACCTTGCCTCGGACGGTCTGGCCCTCGTGCAGGCTGTCCCGGAGCTCCTTGGCGAGCTTCTCGCGCTCGGCCTGGAGGATCTCGCGCCGGCTGAGCACGATGTTGCCCGCGCCGCGTCGGTCGATGCGCTGCACCTTGCAGGTCAGCTTCTCGCCGTGGAACACCGAGAGGTCGGGGATGCGGTCGAGCGAGACCTGGCTGGCGGGCATGAAGGCGCGGTGGCCCGCGACCTCCATCTCGAGCCCGCCCTTGTTCGAGCCGGTGACCTTGGCCTCGACGACCTGGCCGGCCTCGAGCATCTCCCAGTCGGCCTTCTTGACCGCGCCGGGGCGCGAGCACACATACAGGCTCTCGCTCGCCTCGTAGCGGTCGATCACGACCTCGATCGAGTCGCCCGGCTTGGGCAGCTCGGCGTCGGGCCACTGCGTGCGCTCGCACACGCCGAGCTCTTTGGGGCCGAACTCAACGAACAGATCGCTCGGGCCGACGCTGACGACGATGCCGGTTCGGTGCTCGCGGCCGGCCTGAACAACGCGCGGCCCGCGCAGGCCCTTGCGGGGAGCGGTCTCGGCGGCCTTCTTCGCGGCCTCGATCTCCGCCGCGTCGTGCGGGTGCGGCGTGGGCGAATCGCTCGCCTTCATGGCGTCGAGCTCGGCCATCGCCTGATCGAGCTCCTGCTGGATCTCGGCCTCGGCTTCCGCCGGCGTCGAGGGCGGGGCACTCGGGGGCGCACTCGGGGGCGCGGCCTCGGGCTGGCTGGTGCCCTGCGGTGTGCGGTCGGTAGGCTCGGCGCCGGCTGGCTGCGTGTCTGACATGGTCGCTCAATCTCGGGTCTTGGCGCCGGGAGGAAGGACGCCACCACCGCGCCCCACAGTTTCTCCCCCCGGCAGGAGGCGAGTCTAACCCCGCTCGGCACAGGATGCACGGGCGGCGCGATCAGAATTCCGGCTGGGCATCGGCCCGCTCAGGCGTTGGCGTGCTGCGGCATGCTCTCGCGGATCGCCTCGACGATCCGCTGCGCCGTCCGCACGTTCGCCAGACCGGCCGTGGCGTCGATGTCGGGCTTGTTCCCCGACCGGACCGAGCTCAGGAACGCCTCGAGCTCCTCGACGATCGGTTCCCCGTCGTCGACCTCCAGCGGCTCGACATTCACCAACTCGTCCCACTTGAGGTTGGTCAGGTCGGCCCCGTCGCGGAGCTGGGCCCGCACCTCGGCCATCTGGGCCTCGTTGGCCAGCCGGCGGATCAGCGTGCCGCTCTTCTTGGCGTAGTCGATCTTGATGTACGCGTCCTCGGCCGTGATCCGGGTGAGCCGCTCGGTCTTGAGCGCCAGCCGGCTGAAGGTCATGTTGGCCACGCACACGCCCCCGCCCTGCTCGGGGGGCATGTCCCAGGTCAGCCGGGCGTTGCACAGGTCCTCGTGCTCGGTGACGACCGGCACGCCCGAGGCCTCGACGCGGTCGGGTTCCCGGCCTCCCATGAGCATGATCACCACATCCAGGTCGTGGATGCCCATGTCCATGACCACGCCGATGTCGACCGAGCGGAAGGTCATCGGGCTGACGCGGTGCACCTCGATGAACCGGGGCGTCAGGTCCAGGCCCTCGGCCGTGGCGCGGGTCAGGGCACGCATGATCGGGTTGAACCGCTCGATGTGGCCGACCATCAGCAGCGAGCCCGACTCGTCGGCGACCCGCTTGATCGCCTCGGCCTCGTCGGGGTCCTGGGCGAGCGGCTTCTCGATCAGGCAGGCGATGCCGGCCCTGAGCAGCGGCTCGGCGGTCGCGCGGTGGTAGATCGTGGGCACGGCGATGCTCACCGCGTCGGGCCTGGCCTTCACCACATCGTCGATCGTTTCGAGCACCGGGCACCCGTGCCGCTCGGCGATCTCGCGGGCCCGGTCGGTGTTGGCGTCGTACACGCCGATGAGCTCGACCCCCTGCATCTGGGCGTAGACCCGCGCGTGGTGCTGGCCCATCCGGCCCACGCCCAGGGCGGCGCAGCGCAGGGTCTTCTTCCCGTTCGGCTTCACTTCAACCATCTGTGCGTCGCTCGTCTGCATGGTGCTCGCTCTGCGACCGCTCGGCCCACGCCGACGCCGCGGTTCGTTCGTTGTTGTGTCTGTCTCAGCCCGCGGCCGCTTCGCTCGTCGCGTGCCCCTCGATCGCGTCTTCCAACGCCGACGCCAGCTTGTCGTACCCGGTCAGCCCCACGAAGCGGCACACCGGCAGGCCGTCCCTGAAAATCAGGATCGTCGGCACCGCGTTCACCTCAAACCGGTGCGCCAGTCCGCGGTTCTGATCCGTGTCCACCTGCGCCACGATGACACGCTCCTCGAATTCGCCCGCGAGCTGCCGAACCACGGGCTCCAGCATCCGGCACGGCATGCACCACGACGCCCAGAACTCCACCGCCGCCACCACCCCGGGGCTTTCGATCGCCGAGCCGAAGGTGTCGTCGGTGAGATGCTGCAGCGATCCGTGCGTCATGGTTCGGTCCTCCAGGGGCCCGCCGGGGCTCCGCCCCGAGCAGAGAAGTCTACTCGTACCGGGACAGCGGCGGGGGCGCGGGCGCACGATCGCGGCTTATCGGGTCAGAACGCTGTTCGGGCCAGCGCGTCGGCGGCCCGGATCGCCTGCACCGCCGGCGACACCTCGTGCACCCGGAAGACCGACGCCCCGGCGGCCCGGTGCAGCGCGGTCAACGCCACCGTGCCCGCGCCCCGCTCGCCGGGCTCGCTGTCGCGCTCAAGGCACACCCGGCCCACGAAGCTCTTGCGGCTCAAGCCGCTCAGGATCGGCCGGCCCACCGAGCAGAGCGTCGGCGTGCCGCGGATGAGCTCAAGGTTCTGTTCCACCGTCTTGCCGAAGCCCAGGCCGGGGTCGAGCACGACGCACGCGGGATCGATGCCCGCCTGCTCGCACGCCTCAAGCGTTGATCGCATCCAGCCCGCCACCAGGTCGGTGACGACCTGCTTGATCGGGGCGTCGCTGTACCGATCCGAGTAGCTGTCCCGGCTCGGCGGCAGCACCCGGTGCATCGCGATGTAGCCCGCGCCCGACCGCGCGACCAGCGGGTGCATCGCGCGATCGTCGCTCCCGCCCGAGACATCGTTGACGATCGCGGCGCCCGCGCCGATCGCGGCTTCGGCGACCTCGGCGAGCGTGGTGTCGACGCTGACGACCGCACCGCCGAGCCCGCGGAGGATCGCCTCGATCGCCGGCACGACCCGGCGGATCTGCTCCGCGGCGTCTACGCGGTCGGCGCCGGGCCGGGTCGATTCGCCCCCGATGTCGAGGATGTCGGCGCCCTCCTCGAGCGCGCGTGCCGCCCGGCGGACGACGGCTTCGCTTGTGGCCAGCTCGCCCCCGTCGCTAAAGCTGTCGGGGGTGACGTTCAGGATCGCCATGACCGCCGGCCGGCGGAGGTCGAGCGATCGCCCGCCGGCGACGCGCCAGGTTGTGATGTCGCTCGACGCCACGGTGTGCTCCGGAAACGACGGCGGGCCGACCCGGATGGATCGGCCCGCCGCGGATTCTACTTGGTTCGGACGGGGTTCAGAAGGGGGTTAGATGGGGATCAAAACTCGGGCTGGTCGCCGCCGTCGTTGCCGCCGCCCTGGTTCTGCTGGAAGGACTTGCCGATCTCGATGGAGGTGGAGATCAGGTCCATGGGGACGACAGTGCGGAAGGACATGCTGCCGCCCTCGGCGGTCGCGCCGAAGGCGACCGGGCTGACGGCGGCGGGCACCTGGATCGCGGCGAGCTCGGGGGCGAACATGCCCACCATGGGCAGCGCGGCGCGGGCGACGGTGCCCATATCGAGGTAGCCGACCATGAAGGCGTTCTGCGGCAGCCGCTCGGCCTGGGCGGCGAGCAGCTCGTTGCTGACCAATTCGCCGCCGTCGCGGGCGGCGGCCACGGCGCGGCTCAGCGCGTCGCCGGTGCGGGTGTAGGTCATGACGACATTGCTCCCGTCGGCGGCGGCGACGTAGCCGTTGGGCCCGTTCGAGCCCCCGCCGAACAGCACGTTCATCATCATCTGCATCTGCATGGCGTTCGCGTTGTTCATGTCGGGCAGCATGCCGATCGACCAGCCGTAGGCCTCAACGCCGCCGACATCGGTGGCGTTGGCATCGAAGCTGGAGGTCAGCAGCATGCCGTTGGCCTCCTGGTCGTCCATCGCCGCGACGGCCTCGCCGTAGCCCTTGATGTACCCCTCGGCGTCGTCGGTCTCGATGACCATGGTGGTGTTGGGGAAGATGCCGGCCATGAGCCCGGCGGGGTTGGAGCCGATGACCTGGGCCATGGCGTCGGCGTTGTCCATGAACTGGGTGAAGTTCATGCCCGGCATGCCCTGGTTCATGGCCTGCCCGGCCTCGTTCATGTTGTTCATCAGCTCGCGGATGCCGCCGCCGGTCAGGTCGATCGCCCAGGCGCCGATGTAGTCGCCCCCGGGCAGCTTGGCGAAGGTGTCCGCCGCCCCGTTCGACTCGGCGAAGAACGCGGCGAGCTCGGAGCCCTTCTTGAAGTTGGCGGCGAGATCGAAGCTCACGCCCCGCCCGTCCACCGTGATGCCCACAAGGCCCCGCTCCCCGTCGCGGGCGAAGTTGCGCACCACCTGGTCCATGAGGGCGATCTGCCCCTCGATCTGCTCGGCCTCGGCGCCGCCGAACTGGGCCATCTGCTGCATCTGCCGCGACCCGCCTTCCCAGGCCTCGAGCATCTGCTCGGCGAAGGCCTCGACGGCGACGCTCACCACGATGTGCTGCTCGCCCGCCAGGGCGTTGCCCGCGACGCCCATCGCGGCCTGGTGCTGCGCGAACACGCCCTCGGCGGCCTCGAACGCGCTGACCGCCGCCTCGACCGGGCCGACCGCGGCGAACCCGCCGCCGACATCCTTCATCGTGACATTCTCGCCCTGGAACTGGACCGACTCGAGCCCGTCGCCCGTGCCGCCGAAGCCGGTGGCGAAGTCGGCGTAGTTGGTGACCGGCACGAGCAGGACGAGGTCATCGGAGCCTTGGGCGAGGTCCTCGAGCGAGGTGAAGACCACCGCGGCGGGGCCGCTTGCGTTCACGCCCGGCATGCCGGTCATGCCCATCGCCATGCTCACGCCCATGTTCATCTCGGGCAGCTTGGCGGCCTGAGCGAAGGCCTGGGCGCCCTGCAACACGGTCGAGAGGTTCGAGATCGATACGACCATCGCCGCGTCGGTCGGGACGCGGTCGAGAACCGCCTCGTGCTGCGCCGCAGCAAGGCAACAGGGCAGTCCGGCGGCGACGGTCAGGGCAAGCGAACGGGTCGGCATCAGCATGGTGGCATCCTTTCGTGACCGGACTTTCGCTGCCGGTCCATCGTGATCGGTTTCGGCCCGTCGCCGCAGCGATCGCGCCGCGGGGCCGCGGGCCCCTCCCCATCTCTGTTTGGGGTTGCGGCCGTCGGGTTGCACGCAGGATAGGGCCCGCCGGGCGTCATCCGCCCCGTTGAGGGCCCTCAGCGGCGATTCTTTTCGGACCGATCGGTCAGCTCGCCGCGGCCTTGGGCTCGTGCTCGTCTTCCTCGTGCTCGTCGACTTCCTCGTACTCGTCGGCGTCCTCGGGGTCGATCTCGTTGCCGTCCTCGTCGACGAGCACGTACTCGTACGCCTCGTCGTCGTCGTCCTCGGCCTCGTCGCCGTCCTCGTACTCGGTTTCGTCCTCGGCTTCGTCCTCGTCCTCGTAATCCTCGACTTCGTCGACCTCGTCCGCGTCTTCGAGGTCGTCCTCGTCGGTCTCGGCCTCGTCGGTCTCGAAGGGCGGCTCCTCGTCGTCCTCGTCGGCGTCGTCAGCGACGCTCGGTCTTGCGAGCGTGCCCTGGGCGGCCCGGTAGTTCGCCTTGGCCCGCTCCTGGTCGGCGGCGTACTCGTCGTCGGATCGGCGGTCGCCGTCGGCCTCGCGCATGGCGCGCTCGTTGTAGGCCTTCATGGCTTCCCACTCTTCGATGGTGATCGCGACCTCGCGCGCCACCGAGCCCTTGTGCTCGCCGATGATCCCCGCGATGCCCATGAGGTCGATCAGCCGGCTGGCCCGGGTGTAGCCGATGGCCAGCCGCCGCTGCAGCAGCGAGACCGAGCCGCGCTTGGTCTCGAGCACGATCTCGACGGCGCGGTCGAACATCGGGTCTTCCTGGGCCGCGGCCAGGCTCGCCGACGAGTTGTTCTCGCTCTCGATGATCCGCTCTTCGTCCGAGTCGCCCGAGCGCAGCTGCACGAGCTGCCGCTCGTAGGTCGGCCCGGCCACCTCGCGCATGAACTTGACGACCTTGCGGATCTCCATGTCGTCGACCAGCGTGCCCTGCGCGCGGTGCAGCTTGTGGCTCCGCGGGCTGAGGTAGAGCATGTCGCCCTGGCCCAGCAGCAGCTCGCCGCCCTTCTGGTCGAGCACGATCCGGCTGTCAAGGCCCGACGCCACCTTGAACGCGACCCGGCAGGGCATGTTGCCCTTGATCAGGCCCGTGACGACGTTCGCCTGCGGCCGCTGCGTCGCCAGGATCAGGTGGATGCCCACCGCACGCGCCTTCTGCGCGATGCGGATGATCGAGCCCTCGACCTCCTTGTTCGTCATCATCAGGTCGGCGAGCTCGTCGATGATGAAGACCATGTACGGCAGCCGGCGCGGCACGCGGGCCTTCTCTTCTTCGCTCTGCACGCCCATCCGCTCGCACAGCTCGTCGAACTCGAGATCGTTGTAGCCCGTGATGTCCCGGCAGCCGGCCTCGACCAGGAGCTCGTACCGCTCGTCCATCTTCTTGACGGCCCACTCCAGGATCGCCGCCGCCTTGCCCATCTCGGTCACCACCGGGCACATCAGGTGCGGGATGTCCTTGAACTGGCTCATCTCGACCATCTTGGGGTCGACCAGAACCATCTTCAGCTCGTTGGGCTTCTTGGTGTACAGGAAGCTCATGATGATCGTGTTCATGCACACCGACTTGCCAGAGCCCGTCGTGCCCGCGATCAGCATGTGCGGCATCTTGGTCAGGTCTTCGATCAAGGGCTCGCCGCTGGCGTCCTTGCCCAGGAACATCGGCAGCTTCATCTTCTGGAAACGCTCGCGGCTCGACATCAGCTCCTTCAGCCGCACCTTCTCCTTCGTCGGGTTGGGCACCTCGACGCCCACGGTGTCGCGGCCCGCCTGGTTGGAGACGATGCGGATGTTCACCGCCTTGAGCGAACGGGCCAGGTCGCTCTGGATGCTCGTCAGCTTGCTGACCTTCGTGCCGGGGGCCAGCTTCACGTCGTAGAGCGTGATGACCGGGCCCGACTCGATGCCGACGACCTCGCCGTCGATCTTGTACTGCTGGAGGGCGGCCTCGAGGTTCTCGGCCTGCTGCCGCACGAGCTCCTCGAGCGTCTCGCTAAAGCTCTCGTCCGGGTCCTCGAGCAGATCGATGCCCGGGTAGCGGTAGCCCTCGAGCTCGGCGACATTCTGCAGGTCGCGCAGGTCCTCTTCCGTTGCCGTCTGGCGGTTGGCGCCCGCGAAACGCAGCGGCAGCTTGGCGACCTTGTCGCGGATCGAGTCCTCGCTGAACACCTGCGGCGCGCCGGGGATGTCGTCGTCCTCGTCCTCGGAGACCACCTCGGCCTCCTCGTCGTCGTACGCCTCTTCGTACTCCTCGTCCTCGACTTCCTCGTCGTAGTCCTCGTCGGCGGCTTCGTCGTACGCCTCGTCCTCGTCGTACTCCGCCGCCGCGGCTTCGTCGGCGTCGTAGACATCGTCGTCTTCCAGCCCTTCGGTCGCGCCCAGTCCGCCGGCGGTTTCCTTGACGCGCTTGGACTTCTCGCGGCGCTTGCGCTCGGCGGCCCGCTTCTTGCGCTTGGCTTCGGTGAATTCCTCGTCGGGGTCGGCGTCGAGGTCGTCGAGGCGGACGCGGGGCTGGCGGAGCCGC
>DAIOTV010000078.1:0-10345 GCA_036751825.1 Phycisphaerales bacterium
CATTGGCACCCAGGGCATCCTGCAGGGCACCTACGAGACCTTTGCCGAGTGCGGCAGGCAGCACTTCGGAGGGGATCTGGCCGGCCGGCTCTGCGTCACCGGCGGGTGCGGGGGCATGGGCGGAGCGCAGCCGCTGGCCGTGACGCTGGCCGGGGGCACCTGCCTTATCGCCGATGTCGATCGCGCACGGCTCGATCGCCGGCTGCACGACAAGTACCTCGACGAGGTCATCGACGAGGTCGACGCGGCGATCGATCGCGCGGTTCGGCTCGCCGATGATCGCCGAGCGGTATCGGTCGGTGTGCACGCGAACGCCGTCGATCTGCTCGAGCGGATGCTGGAGCGGGGCGTCACGCCGGACGTGCTGACGGATCAGACTTCCGCGCACGACCCGCTCGACGGCTACGTCCCGGTGGAGTACTCGCTCGAGCAGGCCGAGATGGCCCGCAAGCAGGATGCCGAGGCCTACCAGCGGCTGAGCATCGATTCCATGTCCCGTCATGTGCGCGCGATGGTCGAGCTTCAGAAGCGTGGAGCGATCACGTTCGACTACGGCAACAACATCCGTCAGCGGGCGCTGGACAACGGGTTCGCGGATGCGTTCGCGTTCCCGGGCTTTGTGCCCGCGTACATCCGAGAGCAGTTCTGCCTCGGGCGAGGCCCCTTCCGCTGGGCGGCGCTGTCGGGCGATCCGGTGGACATCTACAAGACCGACCGTGCGCTTCTGAAGATGTTCCCGGAGGACGGCGGCGGGTTCAACCGGCGATTGCACGCATGGCTGCGCGGCTGTCACCAGAATCCCGAAGCGCTGATGGAGGGCAACTACGCCGGCTGCTCGCCACGCTTCGGATGGCAGGGGCTGCCGTCGCGGATCTGCTGGTTCGGCCTGGGCGAGCGTGACCGAGCCGGGCTGCTGTTCAACGACATGGTCGCCAGCGGCGCGTTGGCAGCGCCGATCGTCATCGGGCGCGACCATCTCGATTGCGGCTCGGTCGCCAGCCCGAACCGCGAGACGGAATCGATGCTCGACGGCACCGACGCGGTCTCGGACTGGCCGCTGCTGAACGCGATGGTCAACATCGCAAGCGGTGCGAGCTGGGTGAGCTTCCATCACGGTGGCGGCGTCGGCATCGGCTTCAGCCAGCACGCGGGGCAGGTCGTGGTGGCAGACGGCACGCCGGAAGCGGCCGATCGCATTCAGCGGGTGCTGACGAACGACCCGATGATGGGCGTGTTCCGCCATGCGGACGCCGGCTACGCGACGGCCACGGCGTGCGCCGACAGCCTTGGCGTTGACATCCCGATGCGGCGTGCGAGCGACGCGTGACGCGCGACCACGTCACCAAACCGGCATGGCCGAACATCCGCGATGGGTCGTTTGCGTCGACGATCGCCGTCGAAGCCGCCGAGGCCTGCGCGGTGGCGCTGGTTGGCATGCCGGACGACACGGGTGTCGGTCTCAACGGCGGCCAACCCGGGGCCGCGGAAGGACCGGCCGCGTTTCGGGAGGCATTGGCCCGGTATGGCACCGCTCGACCGAGCGGGCTCGAGTGGCCCGCAGTCTTTGATGCCGGCGACGTCACGCCCGGGCGCACGATCGAGCAGACGCATGACCGCGTTGGCGATGTGGTCGCGGGGATCGTCTCCCGCGGGATGGTCCCCGTTGGGATCGGCGGTGGGCACGATCTGACATTCGCCTTCGTGCGCGGCGCCATGCGCCACGCCAGGGCTCCGTTTGCGGGAATCTACCTCGATGCGCACCTCGATGTTCGCGAGACGGTGGGATCGGGCATGCCGTTCCGACGGCTGATCGAGGATTGCGGCGTTGAGCGGCTCGATGTCGTCGGGCTCGACCCCTTCGTCAACTCGCGGGAGCACACGGCGTGGTTCGTTGAGCACGGCGGACGCATCGACAGCCTCGCGCCGGGAGAAGGCTGGCCTTCGGGTGACATCTTTGTGAGCATCGATCTTGATTCGATCGATGCGGCGTTCGCGCCGGGCGTGAGCGCGCGGAATCCGAACGGCTTGACACCGGGTGTGGCGGCGGCATGGGCGAGAGCGGCAGGCCGGTGCCCACGCGTCCGGTGCTTTGACATCATGGAGCTCTGCCCGCCGCGCGACCACGACGGTCGAACGGCAAGGCTGGCGGCGCATCTGTTTCTCTCCTTTCTGGCCGGCTTCGCCGAGCGAAGCACGGCGGAGGACGCGTGATCGTGGCTCCGCTCGTGCTGAGGAATGCGAAGCTCGGCCTGTCCGATCGGATCGTGGATCTACGCATCGAAGACGGCGTGATTCGCTCGATCGCCGATCCGAGCCCGGTCGCCGACGGGCCGTCCTTTAATGTCGCTGGCCGCTGCATTCTGCCGGGATTTGTTGACTGCCACACCCACGCGTGCTGGACGGGCAGCCGCCTCGCCGAGTGGGAGCAGTGTCTCGCCGGCGCCAGCTATCTCGACATCCTTCGGGCCGGCGGCGGGATCATGTCGACCGTGCGATCGGTCCGGGCGGCGTCGCAGCAACAGCTTGCCGAAGAGATGCTGCGCCGGCTGGCCACCTGCCTTCGGCACGGCACCACGACAATCGAGGTCAAGTCGGGGTATGGGCTGACGACGCGCGACGAGCTGAAGATGCTCCGCGCGATCCACGATGCGTCGGTTCGCTGGCCCGGCACGGTGGTGGCGACCGCCTGCATCGGGCACGCGAAGGATCCGGAGCAGAGCGAGCATGTGCGCACGACCATCCGCGAGACGCTGCCGGCGGTGACGGCCGAGTTCCCCGGCATCGCCATCGATGCGTACTGCGAGCGGGGTGCGTGGTCGCTGAGCGAGTCGCTCGAACTGCTTGATGCGGCGATCGCCGCCGGACATCCGGTCCGCGTGCACGCCGACCAGTTCAACGACCTCGGCATGATCCCCGAGGCGATCCGCCGGGGCTTTCGCAGCGTCGACCACCTCGAGGCATCGTCGCCGGAGCATCTGCTGGCCCTGGCCGCGTCCGAGACGTTCGGCGTCATGCTACCGATGTGCGGATGGCATCTGGACGGTCGCTACGCGAACGGCGGGCGGTTTGTCGAGGCGGGGGGTTCGCTCGCCATCGCGAGCAACCTCAACCCGGGCAGCGCGCCGTGCCCGTCGATGGCCTCTGTCGTGGCGCAGGCGACCCGCAAGCTCGGGCTTTCGATCGGCGGGGCGATCGAAGCGGCGACGGCCGGGCCGGCGCGTCTGCTGGGCCTGCACGACCGTGGCCGGCTCGAGCCCGGGCAGCGGGCGGACCTGATTCTGCTGGACACGGACGATGCACGCAATGTGGCGTTCTACGGCGGGTGGAATCCGGTGTTGAAGGTGTGGGTCGCCGGCGAAGAGGTCCCGTCGGTTGGCTCGTGAGCGCGCGGGCCGACGGCACGCTGCGAGGCTGATCGGCTACCATCGCGGCGTGCCAAGGATTCCCATACTGAACGAGCGCGAAGCCGACGCCGCCCGGGACGCGGCGGCCCGTGTCGTTGAGACCCACCGCCGACTCGCCGAGTTCGTGAGGTCGGGCCAGACGCTGGGGCAGATCGACGCGTTCGTGGGGGCGACGCTCGACGATCTGAAGTGCCGCAGCTGCTTTCTCGGCTACCGCATCCCGCGCACGCCGCCGTTCCCGTCGCACGCGTGCCTTAGCGTGAACCACTGCGTGGTCCACGGGACCGCGGGGTACACCACGGAGGCGCTGAAGCCGGGCGACCTGATCTCGATCGACATCGGAGTGTGGTACCGAGGCTGGGTCGGCGATGCCGCGTGGACCTACGCGATCGAGGAGCGGAGCGACGAGGCGGCGGCCCTGATGGAGGCCGGCGAGCGGAGCATCGCCGCCGGCGTGCAGGAGCTGAAGCCCGGGGCCCCGCTCATGAACTGGGCGAGGACGGTGCACCGCGTGGTGGAAGAAAAGGCGGGGTTTCACCTGACCCGAGGGCTCGGGGGGCACGGGTACGGGCGATCGCTGCACGGACCGCCCTTTGTCTCGAACCTGCCGCTGAGCCCGATCGAGTGGCCTGACGGTCGGACGACGTGCGAGCCGGGCATGCTCATCGCGGTCGAGCCGATGCTCGCGGTCGGCACGGGACGGACCAACGGGAAAGACCGGGAATGGCCCGTGTTCACCGCCGACGGGTCGCTCAGCGTGCACTACGAGCACGATGTGCTCATCGGGCGCGACGGGCCGGAGGTCCTGACGCAGGGGCTGCACGAGCTGCCGGCGGTGGTCGGGTGATGGGGGTGGAGATGACCAGAGGTCTCGACAGGCTGGCGTCGATGTTCGCGGCGACTCGCGAGGCGGGCCGGGGAGGCCTGATGCCTTTCGTGGTCGGTGGGCACCCGAGGCCGGGGGAGCTCTCGGCCATCGTCCGATCGATCGATGCGGCGGGCGCCGACGCTGTGGAGATCGGGTTTCCGTTCTCGGATCCGATCGCAGACGGCCCGACGGTCGCGGCGGCGATGCACAACGCTCTGCAAGCCGGGGCGACACCGCGTGAGGTGCTCGCCGAGGTTGCCGCGCTCAGATCAACGACCGGCATGTGCCTGATCGCGATGGTGTCGGTGTCGATCGTTGAGCGTTTGGGGGGGCCGGATGCCTTCGTCGGCGAGGCGGCGCGGGCGGGGTTCGATGGCTTCATCTTCCCCGACATGGCCGTGGAGGAAGCTGAGCCGTATGTTCGTGCGTGCGGTGCTCACTCGGTCGGGTGCAGCCTGCTGATCGCCCCATCGACGCCGGCGGCGCGGATGAAGGCGATCGCGGAGAAGGCAAGCGGGTTCGTCTATCTGCTTGCTCGCGCGGGGATAACGGGAGAGCGGTCCGAGGCACCGGACATCGCGGACCGGGTCGGTCAGCTCCGGGCAGTGACCTCCCTGCCGATCGCTGTCGGATTCGGCATCTCGTCGGCCTCGCACGTGCGATCGGTGGTGGAGCACGCCGACGCGGCGATTGTGGGCAGCGCGCTGGTTCGCCGAATCGCCGAGCAGGCGGACGCTCCGGCGGAAGCGGCCGGGAGCTTCGTCGCGAGTCTTCGGCCCGGCTGCGACCGGTCCGGCGGCGTTTGATGCCCGAGCGCAATGCCCTGTATGCAGCGAACCGAACCGGTGCGATTCACTCGGAGATTCTTTGCCGGTGCGCTTGCTGCGCGCGATCGACGCGGAACAATCGGCCATTGCGGATCGCACGACTTCGGCCATGAGGGGGATCAACGTGGGCAGCGAACAGATCAGGCGGGATGCCGTGGCGGCTTCCACGGCGTGGAGCATGGCAAATGCACCGGGAAGCGGCACCCCGGTCCGCGTCGACCAGGAGTTCGGCGTCGATTGCTTCAGCCTGCCCGAGATGCGCGAGCGGCTGCCCAAACCCACGCTGCGGGTGCTGCTCGACACGATCGTGCGAGGACTGCCGCTGGCCGAGGATGTCGCCGATGTGGTCGCGACCGCCATGAAGTCCTGGGCGGTCGAGCACGGAGCGACCCACTTCACCCACTGGTTCCACCCGCTGACCGGTTCGACCGCCGAGAAGCACGACGGCCTGTTTGATCCCGACGGGGCCGGCGGCGTCATTGCCAGCCTGTCCGGGTCCAGCCTCGTGCAGGGCGAGCCGGACGCGTCCAGCTTCCCCTCGGGAGGCCTGCGGCCGACGTTCGAGGCCCGCGGCTACACGGCGTGGGACGCCACAAGCCCGGCCTTCCTCGTTCGCGGCTCCAACAGCGTCACGCTCT
Organism: Phycisphaerales bacterium; assembly: GCA_036751825.1. GTDB lineage: Bacteria > Planctomycetota > Phycisphaerae > Phycisphaerales > UBA1924 > JANQQZ01. The sequence goes on from DAIOTV010000078.1 coordinate 5,738, forward strand.
GCATCCCCACCGCCTTCGTGTCGTGGACCGGTGAGGCGCTCGACAAGAAAACCCCCCTGCTGCGATCGATGGATGTCCTCTCCGAGCAGGCCGTGCGCATCCTGCGGATCTTCGACCACGACACGGAAGTCAGCCGTGTGCTGTGCACGATGGGCTGCGAGCAGGAGTACTTCCTGGTCGACCGAAACTTCTATCACGCCAGACCGGACCTGATGCTCTGCGACCGAACGGTGTTCGGCAGGGTGCCGCCCAAGGGCCAGGAGCTCTCGGACCACTACTTCGGAGCGATCCCGGCCCGTGTCCTTGCCTTTATGAGCGAGGTGGAACGCGAGCTCTACCGCGTCGGCGTGCCCGTGAAAACCCGGCACAACGAGGTGGCGCCCGGCCAGTACGAGATCGCGCCGCTGTTCGAGCAGGCCAACGTCGCATCCGACCATCAGATGGTCCTCATGGAAACCCTGAAGCGCGTCGCGCCCCGCTTCGGGCTCACGGCGATCCTTCACGAGAAGCCCTTCGCCGGAGTCAACGGATCGGGCAAGCACACAAACTGGTCGCTCTCGACCAACACCGGCGTCAATCTGCTCGATCCGCAGAACGACACCCATACAAACATGCAGTTCCTGGTCTTTTTGTGCGCCGTGATCCGCGCGGTGCACAAGCACGGCGGTCTGCTGCGGTCGGCGATCGCGTCGGCGGGCAACGACCATCGCCTCGGGGCCAACGAAGCCCCGCCAGCGATCATCTCGATCTTCCTCGGCGACATGCTGACGGACCTCATCGAGCAGCTCGAGCAGGGACAGCCGACGCGAACGCTCAAGGGCGGGCAGATGGACCTCGGCGCCAAGACGCTGCCGCAGCTGCCCCGCGACTCCGGCGACCGGAACAGAACATCCCCATTCGCCTTTACCGGAAACAAGTTCGAGTTCCGCGCCGTGGGATCGGCCATGACCTCGGCCTGGCCGGTGACGGTGATGAACACCATCATCGCCGAATCCATGGGCGAGCTGGCGGACGAACTCGAAAGGGGTCTCGGCAAGTCTCCCACGCCGGCCAAGCTCCAGAGCACGGTTCGAGCCGTTCTGAAGAAGATCATCAAAGAGAACAAGGCCATCATCTTCAACGGCGACAACTACTCGAAGGAGTGGCACGAAGAGGCCGAGCGGCGCGGTCTTCCCCATCTGCGGGAGAGCGCGGACGCGATCCCGGTGCTCCGGTCGCGCGAGAGTGTGGCCCTGTTCAAGAAGATGGGCGTGCTCACGAAGCAGGAAGTGGAAAGCCGAGCGACCATCTTCCTCGAGAAGTACGTCATGCAGATCCAGATCGAGGTCGGCACGATGCTCGAGCTGGCGACGGGCTCGATCCTCCCGGCGGCTCGGCAGGAACAGCGGCGGATCGCCGAAGCGGTCGCGGCGTCGCAGGCGGTCGACATCGACTGCCGGCACGATCGCGAATCGCTCGATGAGCTTGTCGAGCTGATCGCGTCGTTCAAGGAAGCGACGGTCGAGCTGAGCAACGCCGCCAACGATTTCCCCGAGGACCCGCTGGCAGCCGCCGAGTACATCCGCGACAATGTCAAGCCGAAGATGGTCGCGCTCCGACAGGCCGGCGATGCGCTGGAAGGGATCGTGTCCGCTGATCTGTGGCCGCTGCCCACATACCGGGACATGCTCTTCATCAAGTGAAACACGCGGCAGCCATCGCGGTTGCTTGCGCGTGCATCGCGGGGTATCAGACCCGCCAGGCCGTGCCGCACGAGCATGCCGAAACGATCAGCGATCAGCCCGGGGATCCGGATCGGGGCCTGAACTATCTTCTCAACGGCGGCTACATCGGCGCCGGGATTCCGGTGCAGCTGTGGCGGGCGATGCACGCCTTCTCGCCGCCGGCGCCCAGCTCCATCCACCGCGAGGGCGTTGATCGCTCGGTGCCGATCGACATGAATCAGTACGTCTCGCACCGGGGCGTGGAGGTCGTGTCGGGGCTGAACTGTCTCGGCTGCCACGCGACAGAGTTCCGGGGTGAGTTCGTCATCGGACTCGGCAACACGACGCGCGACTGGACCAACGGGGCCGATGGGGCCACCGACTCGGCTGAGCTCGCGGGGCTGCTGCTGGCGAACAACCCGGCCGCGCTCCGAGAGATGCAGCTTTTCCTTGCCGGTGCATCGATCATCGAGGGCCAGGCGGCGACCCCGTTCCGCGGGCCGAATCCGGCCTTTCGCCTGGAAGAAGTCAGCGCCGCCTATCGCGACCCGGCGACGCTGGAGCGTGTGGACACGCCGCGCTTCGAAATCGGCGACACTTTCGTTGCCTCCGATGTGCCTCCGCTGTGGAATGTGCGCAAAAAATCGGCTCTGTACTACAACGGCATGGGTCGCGGCGACTTCGCCAAGCTTATCCAGCAGATCGGCATGGTCCTGATCGAAGATGCGGAGGAAGCCGAGGCCATCCGGCCGGGCATGCGCGATGTCATCGCGTACCTCGAAACGCTGGAACCCCCTCCTTTCCCAGGCACCGTTGATCCGTGCCTGGTCGACGCCGGCGAGGAGATCTTCGCGGCCCGGTGTGCCGATTGTCACGGGACCTACGGCGACCACGAGACATATCCCAACCGGCTTGTCGCCACCTCCGTCGTGGGGACAGATCCGCTCTACGCAAAGACCCTCAAGGAGAGCGGGCTGATCGAGTGGTTCGCCGACAGCTGGTTCGCCGGCGGCGGCGCTGCCTACGCAGAGCCGGAACTTGGGTACGTGGCCCCCCCACTCGACGGCGTGTGGGCCACGGCGCCCTATTTCCACAACGGCTCGGTCCCGAATCTCGCCGGAGTGCTCGACTCCCGCCGAAGGCCTGCCCGCTGGACCCGGTCCTTCCGCACCGGCGTCGAAGACTACGACCTGACGAATGTGGGCTGGGTGTACACAGAGGTGCAGAGCCCGAGCGCCTCCGCTTTCGACACCACCGTGCCGGGCTACGGCAATGGCGGACACACCTTCGCCGACGACCTGAACGCCGAGGAGCGCCGTGCCTTGCTCGAGTACCTCAAGACGCTCTAGCCCAACGCGGGTACCCTTCACCGGCTCAACCGGCCCCGTAGCTCAGCGGTTAGAGCTGGCGACTCATAATCGCTCGGTCCCCGGTTCGAATCCGGGCGGGGCCATTCCGGTTCTGGCTCGCATCGCATCGCACCGACTCGCTCGAAGTCGAGTCTCCGCCGATGCTTGCGACCACTGCCCCACTGTCATCGGTGTTCATTTCGTTCGCGTCGGCTCGCACCGCGTGGCGTCCCGCAGTACCGCGGTTGCGCACACTACTGTCACAATCCGCCCCGATCGTCCCGGTTGCCGCTTCCCGGATCCGGGCGTCGAAGCCCGGCATCCGCTCGATCGTCTCCGCCGCCTCGTCGGGCAGCAGGTGGCCGTAGGTGTCGAGTGTCAGCATGATGGTCGAGTGCCGCATGAGCGACTGGATCGCCTTGGGGCTCGCACCGCCAAGGGCCGCCCAGGCCCCCGCAGGTGTGCCGTAGGGCGTGGAAGTCGATCACGCGGCCGTCGGCGTCCTTCGGGCTCAGGAAATCGCTGTCGCGGCGCTCGGCGGCCTCCTGCGCGTCGTGCTTGGCCTCATCGAGCCATGCGTCCCGAGCCCGCTTGAGATCGTCACGGAGCATCTTGGCGAGCTTGGACTGATCGGGGAACCGAAACAGCTTCGCCCCCGGGGCTTTGCGTGCAGCGTGCTCCGCCAACTGGTCGGCCAACTCGCGACGCACGAACTGCCGCGCTACCCGCCGGTTCTTCGTCCCGCCCGCTTCGACGACGATGAACGGACGCTCACCGCCCAGGTGCAGGCTCGCCTTCGTGAGCGTCGCCAACTCGCCGGCCCGCAGCCCGGTCTGGAGCGCGACGGCGTAGACGAGCGCCCGCTCCTGGCCCGACATGCCGCGGAAGTCCGGAGCCGCCCGCGTCGCGGCGTCCAGCCGATGCCACTCCTCGACCAGCAGCATCCGCCGACGATGCCGGCGATGCCGGCGATCGGTCTCGGGGTTCGGCCGCTTGACGCCCGCCAGTGGGTCCGCAGCGATGAGCCCGCCCTGACCTTTCCCGGAAAACTCTCCACACTATACCCGATTGTTCCAACAACTGCACGCCGCGGCTGGGCCGCCAGGAGCGGAGGGGCGGGCCAGCGGCGATCGCCTCGGGTCTGGGGGTCGGTAGCCCAGGCGCGAGTGCGGCCGGACGCGGTTGCGCTCGGGCCGGAGCCTCACGCACGACCCGTCATTGAGCCAGAGCCTTTCTCGCTTCGGCTGCTTACTCGGCACACTCAGGCCCTCGTGCTTCCAAATCCACTCGACACGCTTGTGGTTCACACGCCAGTCCTCTCGGTGCAGCAACGCCGTGATCCGCGGCATCCCGTACCGTCCGTACACCGCCGCCGGATTGCAAGCAAAGAGCGGCACAATCTGCCCAGCGAGGCGTAATGGATCCGCCCGGTGCTCCGCTCACCCATCGAGATCGCCCGCTGCCATGCGTGATGGTGTTGATGCGTGGTACGCGGCGATCGTGAGCGCGTAGTGCTCGATGATGCCGTCCACCATGGCGTCCACGGTGAACTCGGC
>DAIOTV010000079.1:0-9905 GCA_036751825.1 Phycisphaerales bacterium
TGGAATCCTCTTTTGCCGCGGCGGCCTCGTCATCCGAGTCCGGCGAGGCTTTCTTCTACCGGCTCGACAACCCCGTCTCCGTCGGCCGACGCCAGTCCGCAATGATCCCGATTCTGACCGAGTCGATCCAAGGGCGACGCGTCTCGATCACCTCGCCCAGCGACGGCATCGATCACCCCATGCGCGGGCTCGAGATGACCAACAGCTCCGACCTCAAGCTCATGCCCGGGCCCATCAGCGTGTACGACGGCAACGCGTTCGCCGGCGACGCGCAGATCGGCTATGTCGGCGCCGGCGACGACCGGCTGCTCGCCTTCGGCGTCGATCTCGATGTCGCCGTCGAACGACAGACCCAGAACCGCCGCGAGCGGGTCGAGAAGATCAGCATCCGCGACGGCGTCATCATCCGCCGCGTCTTCAATCAGATCTCGGACACCGTCGCGATCGACAACCGGGACGAGCAGCGCGGCCGAACGATCATCGTCGAGATCACCGCCCACGAGGGGTGGGAACTCGAATCAAAGACCCCGCTGTACGAGTTGGCTCCCGGACTGCACCGCTTCGCTATCGATGTCGGCCCGGGCCAGGAGGCGGCGGTGGAAGCGACCCAGAGCCGCACCTCGTCCACACAACTCGCCCTGACCTCGTTCTCGCTCGAGCAGATGATCAGCTACAACCGCAACGGCGCGGTCTCGGACGAGGTGCTCGAGGCCTTCCGCGGCTACGCCGAGCGCCGGGCGGCGGTGAACGATGTCGAGCAGCGCATCGCCAATCTCGACGCCGAGGCGGACCGTCTCACGCAGGACCAAGAACGCATCCGCCGGCTCATGGGCTCGCTCAACCGGCAGGACGCGCTGCACGCCCGTTACCTGCGGACGCTGGAAGAGCACGAAGACAGGCTGGAAGCGATCCGCACGGAGCGCGCCGAAGCGCAGGCCGAGATCGAGCGGCTTCAGGCCGAGCTGAACGAGTATGTCAGGGGCCTGCGGGTGGAGTGACCCGGAGGGTTAGTCACCGCCGCCGCGGCCGTTGGGACGGTCTTGCATGTCCCACGGCGTCGCGGACACATCGTCGGGGTTCTGGGCCACGACGTTGTACCACGGACGCAGATAGATGTTGGTGCCCTCATCGATGTTGGTGCGGTTCGAGCCGCGACCGTTCGTGTCCGTTTCGTCCACATTGACGAAGATGTTGTCGGCTCCCGACGCCTGTCCGCTGGCATACGAGATCCTCAGCCCGTCGGGCGATGGGGTGTTCTCGAACTCGACGCGTCCGTCGGCGAAACCGATGTTGCCCGACCACTCGTCATCCGGGGAGTAGAAGCCAAGCGTGTTCGATTTGGTGCCATCGAGCAGATTTCCCATCATCGCAATGTTGAACCCGGTCGCGACATCGCCGCTGTAGATCGTCCCCCGGTTGCTGAGCAGCGCCACATTCGATCCGCCCCCCTGCTTCCACAGGCCTCGGCGGGCGCCGAACGGGGGCAGGTGGGCGTACGAGTTGTTGCCCTTCACGACGCCGTCGACCTCGTCGCGGTCGTCGCCGCCGCCGGTGCCGGCCTCGGCGGTGACGCCGGCGAAGCCGACGTCCCACAGGGCGAACTCCGAGCGGTTCGCGGCGGCGTTCTGCCGGTTGTACCCCTGATCGACCTCGACTTCGAGGTTGGTCTCCACCGGACTGACGAGGTCGCCGGGCTGGATGGCGCCCTCGGCGATCAGGATGGACAGGATGTTGCCCGTGTTGTCCTTTTCAAGCGGCTGGTTTGTGAGGATGGTCGCGTCGGAGGCGTCGACGACGCTGGGCAGCACATAGAACGAGTCGTTGTCGTTGGCCCAGACCTCGAATCCCTTGAGGGTGTTGCGGATCTGCGAGCCGTCCTGCGCCTTGCGGGCGGCGGACCGGGCACCGGCGAGGGCGGGCAGCAGGATGCCGATGAGCAGCGCGATGATCGCGATGACCACCAGCAGTTCGATGAGCGTGAAACCGGTTCGGCGAATCGTCTGGCGCATCGTGCGGTGCTCCGGCGATGGGTTGGTGCCACGATGGTCGTCGTGCGCAAAGCCGGGGCCCCCGGCCGACGCCGGAGGCCCCAGAATTCGATCAAGTCGGGACAGGATTAGTCCTTCCAGAGCTCAACGCTGATCTGGCTGTTGCCGTCGATGTCCTCGCTGACACCGATGATGTTGAGCCACGCGTTCCGCTGCTGCAGGGCGTCGCGGTCGGTGTTGCCGGTGCCGGTGCTCGTCACGGTGTTCAGCCCGGCGTTGAAGGTGTTGCCGGCGGTCGTGGTGAGCTCGCCGTCAACATCGCTCTCCGAGATGAACAGGTTGTCGTTGCGGGTGAACGCCTCGCCGCCCTGGGCCGAGCTGACCTGGATCTGGGCGGCCTGATCGGGGGTGGGCGTGTTCTCGAAGCTGACGTGGCCGTCGTTGTAGCCCACGTTGCCTTCCCAGGTGGTCCGGCCGCCGTGGATCAGGAGGGTGTTGGACCGGAGACCGACTGAGCTGTCCGGCAGTTCCCACTGGAGCTCGTCGCCACTGCCAACGGGCTGGTACACCGGGCCGCGGTTGGCGAAGACGGGCTCGGAGGCAACGAAGGTGTCCTGCCAGAGCGCGCGACGCTTGCCGAAGGGCAGGGTGTGGGCGTATGAAGTGTTGCCGGTGGATGCGTTGCCGGTCTCGCGATAGTTAACGGTGTGGGCGAAGGTGCTGCCCTCGTCCTCTTCCGGCGTGCCACGCATCGCCGGGTCCCACAGGGCGCGCTCCTCGTCGAACGCCGCACGCGGCTCATCGACCTGGTAGTTCGCGTACTCCTGGATGCTGGGGTTCTGCTCGACGGGGCTGATGAACAGCTCGGCCGTGACGGAGCCGTTGTTGACGAGCGGCGAGATGATCTGGCCGGTGATGTCCTTGGCCTCGTCGCGATCGCCGGGATCGCCGTTCTGGCCCAGCGTGTACCCGTTGCGGTCGAGCTTGCTGGGGATCGGGTAGTCGTTCTTGTTGTCGCCGGCCCATGTGGCGAGCGCCTGGATGACGCCGCGGATCTGGGTCGAGTCCTTGAGCTGCTGCGCCGACTTGCGGGCCTTGCCGAGAGCCGGCAGCAGGATGCCGATGAGCAGAGCGATGATCGCGATGACCACCAGGAGCTCGATCAGCGTGAAACCGCGAACGTTCTTGCGAGTGTTCATTGTATGAACCTCCTTTGGAAGAGCGGCATCCCCGTTCGCATAGAGGATTGCCGCGCCCGTGCGTGCGGCAGCGGGGCAACCGCCCACGCCGCCGAAATCCAACACCCGAGACACCACTCCGGGCGTCTCAGAGCCCGCGAGGAAGGCAAGAACACTCATCCGGAGCGTCGCGCCAACGCGGGGCTTTCGGGATGTCGGCGTGCGTCACGGGCCAAGGGGCCGGTTCATCGCATTGGCGGAAGTCCGCCGGAAAGAAGAGCATCGGTCAATGCCCACCCGATCCGGTTCCGCACGCCTCTGGCATGCCATGAAACCATCCGTACCCGAGGGTCGGGGGTTCCGTCGGTAGTATAGGTGGTTCCCGCAGTCCTGCAAGAAAGGCCCCGATGAACCGAACAGAGATCGAATCAAGGATCGGCGCCCTCGGCCTTCTGCTCCCCGCCATCACACCGCCTGTGGCTTCCTACGTTCCCGCGCGGCTGGCGGGCGATCTGGTTTTCGTGTCAGGCCAGCTGCCGATCCGCGAGGGAAAGCTGATCGCGCGCGGGGTGGTCCCCACCGACGTTGACGAAGCGACCGCGACCGAGTGCGCCCGGCAGTGTGCGCTCGGGGCGCTGTCGGCGGCGCTGAGCGTCGTGCCGGACAGCCGAGAGCTGGTGGGCGTGGTTCGCGTGGGCGTGTGGGTGGCATCGGCCCCCGGGTTCAACGCGCAGCCGGGGGTTGCGAACGGGGCGAGCGAGCTGCTCCAAGCGGTCTTCGGAGACCGGGGCCGCCACGCCCGGGCGGCGGTGGGATCGGTCGCGCTCCCGCTGGGCACACCCGTCGAGGTCGAGGTGCTGTTCGAGCTCGGGTGACCCTCAGCTGAACGCTTTGGCGTAGTCCTCGAGGAACTTCGCCAGACCGGCGTCCGTGAGCGGATGGTTGAGCAGGCCTTCGATGACCTTGTACGGCACGGTCGCTACGTCGGCACCGGCGAGCAGGCAGTCGAGCATGTGCTTGGGGTGCCTGATCGAGGCGGCGAGGACCTTGGTCTGGTAGCCGTGGGTGTCGTAGGCCTGGCGGATCTGGTGGATGAGCTCCATGCCGTCCTGGCCGATGTCGTCGATCCGACCGATGAAGGGGCTCACAAGAAACGCGCCGGCCTTGGCGACCATCCAGGCCTGGAGCGGCTGAAAGCAGAGCGTCATGTTGGTCCGGACGCCCCGTTCGGCGAGCGAGTTGCACGCGCGCACGCCGTCGGTGGTGCAGGGGAGCTTGATGACGATGTTCTCAGCGATGCCGATGCGGGTGTCGGCCTCGGCCATCATGCCCTCGTAGTCGGTGGCGATCACCTCCGCAGAGACGGGGCCGCTGACGACCTCGCAGATCTCCGCGAGCCGATCGCCGTAGTCCACGCCCTCTTTGGCGATGAGGGATGGGTTGGTCGTGACGCCGTCGAGCACGCCGAGGTCGGCGGCCTTCTTGATCTCGTCCAGGTTGGCGGTGTCGACGTACAACTCCATGGGGATCCCTCTCCGCGGCTTGGGTGAATTGAGTCTAGTCCGCGAGGGCTCCGTCGCGTTCGGGCAGGAGCGCGGGAAGCTCGCGTCGCATGATCTTGCCGGTCGGGTTGCGGGGCAGCTGCTCGACGATGTGCACCTCGCGCGGGCACTTGTATCCGGCGAGATGCTCCCGGCACCACCCGCGGAGTTCGTCGGGCGTCGCGTGCTGATCTTCACGCAGCTCGACGAACGCAACGACGACCTCGCCCCGCATGGGATCCTGCACGCCGCACGCGCCGGCCGCCGCGACCGCTTCATGCCGGCCGAGCACCTCTTCCACCTCTCGGGGGAACACGTTCTCGCCGCCCACGATGATCATTTCCTTGAGCCGGCCCGTGATGAAGAGAAAGCCGTCGTCGTCGATCCGGCCGATGTCCCCTGTGCGCATGTACCCCTGATCATCGATGGCCGCGGCGGTCGCCTTGGGATCGCGGTAGTAGCCCCGCATGATGTTGGGCCCGCGCATGCGGATTTCGCCTTCGGCGTTGGTGCCCAGCTCGCGCTGCGTCTCCGGGTCGACGATTCGCAGCTCGACGCCCGGCAGGGCGGGGCCCACGGAGTGCCGCTTGCGCTTGCCGGGGGTGCAGCAGTGCGTGGCCGGCGACATCTCGGTCATGCCGTAGCCCTCGCAGATTGTTTTGCCAAACCGTTGTTCGAATCGCTCGAGCACGGCGTCGGGGAGCGGCTCGCCTCCCGAAACCAGAAGCCGCATGTGGGCGACATCTTCCGGCTTGGCGTCCTTGCTCAACGCCAGGGCGTTGTACATCGAGGGGATGCCGACAAAGGTCGTCGTGCCGTGCTCGCGCATGAGGTCCAAGATCTTTTTGGCGCTGAAGCGGGCGGTGTACACGACCTTGCCGCCCACGGTCAGCGGGGTGAGGGTCAGCTGCGTCACGCCGAAGCTGTGGAACTGGGGCAGCACGCCCAGAAACACGTCGCGGCGGCTGATGGCCATGCCGCCGATGCCCTGCCTGATGTTGGCGGCGAGGTTGCCGTGGGTCAGCATCACGCCCTTGGGCAGGCCGGTGGTTCCCGAGGTGTACAGCAGCATGGCCAGGTCGTCGTCCGTCGCGTTCGCCGGCCATCGCATCTCCGGGACGGACCGGAAATTGATCCGGTCGAGCTTCAGCAACCGACAGCCATCGGGCTCGTAGCCCAGGTAGTCGAGCATGGGCTGGACGGTCACAATGGTGTCGACCCCGCTGTGGTCGATGACGTAGGCCAGTTCGGACTTCTTGAGCAGATAATTGAGCGGCACGATGACCTTGCCGAGCATCCAGGAGGCGAGGGCGGCGATCGGGAAGGCCCCGCTGGTGGGCAGGAGCAGGCCCACATGCTTGGAGGCGCTCGACCGCTCGATCTCGGCCGCGGTGTGCAGGGCGGCGACGAGGATGTCGATGCCGCGGTACGATCGGGCGTCGTCCACGATCACGCACTGCCTGGCGTGGAAGAGGAGTGAGCGAAGTATCGGCCAGTGCACGCTCATGGCGTCGTCCCCTTCTTTCGGCCGGTCTCGCCCTCCGGGGCATGCGGCCACACGGAGATTATTGGATGATTCATCGCCTCGCCGATCGAAGTTCCATGCAGAATCGACACACAGGGACCGTGATCGTGATGGTGTGCGGGGCATGCTTGCTGCTCGGGTGCGCCTCGCCGACGAGCCCCTACAGCCAGAGAACCGCCGCCTCAGCCCCTCCGGCGACGGCCTCGCTTGCGTATGAACGGGCGTTCCGGAGCAAGAACTACGCGGAAGCGGCCCGGCTCGCCTCTCAGGCCCCCTCGCGTGACGAGACGGCGCGGCTGATCGATGGCATGGCCCGGGCCGAGCTGAACGAGGACACCAGAGCGACCTCGCTGCTGCGCCCGCTGCTGCGTGCTTCCGACCCGGCCATCCGCGGCCGAGCGGCGGCGACCCTGGGCCTGATCGAACACCGGCGGGGCAATCACGCCGAGGCCGCCGAGCTGCTGGACATCGCGGCTGGCGCCCTCGACGGGGCCGACGGCGTCTGGGCCGAGCGCTACGCCACGACGGCCCGCGGCGGCAGTCCGGGGACGAGCCGCACGGGCGGATCGCTCGCTTCGGCCGCGAACGCCGCAGGCGGCTACGAGATCCAGTTCGGTTCGTTTTCCACGCAGGCGCGGGCGCAACGGCACGCGCAGGCGGTTTCTCGCATGACACAGTCGACCGGGCTCTCGTCGCCACGGATCGAAACCGTTCAGTTGGGCGCAAGAACGCTGTACGCGGTGCGTGCCGGCTCGTTCGGATCACGGTCGGCGGCGCTCGAAGTCGCCTCACGACTCGAAACGGACACCGCGGTCGTTCGCACGAACTGAAGGAACCGCGGGGCAGGCCGGGCGTCAAAGCCATTGGCTGGGGGCCCACCGCCTGTCCCGGAGGCTGTCGTGACCACATCAATGTACGGCCCGCTCGCTGCTCTCCTGCTTGTGGCCTTCGCAGGCCTGCCGGCGGTCTACGCCGCGGGACAAGAAATCGACCCGCGAACCACCGACACACGCACCGAGCCGCTGGGGCCCCTCTTTGAAGCGGAACGCAACGTCCGTCGCACGTTCGCGCGGTTCTTCAAGCGCAGCCGCGACACGATTTCCCACGAACGCGGGTGGGAGGAACTGCGGGCGTACGCGCACGACGACCGCATCTATCCGCTGCTGCTCGAGCTGTTCGAGCGTGAGCCGACCACAGTGCGCAACCAATTGGCAGACTTCTTTGCCGAGCACGCCGCGGGGCATTCGCAGACGATGCTCGCGTGGATCGCGGTCTTTGAGGAAGACGACGAGGAGCACCGCTCGCACGCGGAGGCTCGGCTCGCGGAGCTGGCCGGCGAGGACGGGCCGAGCGATGGGGCGCAGCGGGTGATGGCGATGGGGCTGAAGTCCGGCGAAGACGGCCCGATCAACGCCGCCGCCAAGCTGGTGCAGCGGTTCAATCTGCTCCGAGCGGTGCCGCTGCTCGCGCAGGCCCAGGTCCAGCCTCGCGGCGGGAGCGGTCGGGATGTGCGACGCGGGGCGATCGCCCAGATCGTCGTCGGCACGCAGCAGGCCTTTGTCGCCGATCTCACGCCCGTCGTCGCCACCGGGGCCGTTGCGTTCCAGCCGACCGTGGGCGTCGTATCGAGTGGCACCGTGCTGCGGGTCATCGACGCGGTCGTCTACGAGTACCGCACCGATGTCCACCAGATCCTGGTCGGGATGACGACCGCCGCCGCGAACGAGCCAACGGGCCATCTCGGCTACGACGCGCCCGCGTGGCAGGAGTGGTACGCGCGTGTCCTCGAGCCCCGGCTTGATGCGCAGCACGCCGGTAGCTAGCCCAGGGCGATGACCGTGGCCGACGCGTGCGCCGAGGTGTGCGTCATCGAACACAGCCACCGTCGGATGCCCCGCTCGCCCGCAATCTCCGCGGCACGACCCGAGAGCGCAACCGACGGCGCACCGGCCTTATCCGACGCGATCTCGATGTCCGTCCATCCGATCCCACCAGACCAGCCGGTGCCCAGCGCCTTCAGCACGGCTTCCTTGGCGGCAAAGCGGGCTGCAAACCGCTCGTGCGAGCGCTCCACCCCGGATCGCATCGCCTCCGCCCGTTCGGTTTCGGTGAAACAGCGGGCCAGGAAGCGATCGCCGAAGCGCCGGATCGACTCCGCGATGCGCGAGACCTCGACCAGATCCGTGCCGAGGCCGAGGGGCGTGGTCATCCCGCAGCGTCCGCCGGCGGGGCGCTCGCGACGAGCACCTTGGCGGGCCGCAGCACTCGCTCACCCAGCGTGTAGCCCACCTGGAACACTTGCGCAATCCGACCCGGCTCGACGCCCTCGGTCGGCATCTGGCTGACCGCCTCGTGCGCGCCCGGGTTCAGCTCGTCGCCGGGCTCGGGCCGGATGGGCGTGACCCCCTGCATCTCGAGCGCCCGGAGCAGCTCGGCCTTGACCATCTCGACGCCGCCGAGGATCTGATCGGCGTTGCCTCCCGCCTGCTTCTGCTGGAGCGCGAGCTCGAAGTTGTCGAGCACTGGCAGGAGACCGGTCACGACCGCGGTGACCCCCTGCTTGCGCGCCTCGATCTCGTTGTTCGCGGCCCGGCGCTGGAAATTCTGGAAGTCCGCCATCGCGCGGAGCGCGCGAGCCTCCGCATCCTGGAGCTTCGACTCGAGCTCGGCGACGCGATCCCCGTCGGGATCCGCGTCGAGATCGAACTCCTGGGGCAGATCCTTGGGATCAAAGCCGTCGGCGTTGGCCCCGTCGTCGTTGGTCATGTCGTCGCGTTGCCGTTCGGTGTCGTTGCTCATGGGTGCACCTGTGCGTCAGCCGCCAAGGAACTCTCGAACTCGGGTCAGGAAGCCGTGCGACTCGGGCAGCACGCTCTTGTCCTCGGTCTCGGCGAACTCGCGGAGCAGCTTCTCCTGCTGCTTCGTCAGCCTCTTGGGGATCTCGATCTTCGTAACGACCACCAGGTCGCCGCGCCGGCCAGAGCGGAGATTGGGCAGGCCCTCGCCGCTCACACGGAAGATCGCGCCGGGCTGCGTGCCCGCGGGGATTGACAGCTCGTGCGAGCCCTGGAGCGTGGGCACCTCGATCTTGGCCCCCAGCGCCGCCTGCGAGAACCCGATGGGCATCTCGAGCAGCAGGTGGTCGCCCTCTCGCTCGTAGAGCTCGTGCGGCTTGACGCGGACGACGACGTGCAGATCGCCCCGCACCCCCTCGCCACCGGGCGCGAGCTCCGGCGGCGGCGGCTCGCCCTCGGCCTGCACGCGGATCACCTGCCCGTCCGCGATGCCCGCCGGCAACTTCACCGTCAACGAACGCTTCTTGCTCACCCGGCCCTTGCCGTGGCACTTGTCGCACTTGTCCTTGACGATCGTTCCGCGGCCCCGGCAGTTCGGGCAGGCGGTGACCATGCGGAACATGCCCCCCAGCCCGGCCTGCTGCACTTTCCCCTGCCCGCCGCAGGTCTGGCACGTCACGGGCGACGTGCCCGGCTTCGCGCCGCTGCCCGAGCACGTGTCGCACACGTCGAGCCTCATAAACTCGACGTCCGTCTCCGTGCCCGTCAGGCAATCCTTAAGCTCGATCTGGATCTCGGTCTCGAGGTCGTACCCGCGCGCGGTGCGTCGCCCGCCACGACCCCGCGGTCGACCCCCGCCCTCCCGCACCGCCTTGGCG
>DAIOTV010000080.1:0-9159 GCA_036751825.1 Phycisphaerales bacterium
TCACCCGAGACGACCGCCGGCTGCCCGGAACGCTCATCGAGCGCGCCCAAGGCGCCACCTCGCTCGGCACCGACAAGCACTTTCTCTGCGAGCTCGACGCTTCGTCGGAAGACAACGCCGACGAATCCATCACGACCGCCGACATGGCGCGGTGGCTGCTGCCCGAGCCGGAGATTGTCGACGGCATCCTGCACACGCACGCGTGCGACGACCTCGCCGCGGCGGCGTGCGCGCTCGAGGCCTTCGACCGCGTGCGCGAGCGCCGAGCCGCGGGCCACACCAGGGTCGATGCGCGGGTGCTCTTCACCCGCGCCGAGGAAATCGGCTTCATCGGCGCGATCGCGGCGACGCGGCTGGGGACGATCCCCGCTGACGCCAAGGTGATCGCGCTCGAGAACAGCCGGGCGTTCGACGAATCGCCCATCGGCGGCGGGCCGATCGTGCGCGTGGGCGATCGGCTAACGATCTTCTCGCCGAGGCTCACCGACGACATCGCGCGCATCGCCGAGGACATCGCCGGTGGGCCCAGCACCCCCACCGCCTCGCAGAAAGAGGGCGACCTGCCCAAGTGGAAGTGGCAGCGCAAGCTGATGGCGGGCGGCGCGTGCGAGGCGACGGTGTTCTGCCACGCGGGGCTCGACGCCACCTGCGTCTGCCTGCCGCTGGGCAACTACCACAACATGGCGGATCTTGCCGCGGTGCAGGCGGGCACGAACAGGGCCAGGCCGACCGTGGGGCGGGAGTTCATCTCGATCGCGGACGCGGCGGGGATGGTCGATCTGCTGGCGGCGTGCTACGAGCGGCTCAGCGCGCCGCCCAAGAGCAAGACGGCCGAGCGGATCGAGAACCTGTGGGACGAGCGGCGGGCGATCCTCGACGAGTGCTGAGCCCGCGGAGCCGCCGCACGCGTCGGGTCACAGGCCGAAGATGTTGCCGATGAGATTCATCGGGTTCACGGTGCGCGTGATCTGCCGGGTGAAGGCCTCGATGTCGGGCGTGATGGTGAGGTTGCCCGGCGTGCCGCGGACGCGCCAGGGCACCTTCGTCACGCGCTGCAGCCCGGGAACCAGCCGAGACACCGCCGAGCCCAGGCCCGTGTTCAGCTGACCCATCGCGCGGTCGGAGAGCGCGCCCAGCGGGATGGCGGTCAGCACATCGGTTCGGCGGGTGACAAGGTCGTAGGTGCCCTCGCTCGTGAGCGTGAACTCGCCGAGCGGCAATTCGAGCGGCTCGTAGGCGAGCACGCCCTGGCGAACGGTGCCGGTCATGGGCTTGAGCTGGCGGCCCACCTCGGTGTCGGTCTTCTGGCGGGCGAAGATCAGCACATCGCCGAACGCCCGGCTGGCCTGGAAGCGGGCGGTGCCGATGTCGACGACGAAGTCGGCGTCGAAGCCGCGCAGCCGCGGCTGCTGGTCGAGATCGAACGAGAGGCTGGACACCGTGAGCGTCGCGGGCCCGTCCTCGCGCGCCTTGGTGACACGCCCGAGCGCCGGCACGGCCCGCGAGAGCCGAGCGCCCAGCTGCGGGCGGATCTCGTCGATCTGCGCCACGACCGGGTCCTCGTTGCGGAACACGCCCTGCTCGATCCGCCCGATCAGGCTCGCCGACGCCCGGTCGCCGACGATCGAGAAGTTCGCCCGGCCCGCGCTCGAGGACAGATCGGTCACCGAAAGACGCACGCGGGCGTACGGCCCGAGCACCTCGGCGAGCCCGCCGCCGAGATCGGCGAGACCGTCGATCAGCCCCGTGGGCACGCGCCGGCCCTCAACGAGCAGGTCGAACGCGGGCTCGCCCACCAGCACGCCGCGCACGCCGACCTCGGCGTGCAGGCTCCTCTCGGTGCCCTCGGCGGCACTGAGCCGGAGCCGCGCGCCGGTCTCGGGGTCGGTCACGATCTCGCCCGCCACCGGGCTCAGGTCGCTGCGCTGCCACGCCGCCGTGGCGAGATCGACACCCTGCTCGACCTCCTCGCGCTGCTCGACGACCAGCCGCGGCGCCGCCACGCTGGCGTGGACATCGAACACGCCCCTGCGGAACGGGTTGCCGTCGCGCGCGATCGTCAGACGATCGATGGCCACGGCGAGCTCGACCGGCTCGGCGAGCCTGACGCGCTCCTCGCCCGGCGGCTGGTGCAGCCCGTGACGCGTCGCGAACACGGGATCGAGCTGGTGCCGCAGCAACGTGTTCGACGCCAGCTGCGCGCGATCGGGCTTGATGTCGAAGACCATCGGACCGTCGAGCTCGACACGGGGCGAGGCGAGCATCAGGGTCAGCCCGGCGTCGCTCAGCCGGCCCCGGTTCGCCAGCCCGGCGAGCTCGACCGACACCGACGCCGACGCGCCCAGCAGGCCCGACACGAACGAGTCGGTGCGCAGCGAATCGTCGACCAGGGCGGTGTCGATCGACGGCAGATCGATCGTGAGCGAGACGGGCCCCGCCAGCGCCCCGGCCGAGAGCTCGGCGTCGACGGCACCGGCGAGCTGGGTGATCGGCTGGCCGTCCTGGCCCACCACGGCGCCGCGGACGGTTCCCCTCAGCGGCGCGGTGCCGGCGCCGAGCATGGCGCCCACCGGCAGCTCGCTCTCGACCACCAGGCCCCGGACGCCCAGCGAGCCCTCTCGCACCCGCCGCGGCAGGCCGTCGGAGCCAAGGACCGTCACCTCGTGCAGCCCGCGCACCGAGCCGGTGGCGCTCAGCCGCAGGCTCGCCGTGCCCGCCGGGCTCAGGGCGCCGTCGTCGATGAGGGTGAACGAGCCGAGGTTGAGCGCGAGCCGCGCCTCGGAGTCGATCGCGGCGCCGGCCGGCGGGCTGGCGCCGCCGCTCTCGGCGAGCCGGGCGAGTCGCAGCTGGCGGATGGCGTCTTCGGTGATCTCGACCTCGGCCTCGCCAAGTTCGAAGCGCAGCCCCCGGCCCGTCGACTGCGCGACGAACACCGCCGACGCCGCCTGCGCGGAGCCCGAGAGCGACAGCGTCATCGTGCCGGCTTCGGCCTCGAGCGCCACCTCGAGCGCATCGCCCACGGCGAGGGCGATCACATCGCGCCACACGCCGGCGGCCTGCGGCGCGAGCAGCGCCGCCGCGGTCGCGGGCACCGCCAGGTCGATCCGGCCCGTGGGATTCAGCCACCAGAGCGGCGCGCCGTCGGTGTCGGGCGCCGGCGCGGGGAAGTCGAGCCGTCCGCCGAGCAGCATGGGTGACCCCGCGACGGACGCGAGCCCGTTCAGCTCGAGCGCGCGGGCGCCGGCGCTCAGCGAGACGCCGGCGTTGAGACGCTCAACGGTGGTGGCGCCCCCGTCGCCGCCCGCCAGCGTGACGCCGGTGACCGCGACCGCCGCGTCGAGCGCCGTCAGGCCCTGCGCGCCGATCGCGAGCCGGTCGATGGCGATCGACAGCGTGCCCCCGGCGGCGGGGACGACCGAGTCGTCGACGACGCCGGCGAGCAGATCGCGCACGAGCGCGCCCGCGTTGGTGTGCTCGAATCGCACGGTGCCGGCCGAGCGGATGGTGCGGTCGGCGAGAACGAGGTTGCCCCCGCCCGACAGCCCGCCCGAACGGAGCGTGGTCTGGAGCCCGATCTGGCCTTCAACCTCGCCGGGGGTGCCGATGATGAGCAGCTCGGCGGACTCGCCCAGCAGCCGGCTCGGCGTCAGGCCCAGGGGGGCCAGGAACGGGTCGAGCCACGGGCCGACGAGCGCGGTGCGGATGTTGCGCAGCGCGATCTCGCCCGACAGCGTGGGCACGCCCGAACGCAGGGTGCCGGCAGCATCGAGCAGGTCGGCGGCGCTGAGGGAGACATTGAGCGTGCCGGCGGGCCGGCCGTCGATCTCGACCGCCGCCCCCGCCGCGAGCGTGGCCCGGTCGCGCAGCCGTCGCAGGTCGATCTCCGCCTCGCTCTCGCGGAGCTGGAAGGGCCGCTCGGCGCCGTCGACGATGGCCCGGCCCGCGGTGCGTCCGACGGTGACGGAGACGACGCCCGAGAGCGCGCCGAGATCGAGCGGCGCGTCGTCCCGCTGCGCACCAAGATCGAAGGCGAGTTCGCCCAGCCGGAAGTCGAGCGCCGCGCCCTCGTCGACGGTCACGCCGGCGTCGGCGAGCGCGTCGGTCAGGTAGCCCGACGCGGAACGGACGCTGATGCGCGACGCGTCGCCCGTGGTGCGCAGCACGCCGTCGTCGACGCGCAGGCCCACGGCGGCGGCGATATTGTCGGACTCGAGCTCGAACCGCAGGCCCGCCTGCTGGCCGGCCTGCGCGTCGGAGGTGACGGCGAACTCGGCGGACACGGTCGGCCCGAGGTCGCGCGTGAGCACGAGCCCCGTGCCCGCGAGCGCCGGTTCGAGCAAGGGGCCCACGACGGCGGTCGACACGCCCGACACATCGAGCGTGGTGCGGCTGCCGGCGACCATGGCGGCGGGGTTGGCCATGAACCCGCCGTCGGGCCGGAGCACGCGCAGCCCGTCGGCCAGCAGCGAGATTTCGCCGGCGCGGGCGCCGTCGAGCGTGACCGCCGTCGCGCCCTGGACATCCACGCCGTCGATCAGGTTGCGCGTGGCGGCCGAGGCGAGCAGCGGGTCGATCGTCCAGGGCGCGCCGTCGAGCGTGCCCTTCAATTCGCCCGTTTCGATCACGGCCTCGAAGCGGGTGTCCGACAGCGCGAAGGTCCGCGGGTCGAGCGTCGCCGCCGCGTTGGTCAGCCGGAGCACGACGCTCGGGAGGGCATCGAGCGTGAAGACGCGGCCCTCGGCGACCGTCACGGGCTCGCCGACCCGCCCCGCCAGCCGGGGCGCAAGACCGGCGAGCACGCCGCCGCCGAGACGCGCCGACGCCTCCTCGCCCGCCAGCGTGACCCGGTACCCCGACGCCCCGCGCGAGACCAGCACATCCAGATCGAGATCGGCCTGCTCGCCCTCGACCTCGACGCTCATGGTGCCCGACTCGATCGCCAGCGCGCCGTCGGCGACTCGAAGACCCGACGCCTCGAGATCGACCGAGACGCCCGCGCTGCTGAGCGGGTGCTCGAGGCTGAACCGCAGCCCGCCCGCGATCCGGTCGGGGCGGTAGACCACCTCGCCGTCGACACCGGCGAAGCGCACCGGGGGCCGGTCCGCGTCGCGCCATTCGATGTTCAGGGCGCCCGCGCGAAGCGTCGCGCTGAGGTCGGGCAGGTCGATCGGCCCGCCGGCGTCGGGGCCTGGCGGGGGCAGGGGCGAGATGGACCCGTCGGTGCGTCGCTCGAGGGTGAGATCGCCCGAGACCACCAGCGTGCCGAGCTCGCGCGGGGCGAGCGCCAGCCGGAACAGCGGGGTGTCGACGCGGAGGGAGAGATCCGCCCGCTTCTGGAGCGCATCGTCGAGGATCTTCAGCCCCTCGATCTTCGGGCCGGCGAACCAGTTGAGCGCGATCCGATCGATGCGCACCGTCGCGTCGAACGCCTCGGCCAGACGCTTCTCGACAACCGGCTTCAGCAGCGGCCCGGCGACGAGCGGCGCCACGCCCACGAGCACCAGCAGAAGCAGCACCAGTCCGCCACCAACCTTCAGCCAGCGACGCCGCTTCCTCGGCGGGTCGTCAAAGTCGGACACCGCCGCCAGCCGCTCGGCCTGCTCGGCACGCTGGATCGCTTCGATCGCGTCCGCGCCGTCGTCGTGCTCGTCGAAGGGCCGAGCCTCGTGCGTCTCCACGCGGGCGTCCTCCTGTGCTCTCTCTGAGCGTAGTCCGAAAACGAGCACCGGCCCGGGGGTCATCCGGGCATCGCGGGCGAAACGTGACAGAAGGCGGACAGAACCGTGCACGAGACGAGGCCGAAGCGCAAGCGAGGCACCGGAGCGAGGAGAATGCCTCGCTCGCGCGTCAGCCTCGTTCGTGGTGAGGCTGACGCGCTGAACTCACCCTCGGCCCTGTGCTCAGCCCTCGTCGGCCTTGGCGATCTGCCACTCTTCGAGGTCGACCGGCGCCTGCCGGCCGAAGATCGTCACGAGCACGCGCACGGTGCCCTTCTCGGGGAAGAGCTCGTCGACCGTGCCCTCGTAGCCCTCGAAGGGGCCCTCCTTGATCGTGACGGGCTCGCCCTTCTCGAAGCTGAGCTTGATGACCGGCTCGTCCTCGGGCTTCTTGCTGTCCTGCAGCATCTTCTCGATCTCGTGCTGCGCCATGGCCGTCGGCCGGCCGGCGGTGCCCACGAAATCGCCCACGCCGGTGGTCTCTTTGATGAGGAAGAAGACATCCTGCGGGATTCGGCCGTCGTCTTCGAGCTGCATCTCGACGAAGACATAGCCCGGGTAGAGCTTGGTCTCGGTGATGCGCTGCTTGCCGCCCTTGATCGTCTTGGTCTTCTCGGTGGGCACGAGGATCCGGCCCACGAGGTGGGTCATGCCCTCGATCTGGACCTTGCGGAGCAGGGTCTCGCGGACGGAGGACTCCTTGTTGCTGGCGACGCGGAGCACGAACCAGTCCATGCCGGCCTGGCGGACGGGCTCGTCCTCGGCGATCAGGTCGTCGGTCTGGCCGTCGGTCTGGCCGTCGGTCTGGTCGGGCGTGTCGTCCATCGCGGACCCGGTGGCGGACGGCTCCTGCGGCTCCGACGGCTCGGCGGGGGTGTGCGGCTCGCCCGTGTTGGCGTTCTCGTTGTCGGCCATCATGATGGTGGTCTGCCTTTCCATGTCGGGGCGTTCCAGCGGGTGTTGGAGGGCGCTCTACTGGAGCACGTTGATGAGCCGGAAGAACGAGCCGAAGCCGTAGTCGACGGCGAAGATGCACGCCGCGAGCAGGAAGGTCGCGACCACGACGACCATCGTCGAGCCCTGGACCTCCTTGCGGGTGGACCAGTGGACCTTCTTCATCTCGCCGTCGGTGGCGATCAGGAAGTCGACCGCCGGCTTCTTGAGGGCAACGAAGTAGTAGATCCCGATCGCGCCGACCAGCAGGATCAGCCCCGCGATGCCGGCCTGGATGTAGATCCGCTCGACGATGTCGATGCCGACGGCGGAGTTGATCTCGGCGCGGAGGCCCTGGGCCGAGCCCGCCAGGCCCTGGGCGGCCTGAACGGTCGCGCTCGAGGGGATCAGCAGGGCCCCCGAGTCCATCGCGACATCGCTGACGATCATCTCCGCCGAGCCGGTCCCCTGGGTGGTGAACGACTGGACCACGGCCGAGCCGGTCCGCGTCCGCTGCCCGTCGAAGGTCTCGAAGATCTCGACCACCGCCCCGGGCTGCGGGGCCTCGCCCCGGACCACCACGAGCCCGACCCGCTGGGTCGGCTGCGGCAACCGGATGGCGGCGGCCTGGGCAAACGCCCACGCGGCCGCGGCGAGCACGATGCCGCCGACGAAGATCGCCGTCAGCACACGCACCCAGTACCCCTGACCCTGCTTGTAGATCGCGCCGCTCACGGTGTGGGTCGCCCCCGGAAGGGACGCGGCTCTTCGCCGCGTCGGTTGCGTTTCAAACACGCCAGGAGAGACTCGAACTCCCGACCGGTGGATTTGGAATCCACTGCTCTACCAACTGAGCTACTGGCGTTCGGGGCAGCGGGCAACGGTCAGCGGTCAATGGGACTTACCCCATTGCCGATTGCCCATTGACCATTGCCCGGCTTACTTGCGCTTGATCCGGTGAAGCGTGTGCTTGCGCAGGCGGGGGGAGTACTTCCGGATCCCGTCCTTCATCTTCTCGGGGAGACCGCCCTTGACGTTCACCTGCGTGCGGTAGTTCAGGTCGTTGCACTCGGTGCACTGCAGCCAGACATACTCGCGCGCGGCAGACTTCTTCTTGGCCATCGGGGGCCTCCCTTTCAACTCTTGCCCGCGGCACCCACCCGGCCCCGAGAGCGTCGGACAAAGCACCCTGCCCGCTCTCGCGGACGGGGCGTGCATGAACTGAATTACTCGATGATCGCCGTCACCGTGCCCGAGCCGATCGTCCGGCCGCCCTCGCGGACCGCGAAACGCAGGCCCTCTTCGATGGCGACGGGCTTCTCGCCAAGGTCCACCTCGACCTCGATGTTGTCGCCCGGCATGCACATCTCGGCACCGCCGAGCAGCTTGATCGAGCCGGTCACGTCGGTCGTCCGCATGTAGAACTGCGGGCGGTAGTTGCTGAAGAACGGCGTGTGGCGGCCGCCCTCTTCCTTGGTCAGAACGTAGACCTGACCCTTGAACTTGCTGTGGGGCTTGATCGAGCCCGGCTTGCAGACGACCTGCCCGCGGGTGATGCCGTCCTTCTCAACGCCGCGGAGCAGGATGCCCACGTTGTCACCGGCCCGGCCCATGTCGAGGGTCTTCTGGAACATCTCGACGCCCGTGACCGTGGTCTTCACGTTGTCCTTCATCAGGCCAACGATCTCGGCCTCGTCGCCGACCTTGACCACGCCACGCTCGATGCGACCCGTCGCCACCGTGCCGCGGCCCTTGATCGAGAACACGTCCTCGACCGCGATCAGGTAGGGCTTGTCGTCCTCGCGCGTCGGCTCGGGGATGTAGCTGTCGAGCACGTCGAACAGCTCGTCGATCGGCTTGCAGATCTCGTCGTCCTTGGGGTTCTCGAGAGCCGCCTTGGACTGGCCGCGGACGATCGGGGTGTCGTCGCCCGGGAACTCGTACTTGTCGAGCAGCTCGCGGATCTCCATCTCGACCAGGTCGGCGAGCTCGGGATCGTCCACGAGGTCGATCTTGTTCATGAACACCACGATGTAGGGCACGCCGACCTGACGGGCGAGCAGCACGTGCTCGCGGGTCTGGGGCATGGGACCGTCGGCGGCGGACACGACGAGGATTGCGCCGTCCATCTGGGCGGCGCCGGTGATCATGTTCTTGACATAGTCAGCGTGGCCGGGGCAGTCCACGTGAGCGTAGTGACGGGCTTCGGTCTCGTACTCCACGTGCGACGAGTGGATCGTCACGGTCTTGGACGAGTCGCGGACGGTACCGCCCTTGGTGATTTCGGCGTAGCTCTTGATCTCGCCGCCGTTCTTGGCGGCGGAGCGCGCGACCATCGCCGCGGTCAGGGTGGACTTACCGTGGTCGATGTGGCCGATGGTGCCGACATTGACGTGCGGTTTTGTTCTTTCGAAGGTGCCTTTGGCCATTGCGAACTTCCTCTCGCCGGTATGGGCTGCCGTTCGGGTCAAACGGTGCAGCGGGGGATCCGGCTCTCCTAGCGGTACAT
>DAIOTV010000081.1:0-9144 GCA_036751825.1 Phycisphaerales bacterium
GGCGTGGCTGCTCTGGGCCGCGCGGGGCACGCGGTCGAAGCATCGCCGGCGGTGCCCGAAATGCTGGTACGACCTCGACGCCGCGGGCGACCCGCCGCTGACCTGCCCGGAGTGCGGGCGGGAGATCACCCGGGCGAAGGACCTGCACCGACGCCGCCGGAGGCCGAGGCACGCGCTGGCGGCGATCGGCCTGCTGCTCGTGGGCTACGCCTTCATCGCGACGCCGCGCGTGCAGGCGACGGGCTGGCGCGGCGTGGTGCCGACGACGGTGCTGGTCGTGGCCCTTCCCTGGTTGCCGCAGGCCTGGCACGACACCGACTTCTACAGAACGGGCATCGACGACGAACAGCGTGTCGCGTTGCAGACCTTCATGCAGGAGGTGATCGCCGAGGGCTCGCGGATTGGTGCCGGCACGCCCGCGACGCTCGCCGAAGAGCTGGCCTGCCGGTGGGGCAACGAACCGCGCACCATGCAGCGATTTGGCAATCATCTATGGGGCTGGGTCTATGGAAGCTCTGGCAAGCCGTGGTTCTGGATGCACGGGATCGAGCGTGGCGCCGGCGTTCAAAGCATGGCCTGGGAGTTGCGGCAGAGATCCCTCCACGCCGGCGCACTCTCGGCCGCCCAAGCACGCGAGACGCGGAGGCTCAGTCTCGGTCGGCTCGCTGGTGTGCGCCTTTGGTTCGATTCCCGGGACTCGATGATCGTCCTTAACACTGCCAGTGTCGCCGGGACGTGCCGAACGCCGGAAATTGAGTCGTTCGAATCGGCGCTGCTGGATAGCGCGTCTGACGAGGTGCTCAGCGCCGCGGTCGGCTACCCCAACCCGGGGAAGCAGCCCGTGGCCGGATCGTACGTTGTCGCTCGGATTCCATACGGCACCGAGTCCGTCACCCTCCGCTACACGCTGCTGGATGTTGAAGGCGACCTCATCGACCGGCACACGGTCCGCTACCAGATCACATTCTCGCGCACACTCGACGAGTTCCTGGCCCTCCCGCAGCAGAACCGCCGGATCGATTGGCTGACGCAACTGAGCGTGCTGGAAGTCGACGGCGAGCCTGTCCAGAAGCCCCGGCTCCCGTAGCGCAGTTTCTGCGCGATCCGTCGTTTCTGGGGCCCGCCGCGACCGCCGGCCGATGTTTCATCAGCCAGCGCGGCGGAGACCGCGCCACCAGCACCCCGGCGGAGCCGATATGCCACGCGCGGAGCGCAACACGACCCTCGCCCTTGGCGTGGCCGGTCTGTGCCTGCTCGCCGGGTGTGCCGCCCCGCCCGCGCCGCCCCCCGAGCCGATCGCCGTGGGCGAGTCCGACTGGGTCTGGACCGAGGGCGACGCCGGCGATGGGCCCGCCTCGGGCCTCGAGGCCCTGATCGCCCGGCAGGCGGCGGATCTGCGAGGGCTGGGCCGGGGCGAACCAACGAATGAACGCGCCGAGACCGCAGAGACCATCGCGCCCGCGGTGCGCGATCGGCCCCCGTCGCTGGTGATGGATCGCCCGCCCTCGCCGGCGGCCCACCGGACCGACGACCCCACGACGCCGCAGCCCCAGGACGGGCTGCTCCGGGCCTTGTCCCTCGCCGGTGGCGGGCCGGGGGTGCTCCTCGCGGCACCCACGCCCGCCGTTGCCGAACCCGTGGCCCCCGCCCAGGACGACCCCGCCGAGCCCGCGCCCGACCGCGGCGCCCGCATCGCCGAGCTCGCCGGCGAGCTCGCGGCCCTGCTGAAAGAAGACGCCGCGGCCGCCGACGACCCCGGGCGACCGCTCGTCGCCGCGGCCCTGCTCGAGTCGATCGCGTCGGGCGTTTTGCCCGAGGCCGATCTGCCCGGCGGGGGCAGGCTGATGCTCACCGAGAGCGAGCGGGCGTCGCTCTTGGCCCTGCGGTCGCTCGCGGTTCGGCTGGTGGGCACCGAGAGCGAGATCGCCGGCGACCCGCAGCGGGTGCGCGAGATCCTGCTCGACGCGGCCGAGGGCCTCCGCGAGCACGCGCGGGTGCACATCATCCGGGCCGAGCTCTGCGAGCGGGCGCCGGGCTTTGGCAGCTATGTGCCGCTGAAACGCCGGACCTTCCTGGCAGGCCGGACCAACCGCGTCGTGGTCTACGCCGAGGTCGACCACTTCGGGCTCAGGCCGGCGAGCGAGAGCGAGGCCGCCGTCGAGGGCGACCGCGTGGCGGCGGACCTGCGGCAGGAGATGGAGCTCTTCCTCCGCGCGGGCGACCCCAACCCCACCTGGCAGCGCACGGTGAACTGGCTGCCCCGCACCAGCCGACGCGGCTTCCGCGACCTGTTCGTCGCCACGCCCATCGAGCTGCCGGCCACGCTCAGCGTGGGCGAATACGACCTGAAAGTTCGCATTGTGGACGAGGTCAGCGGGGCCCAGGACGAGGCGACCATCCCCATTCGGCTTGTCGCCGACGCCTCGGCGCTCCGCGACGAGCCGAGCGAGCGGCAGGCCGACGGCGTCCGGAGAGAGCCACCCCCGAATTCGGGTGGTATTCTCCCGAGTTTCGCTTCACGGGCGGACGAGTAGCGGGCCTGCCAGACCGGCGGTCGGTCGGCCCGGTCGGGGGCGGTCGGCAGGGAGCGGGGCGGGCGCGGGCACCGATTCAGGCGATGCCGGGCGGATTGCGAGGTCGCGGGCGAGTGGCACGCGGCGCGCACCGATACAGCAGCGGAAGAACTCGGCTGCAACTGCCAGCCGGGGGCCGCGAACACTCCCGACAGGTCCATAGAAACCTATGGACCGGGTCGGAATGACCGACGTCGGACGGCGGTTTGCCAGCGATGGCGGCCTCCGCCCGGAACAACCCATCCTCGGCGGGCACCTGCCCAAGGCCGAAGGGAGCCAGCGATGTTCGAGCGATTCACAGACCGTGCCCGCAAGGTGATGGCCCTGGCCAACCAGGAAGCCCAGCGGTTCAACCACGAATACATCGGGACCGAGCACATCCTGCTGGGCCTCGTCAAGGAAGGCTCCGGCGTCGGCGCCAACGTCCTCAAGAACCTCGACGTCGACCTGCGCAAGGTCCGCCTCGAAGTCGAGAAGCTCGTCAAGGCCGGCCCCGAGATGGTCACCATGGGCAAGCTGCCCCAGACCCCCCGCGCCAAGAAGGTCATCGAGTACGCCATCGAAGAGGCCCGAAACCTCAACCACAACTACGTCGGCACCGAGCACCTGCTGCTGGGCCTCTTGCGTGAGCACGACGGCGTGGCGGCGCAGGTCCTCCGCAACCTGGGCCTGAAGCTCGAGGAAGTCCGCGAGGAGGTCCTGAACCTGCTCGGCGCCTCGGGCGAAGAGGGCGAGGACGGCGGGGCGCTGGCCGGCGGCGGCGCCGAGGCCGGCTCGGCCGCACGGGGCAAGGGCGGCAAGAGCCGCACGCCCGCGCTCGACAGCTTCGGCCGCGACCTGACCGAGCTGGCCAAGGAGAGCGACCTCGACCCGGTCATCGGGCGCGAGCGCGAGATCGAACGCGTTGTGCAGGTCCTCTGCCGACGCACCAAGAACAACCCCGTGCTGCTGGGCGAGGCCGGCGTCGGCAAGACCGCGATCGTCGAGGGCCTGGCCCAGCGCATCGTCGCCGGCGAGGTGCCCGACATCCTGCACGACAAGCGGCTGGTGGTGCTGGACCTCGCGATGATGGTCGCGGGCACGAAGTACCGCGGCCAGTTCGAAGAGCGCATCAAGGCGGTCATGAACGAGGTCCGCAAGGCCAAGAACGTCATCCTGTTCATCGACGAGCTGCACACGCTCGTCGGCGCGGGCGGCGCCGAGGGCGCGATCGACGCGAGCAACGTGCTGAAGCCCGCGCTGGCCCGCGGCGAGATCCAGTGCGTGGGCGCGACGACCTTCGACGAGTACCGCAAGTACATCGAGAAGGACGCCGCGCTGGCCCGGCGCTTCCAGGCGATCACGGTCGAGCCGCCCAGCAACGAGCAGACGGTCGAGATCATCAAGGGCCTGCGCGACAAGTACGAGGAGCACCACCGGGTGCAGATCACCGACGAGGCCGTGAAGGCCGCGGTGGACCTCGCGGGCCGGTACATCACGGGCCGGGTGCAGCCCGACAAGTCGATCGATGTGATCGACGAGGCGGGCGCCCGGGTGCGCATCAAGAGCATGACCAAGCCGCCGAACCTCGCCGAGCTCGAGAGCGACATCGAGAAGCTCTCGATCGAGAAGGACGAGGCGGTGAAGGCCGCGGACTACGAGCGGGCGGCGGAGCTGCGCGATCGGGCCGAGAAGCTCCGCAAGGAGAAGGAACAGCAGCAGGCCGACTGGCGCGACAAGAGCCAGCAGACCGGCGGCGTCGTTGACGAGGAGGTCATCGCCGAGGTCATCAGCAAGATGACGGGCGTGCCCCTGCAGCGGCTTGAGAAGGAAGAGGCCCAGCGGCTGCTGCAGCTCGAGGCCGAGCTGCACAAGGCGGTCATCAGCCAGGACGAGGCGATCCGCGCGGTGGCCAAGAGCATCCGCCGGGCTCGGGCGGGTCTGAAGGACCCCAAGCGGCCGATGGGCAGCTTCATCTTTGTGGGCCCGTCGGGCGTCGGCAAGACGCTGCTGAGCAAGGCGCTGGCCGAGTTCATGTTCGGCGACGCCGACAGCCTGATCCACCTCGACATGTCCGAGTACATGGAGAAGCACAACGTCAGCCGTCTGGTCGGCGCGCCCCCGGGCTATGTCGGCTACGAGGAGGGCGGGCAGCTCACCGAGCAGATCCGCCGGCGGCCCTACGCCGTGGTGCTGCTCGACGAGGTCGAGAAGGCCCACCCCGATGTGTTCAACATGCTGCTTCAGATCATGGAGGAGGGGCGTCTGACCGACTCGTTCGGCCGGCATGTCGACTTCCGCAACACCGTGATCATCATGACGAGCAACATCGGCGCGGACCTGATCAAGGGCGGCGGCGGCTTCGGGTTCCAGAAGCGGTCCGACGGCGTGGACTACGAGAACATCAAGAGCGTGCTGATGAAGGAGATCGAGCGGTTCTTCCGCCCCGAGTTCATCAACCGGCTCGACGATGTCATCGTCTTCCGCCCGCTCACCAAGGCCGACCTGGTCGAGATCGTCGAGTACGAGGTCGCCAAGGTCAGCGAGCGTCTGCGGCAGCAGTCGATCGAGCTCGTGCTCGATCAGGTCGCCAAGGACTTCCTGATCGACAAGGGCTACAACCCCGACTTCGGCGCAAGGCCGTTGCGTCGGGCGCTCGGAACTTACATCGAAGATCCGCTCAGCGAGATGCTCCTCGCCGGCGAGATCGGGACGGACTCGGTCGTCAACGTCACGCGCAAGGACGAGGCCGACCACCTGTTCTTCAAGCCGACGGACCGCAAGGCCAGCGCAGGCAACAACCCGTCGGAAGACGGCGACAAGCCGGTTGAAGCTGGCGCCGGCTCGACCTGAGCCGCCGCCGCAACGCCGCCGATCGCTCGCGACCGGTAACACCGAAACCCCGGCAAGGCTCCGCTCCTCGGCGGAGCCTTGTCTGTTTTCGCCACCAACGCTGTCCCAGAAAAAGTGAGCAAAAAGCCTCACCAGTGCTTGTATCGGGGGGTGAGGCCTGATACATTCGCGTTGTGGGATTCGGCACCGGGCGGCAATCCGGCGTCGAGAAGAGACAAAGCGGTTGGATGGGCGAGAGAGCGATGACCAGCGAAAGTGGTCATCACACGCATTGATGTGGTTCTGAATTCAAGCGTGTTGCGCGGGCGGCCGTCATCTGTCGGCTCAACGCATCGGAATCTCCTGCCATCCCAATTCGCGGTGAGTGCCCGTCCTCGGATGTGTTGTGGGACCGTCCGTGCTGACGCGCTATCCGTGTGCCGCTGCGGCCCTGGTGCCGAAAGGCAACGCAGGTCGCGACATAATGATGGTCGGCGCGCTGGCGGTTAGTGGGTCGACCTCTTTGCGTGGGAACACTGTTCGTTCTCACGGCGCTCGGTGGCGGCAAGTGGGACCGTCACCGGGGTCTGTTTCGTGCGGGCCTCGGCCCGCCGGAGAGGGAAGATTGAGATGAAGAAGACTTTGGCTCTCTTTGCAGCAGCCGGGCTCGCGGGCCTCGGCCACGGTCAGTTTAGCACCAACCTGGGCAACCTGAATGTCGGCGATGCCGGCATCAGCATCGACCTGAACGGCGCCGGCATCCCCGCCGGCAACTACACCTCGTTCAGCGTGTCGGTTGACTGGGTCGCCGGCGGCGGCAACCCGTTCTCGAACGAGGGCATCTGGGCCTTCACCGATGCCGCGTTCACCCCGGGCGTCAGCGACCCGGCCCTGTTCACCTTCTACGCCGACCCGGGCGTCTCGCCCGACGCGACGTCCGATGGCTCGTCGCGCACCCTGACCTGGGACGGCTTCCTGAGCCCCAGCTACCAGGGCGGCGACTCGCTCTGGTTCAACGCCCTCCAGACCTTCGGCGGCTCGAACGCCTTCTGGAACAACGTCAACATCACCCTCGGCTTCGACACCGTTTCGCCGCCCAGCACCCAGGCCAACCTGGGCACCAACCCGAGCACCACCTTCTCGGGCCCGATCGGCACCGGCGAGGTCCAGTTCTTCGAGTTCGAGCTCACCGGCGGCGCGGGCTCGCAGCCCTGGTCGATCGACACCTTCGGCTCGACCAACACCGGCGGCTCGTTCGGCCCCGATGACACCGAGATCGGCCTGTACGACGCCAACGGCAACCTCATCGCCACCAACGACGACGCCGACTTCTTCAACGACATCCTGACCTCCGAGCTCACCAGCGACTCGGTCGGCGCGCTCGCCGACGGCACCTACTACATCGCCGTCGGCAACTTCAACACGGTCTTCGGCCCGGCCTTCGATGTCACCTCGACGTCGACCGCCTCGGGCACGAACGTGCTGAACGTCAACTTCATCCCGGCGCCGGCCTCGGCCGCGCTGCTCGGCCTCGGCGGCCTCGCCGCCGCTCGCCGCCGCCGCTAAGGCGAACCCTGTCCGTCTTGCACCCGCGGCCGGTCCAACGGCCGGCCGCGGCTTTGCTCGTCGTTGGGGCTGCGAACCCGTGGGGACGAGCATCTGTCTCTCTGTTTCTGTCTCTCTCTAACCTGTGGACCATCCGGCCCGTGAAAGCGGGCCGGTTGGTTTTTTG
Source organism: Phycisphaerales bacterium (assembly GCA_036751825.1). Taxonomy (GTDB): domain Bacteria; phylum Planctomycetota; class Phycisphaerae; order Phycisphaerales; family UBA1924; genus JANQQZ01. Next base: position 7,117 of record DAIOTV010000081.1, read on the forward strand.
GGACACGCCCGCCCCGCTCCCGCCGCCCGCCTTACGGGTACGCGGGGATCGCCACCTCGCCCATGAACTCGAGGTAGTGCGCGTGCCGGCCCGCCGAGGTGGTGTAGATCGGGCGGTTCACCTGGTCGTAGCTCAGCGTGCGCACCGTCCGCTTGCTCTTGTAGAACTCGTTGCACGCCTCGTCCCACTCGAGCCCGAGGAACTCGATGATCCGAGGGAACTGCGTGCCGGGATCCCGGACGAGCTCCTCGTAGTGCACCTCGAGGATCGGCACCTCGAGCGTCGCCTTCCAGTGGTCCATCATCCGCCGCGACTGCTCCCACGCCGGGAAGATCCACTCGAACCGCGTCGTCCACGGGTGCACGGCGTGGTTGAACCCGCCCATGTAGCAGCTCACCGCCACATCGCGCGGGTCGCGGATCGCGTGGATGATCCGCGTCCTGGGGAAGAGCCTCGCGATCAGCCCGACGAGCTTGTTGTTGCCCAGCGACTTGTTCACCACGCGCTCGGCGCCGGCGGGCGCCCGCTTGGTCAGGTCGCGGACATACGCGTTCGCCGCCTTGGTCCAGGTGGCCTCGTTGAACTTGCCGAAGCAGTCCGGCGGCTCTTTGTCGCCGTCGTACGCCAGGCTCAGCTGCTTGGCGAAGTTCTCGATCGACGCCAGCTCGCCAACGCCCGCCGCCTTGGGGTGCGCGTCGATGATCTGGTCGATCAGGCTCGTGCCGCTGCGGGGCATGCCCGCGACGAACACGGGCAATTCGCTGTCGCACTTCGCCAGCGGGAACTTCGCCATCGCCTCCGCCGACCAGATCTCGATCAGCGTCGAGACCTGCTGCTCGTACAGCTCGGGGCTGAACTCGAGCTCGCCGATGCGGTTCGCCCGGGCCGCGGCCTCGACGGCCTCGGCGTACCGCTTGCTCCGGTCGCACGCCTTGGCCTTCACATGCATCGCCACCCGCTGCAGGTTCTCGTCGGGCGACGACTCCATCAGCCCGTCGATCTCCGCGATCGCCGTGTCGAACTCCTTCGCGTGCACGCACAGCTTGGCCCACTCGAACCGCACGGGCGGCGGCGCGGGCGCGCCCTTGGCCTCGTACGCGCGGACCAGCGGCTCGATCACCGCGCGGGCCTCATCGAATCGGCCGCCCTCTTCCATCGCGCCGCCCATGACCACGAGCGCCGGCTCGTTGTCGGGCCGAACGGCGAGGATCTTGCGGCAGGCCTCGATGCTGTCGTCGGTGTTGCCCGCCGTCCGGTGCAGACGGGCGAGCAGGAAGTACGCGTCAACATGCTGGAAGATCCGCAGCGACTGCTTGGCGAACTCGATCGCCCGCGGGATGTTCCGCTGCTTCTCTGCGATGATGCCCAGCAGGAACAGCGCCTCGGGGTCCTGCTTGAAGCCGGTGGACATCGGCTCGAGCCGCTTGATCGCGTCGGCGTACTTCTCTTCGCCGATCAGCTTGCGTGCCTCGGCGATGGTCTGCTGACGCTTCTCGGTCTGCCGGGGAGCGCCGGGAAGGCGTGCGTTGCCGGGCTGTGGGACGGGCGGTTGGTTGGCCATGGTCCATCCTTGGGGGTCGGGGCGGACGAGCGAGCGTGAACGGTGGGTATCGACCAAAGACCGTGTCCGGCTGATCCGGCGCTGGTCGAAAAAAGAAGCCGCGCCCGTGTCCGGGCGCGGCTCGATCGACATGAATCATCGCTGCCGAGAGCGGATTAGCGGCGGCGGCGGACCGCGGCGAGGCCGGCGAGGCCCATCAGCGCGACCGAGGCCGGGGCCGGGATCAGGGTCGCCGTGGCGAACGCCGAGGTGTCCTGCGACGCGGTGGCGCGGACGAGCACGCCGTAGTTGCTGCCGGCGAACAGGTCGACCGAGGCGGTGCCGGCCGAGAACGCGGTGGTCTCGAAGACGAGCACGCCGCCGGCGGAAAAGTCGACGATCCGGATCCGGCCGAGCGGGCCGAACGCGCCCTCGCCGGTGAAGTCCCAGGCGAGGTCGAGCTGGGCGTCCTGGGTGACCGAGACGTA
>DAIOTV010000082.1:0-8935 GCA_036751825.1 Phycisphaerales bacterium
GTTGTCTTGCCCACGCCGCTCGGCCCCGAGATGATCAGCAGCAGCCCCGCGTCGCTCATGCACCCAGCCTAGCCGCACCAACAAGAAACGGGCCGGCCGGGCCCGAAAGCCCGACCGACCCGCGGGTGTGGTCAACCGACAGACCCTCAGCGGCGCCGACGCGCCAGCGGCACCAGGCACAGCCCCAGCACCGCCGCCGACCCCGGCGCCGGCACCGGCCGGACGCTCGTGGGCGACACCGACGCCACCGGGCCCAGCGAATCCATCGCCAGTTCCCAGGCCAGCGTCACGCTCGCCCCCGTCCAGCCCGCCAGCGGCGCGCCGGTCTGCGCATCGCCAACGAACACCGTCAGGTCGGCCTCGTACACGCCCGGACGCGTTGCCGACACCCAGTTGTGCGTCATCACGCCCGTCCATGCCCACACCGGCGAGCTGCCGGCCGTGGTCAGGATCGGTTCGAAGCTGAACGCGTCGTGGAACGCGAGCCCGCGATCGACGCGGTCCGCCTCGACGAACACGGCGGAGCCGAACGGCAGGTTGAAGAACCCGTTCGCCAGCCAGCCGTACTGCGCGTTGAACGCGCGCCCGTTCAGCACCGAACCGGGGCCCGTGTAGGTGTCACCCGTCCGCACCAGCGGCAGGGGGCCGAACACCGGCGTCTCGAAATCGATCGCCAGCGTCGTGCCGTTCTGCGACACGAGCAGGTGCAGCATGTCCACCGGATCGACCAGCGGCTGCGCGCACGCGCCCCCGCCCGCCGCCAGGGCGCACATCGTCAGTGACAGTCTCATGCGAAGGCTCCTGTTTCAGCGGCGACGACGCGACGCGACCAGTCCGCCCAGGCCCAGCACCGCCGCCGTGCCCGGCGCGGGCACGGCACGCCACTGCAGCGTCACGGTGTCCGACACGAACCCGCTCAGCCGATCGCCCGTGGCCGCGTCGCTGAGATACACCTCGAACACCGCCTCGTACGACCCCAGCGCGCCGGCGGCGAACCAGGGGTGATGCATCGTGCCGCCCCACTGCCATGCCGTGTCCGACCCGTCGGTGCCGAAGATCGGCGCGTAGGTGTGGTTCGCGAGCATCGAGCGCAGGCCGCCCTCGTAGACCTCGAGTCCCTGGGTGGCGCTGAGCATCTCGATCGAGATCGCCGCCCCCGCGGGCAGGCTGATGAAGCCGTCGGCGAGGAAGCCGTACTGGCTGCTGTAGAACTTCCCGTCGAGCACGCTGGCGTTGCCCTGGTACGACTCGCCGAAGGTGCGCATCGCCAAAGGCAGCGGCAGCTGCGGCGAGTTGGGGTCCACCTCGATGCCAAGGCTCGTGCCGTCGAAGCTGATCAGCACATGCTTCATCCCGCCGTCCCACATGAACTGCGGGAGCTGCGCGCCCGCCGAGCCGGCGAGAACCATGATCGAAACCGTTGCGATTGTCTTGTTCATCTTGAGAATCTCTTTCCGTGTGCGCGGGGTCATGGGTCAATGGGTCATGCCCCGCGTGTGTGCTTTCGTGTGTGTCAGAACTGCTAAAGAAACAGGTCAGAACCCGTCGGGGTCCCAGCGGTCGACCCCGCGTTCGGGGTCGAAGGTTGTCTCGAATCGCAGGACCTCGGCGTGCCCGTCGAGAAACAGCACACCGACGCCGCCGCCGTGGCGCTCGGTATCGACCGAGTTGCCCGGCTCGACGGCGAGCATGCCGTCCTTCCACTGGTGGGCCATGTGATGGTCGGACATGTCGGTGACCTTCTCGACGAGCAGCGATGCCTGGAGCACCGTGCCCGTGGGGAAGGCGATCCGCCGGAGCGCCCGGTAGGGCCGGACGGGCGACTTGCCCGCCGAGGGTGCGGCGCCCGGCAGCTCGACGCCCTCGATCAGATCGAAGTACGCGTTCTGCGCGAACGAGAGCCGCGCGATGTCCGTCGCGCGGAACTCGCCGGGCTCGACGTCGGCCGACCGATCCAGCGGCGAGCGGTAGTGCTCGTTGAGCACCGACGCCCACGCCGAATCGCCCGGCGGTTCAAGCGGGTCGAACGGACGGTCCGCGAAGAACTCGAACAGAGCCTGCGGCCAGGGGAACCCGTTCTTGAACCAGCTCCAGCCGAAGTTCGCCGAGTGCGACGAGATGGGCAGCTGCCCATCGTTCGACTCGGTGTAGTACGACGTCGCGAACCCCAGGTCGCGGAGCCTCGACAGCTCAACGATCCCGCGGGCCGTGTCGCGAGCGCGGCCCAACGCCGGCAGCAGCACGCCCACCAGCAGACCAACGATCGCGATCACCACCAGCAGCTCGATCAGCGTGAACCCACGCCGACGCGCCGCCTCGGCGTCACCGGGCACCTTCATGCCAGCACCTTCCCGTGCGCGCACCGCCCATGTGTACAACGGGCGCGCACATCACATGTGTTCGTGAAAGAAACGACAGCGGTCCTGCGAGATCAGGCGCTGCGCTTGGGAGGGGGCGTCGGCACGCCGAGATCGGACCACGCGCCGCGCACCTCGGCGGGCGGCGCACGCTCGGCGAGCGGCGGCGAAGCGACGCCGGACATCGCCGCGCCCTCCACCGCCGGGGGAAGAATTGCCAGGAACCAGGTCACCGTGGGCTGGCAGCTGTAGCCGAAGATCGCCACGCCGCCGGTGTCGTCTTCCTCGGGCTGGGGCGCGAGCATCGCGCAGCAGCAGGTCTCGGGCGAGCACCCGACGCACTTGCACACGCTCACGCACGACCCGTCGCCCGACGGCGCCAGGCGGCTCAGCGTGAGCGCCGGCACGGGGATCGCCCCGAGCGTCGCGAGCAGGTACAGCCCGAGAAGCACGGCGACCACCGACCTGGACTCGACCAGCTCGCGCATCATCCGCCCAACTCTACGCACACCGACCACGCCCGTTGCGGTCCGGTCGGAATTCTTCTTGCTCGACAGGAATCAGCCGCCCAGCAGCTCCGCCAGCACGGCCATCCGCACCAGAACGCCCGCCGACACCTGCCGCAGCACGATCGACCGCTCGCCGTCGGCCACCGAGCCGTCGAGTTCGAGCCCCCGGTTCACCGGGCCCGGGTGCATGACGACGGCGGCGGGCTTCATGCGCTCGGCCCGCTCGGCGGTGAGCGCGTAGAGCGCCCGGTACTCGCGCAGGCTGCCCACGCCCGGGGGCACCCGCTCGCTGCTGCCGTGCCGCTCGAACTGAAGCCGGAGCACCTGCACCGCGTCCGCCTCGGCGAGCACGGCGTCCAGATCGCTCGACACCGCGCACCCCATCGACGCCAGGGCGGGCGGCGCCAGCGTCGGCGGGCCCACGCAGACCACGCGCGCCCCGAGCGCCGTCATGCCGAAGATGTCCGACCGCGCCACGCGCGAGCTGACGATGTCGCCCACGATCGCCACCGTCAGCCCGCTCAGGTCGAACGCGTCCGCCCGGCCCAATGCCGTCGCCAGCGCGTAGATGTCGAGCAGCCCCTGCGTCGGGTGCTCGTGCGCGCCGTCGCCCGCGTTGATCACGGGCACCGCCACATGCCCCGCCACGCTCTGCGCCACGCCCGGCGCGCCCGCGCGGATGACCAGCGCGTCGCCCCCGGTCGCCTCGACGACGGTGGCGGTGTCGATGATCGTCTCGCCCTTGGCCACGCTCGAGCCGGGCGCGGTCAGGTCGATGACGCCCGCGCCCAGCTTGCGTGCCGCCAGCGAGAAGCTGACGCGCGTGCGCGTCGAGTCCTCGAAGAACAGGTTGCAGAGGTTCTTGCCCCGCAGCAGGTCGGCGTGTGGTCCGCCCCCCCCGCCCGGGCCGGCCCGGCCCGTGCCGTCGTCGAACGACCGCGCCGACGACAGCAGCGACACCAGCCGCCCACGGTCCATGCCGTCCAGGCCCAAGAGGTGCCTGCGATGATCGACCGCCGCGGGCATGGCTCACTCCTGCGCGTCGGCGCCCCCGTCGGTCGTGGCTTCGGCGGGGCCGTCGGGCGCAGCCGTCTGCGTCGGGTCGTTGGCCTCGATCGCCCGCTCGAGCGCCTCGATGGGCACCCACCGCGGCTGGTCGATCGTGCCGATCTCGCGAAGCCGCTGGCCCACGATCACCCACGAGCCCGAGCCGCCCTCAAAGGTCAGCTGCACGGCCGAGTACACGGGCCGCTCGACATTGCGCTGCAGCCCCGTCGCGGGACGGAGCACATCCACCCGCGTCTGCCCGCCGCGGAGCCGGATCCGCGCGATCTGGTACACCGGCAAGTCGCTCCGCGCCTCGCTCAGCGGCACCACGCCCGGGTACGCCCGCTCGGCGACCCGGCGGTACTCCGCGGGCGTCACCTGCCCGGGGATGTTGATCGCCGCCAGGGGCTCGCCCGGCGGGGGCGTGGCGAGCCTCGGCTGCGAGGTCGCGTCGTCGGCGATCACATACCCCAGGCTCTGCTCCATCAGCTCGAGCACGCCGGCGGTCACGCGGGTGTTGTGCCAGGTGAAGTCGCTGTCCGCGCGGGGGTAGTTGCCGTAGTTCAGGCACCCGCTCGAGGCGGTCAGCATCGCCGCCCCCAGCGCCACCACACCCGCCGCTCGTCCGATCATCGCTTTCCGCATCTGTGGGCCTCCTGCCGCTTGCAGCCACTGTATCGAGCTCGCGCCGCCCGCGCCGGCATCCGGCCCGCCGCCGGGCTCGAACTACCATGCGCCCATGCCCGCCCAGCGAACCAACCGATTCGTCCTCGGCATCTCGGGCGCCTCGGGCGCCGCCTACAGCCTCCGCCTGCTCGAGCAGCTCCTGCTCGCCGGCGCCGAGGTCCACTGCGTCGTCTCCGAGTATGGCCAGCGGCTGCTTTTCGACGAGAAGGGCATCAAGAAGATCACCCTCGACGACATGCTCCCCGCCCTCGCCGCCGACCCCGAGCGAGGGGCCGACCACCAGAAGCGATTCATCGCCCACCCCAACAAGGATGTCGGCGCGGTGATCGCCAGCGGCAGCTTTTTGCACGACGGCATGGCCGTGCTCCCCTGCTCCAGCACCAGCCTGGGCGCGATCGCCACCGGCGCCGGCAGCAACCTGCTGACCCGGGCCGCGATGGTCACGCTCAAGGAGCGCCGCCCGCTGATCGTGTGCCACCGCGAGATGCCGCTGAACCTGATCGACATCGAGAACATGCGGACCCTCGCCCTCGCCGGCGCGATCGTCTGCCCGACGAACCCGGGCTTCTACCTGAACCCGACGAGCGTCGACGAGATCGTGGACTTCATCGTGGGCAAGGTGCTGGACCTCTTGGGCGTGTCGCACGATCTTAAGACCCGCTGGGAGGACGCGCACCAGAAGCCCGCCGAGTCGTGACCGCGCGCTGCCCCCTCTGCCGCTACCCCCGCGCCGGGCTCGAGGACGAGAACGCGCCCTGCCCCGAGTGCGGCCGGCGCCCGGGCGACACCCGCCCGCCCCTCGCCGAGGAGCCCGCTGAGCATCGGCGACGCCTGGCGCGTGGGGCCCGGCTGGCGCAGATCGCCTGCTTCGTGCGTCTCGCGCAGCTCGCAACGCTCGGCGCGATCGCCTTCGCCGCCCCCGACGCGGCCTGGTGGGTGCTGCTGACCGGCTCGGGGGTCGTGGCGTCGATGAACGCCCTGTCCGCGTTCCGCCTGACGGCCCCGGGCCGCGTTCCGATCCGTGCGTGGTCTCGGCCGACGCTCCGGGGCCTGACGCTGCTCGACCTCGCGCTCGTCGCCGCGGGCGGGCTCGCGCTCGCAGCGACACGCGACACCCCGAACGCGGGCCTCGCCCTCGCCATCGCGATCCCGGCGGCGCTCGTGGCGACCTGGTTCGCGCGGAGCCTGGCGTGGATCGCCGTCGTGCGTTCGCTGGCGCCCCGGCTCGCCGACGACCGGCTCGAGCGCCGCCTCAACGCCTGGTTCACCTACGCCGGCGTCGCCGCCATGACCTCGGTCGCGGGCTTTGTCGCGGCGGGGCTGACGGCGCTCGTGCCCATCCTCGCGCCGATCACCGTCGTGCTCGCCGCCCCCTACGGCCTGGTCATGCTCGTGCTCGGCGCGATCGCGCTGGTCGGCGCGCTCAACCTGCACGGGCTGCTCGCGCGAGAGCTCGCCGACGCCGCCGCAACGACCGCGGGCGACCAGCCCGCGGGCACACCCCGGCCCTAGCCCCCGCGCCGGTACCGCGGCTTCTTCTCGTCCATATCGATCGCCTTGCCCCCGATCAGGCTCACGCAGCCGGCGCCGAGCAGGCCCGACACCGTCGTGATCAGCTCGGGCTCGAGGTCGACGCGCAGCGCCGGCTCGGGCTGCACCGTCACCAGCGCCGTTTCCGTCTCGACATCGAGCAGCACCGGCACGCTCGTGCCGTTGGTCTTGGCGCGCTCGGCGAGCATGTCGCGCAGCGCGCTCACCGCACGCTCGCTCGACCCGTTGAGCACCGTGGATCGGACCTTCAGGTGCAGCCGGCCCTTCTCGAGCGGCACGCCGTCGATCGGCACCATGCGGTCCACGATGATCTGCGGGCTCCCCCGGCTGTGGTCCATCCGGCCCAGCACGAAATTGGGCCCGTCGTCCTCGAACAGGTGCAAGTACTTCGCGTAGCAGTCGGCGAACATGACGGCATCCGCGGAACCAGACAGATCCTCGATCGTCACGATGCCCATCTTCTGCCCGGCGCTCCGGCCGTTGCGGACAACGATCGCCCGCACGCTCTGGACCAGCGCCGCCACGATCACGCGCTGGTCCTGCGGCACCTCGGCGAGCTCGCCCACACGCACCTTGGCGAACACGCCGCTCCAGTCCTTCCACTGCTCGAGCGGGTGGCTCGACACATAGAACCCGAGCGTCTCCTTCTCCTGCTTGAGCGTCTCGGACTCGCTCCAGGGCTCGACGCGCACCAGCGGGGCCTCGGCGTTCGACGGCGAGCTCTCGTCGGGCTCGGGCGCGCCGAAGAGCGCGCCCTGGCCCGCCGCCCGGTCGGCGGCGAGCTTCTGGCCCGCGCTCACCGCCGAGTCGATCGTCGCCACCAGGCTCGCCCGGTCGTTGCGCGAGTGCGCCTCGTCGAACGCGCCGCTCTTGACCAGCGCCTCGATCGTCGCCTTGTTCACGCTGCCCGAGGGCACGCGCTCGCAGAAGTCGTGCAGCGAGCGGAAGGGCCCGCCCCGGTCGCGCTCGGTGATGATCGCCTCGATCGCCTTGCCGCCCGCGCCCTTGAGCGCCTTGAGCCCGAACCGCACATGCCCCGCGCTCGCGCGCTTCTCGTCCTTCTTCTCGTAGACCACCGAGAAGTCCGCCTGCGAGAGGTTCACATGCGGCGGGCGCACCTCGACGCCCGTGCGCACCGTCTCGCCCGTGGCGGGGTCGATGAACTGGCAGCGCTTGCAGTCTTCGAGATACGGGATCCAGTCGCTGACCTTCTGGGCCTGCGATTCGAAGGTCAGGAAGGCCGCCATGTAGTGCGAGGGGAAGAAGGTCTTGAGGTAGGCCGTCTGGTACGCGACGATCGCGTAGCCGGTGGAGTGCGACTTGTTGAAGCCGTAGCCCGCGAACTTGAGGATCAGCTCGAAGAGCTCTTCGGCCTTGGCGGCTTCGAGGCCCTTCCTGCCCGCGCCCTCGACGAACCTTGGCCGGTTCTCGGCGATGACCTTCTCTTTCTTCTTGCTGATCGCCTTGATGAGCGCGTACGCCTGGCGCAGCGGGATGCCGCCCAGCTCGTGCACGATCTGCATGACCTGTTCCTGGTAGACCATCACGCCGTAGGTCTCGGCGGTGAACCTGTCGACGATCGGGTGCACCGCCGGCACCTGCGCGTGCCCGTGCTTGCGCTTGTTGTAGTCGGGGATCAGGTCCATCGGTCCGGGCCTGAAGAGCGCGTTGGCGGCGATCAGGTCTTCGAGCCGGTCGGGCTTCATCTCGATCAGCAGCCGGCGCATGCCGCCCGATTCGAACTGGAACACGCCCGTGGTATCGCCGCGCTGGAAGAGCCTGAAGATGCGCTGGTCGTCGTAGCTCAGCCGGTCGAGGTCGAGGGGGTGATCGCCCTCGCCGACCGCGCGCCCGACCCCGTTCCAGATCGCTTCCTCGGGCAGCGTCCGCGTGATCAGCTTCTTCGCCCGCTCGATGATCGACAGGGTCCGCAGACCCAGGAAGTCCATCTTGAGCAGGCCCATCTTCTCGCAGGTCGGCCCGTCCCACTGCGTGACGATCTCGTGGTCCGCCGCGCCCGCCTGCCGATAGAGCGGCACGACCTCGTGCAGGGGCCGCGTCGCCACGATCACGCCCGCCGCGTGCACGCTGCTGTGCCGGGCCTGGCCCTCCATCACCTTCGCGTTGTCGATGACGCGCCGCGCGGTGCCGTCGCTGTCGTAGAGCTTCTGAAGCTCCGGCTCCTGCTGGAGCGCCTTCTCGAGCGTGATGCCGAGCTCTTCGGGGATGAGCTTGGCGAGCCTGTCCGTGTCGGGCAGCGGGTACTCGAGCACCCGGCCGACATCGCGCACCGCGGCCCGCGCCTTGAGCGTCCCGAAGGTGATGATCTGCGCGACATGCCCGTACTTCTGGCGGACATACTCGATCACCTCGCCCCGGCCGTCCTGGCAGAGGTCGATATCAATATCGGGGTACTCGCTGCGGTCCGGGTCGGTGAAGCGTTCGAAGAGCAGGCCGTAGTCGACCGGGCAGGCGTTGGAGAGGCCCAGCACGTAGCCGACCATGGTGCCCACGCCCGAGCCGCGCGCGAGCGCGGGGATGCCCCGCTGCCGGCCCCAGTTCACGAAGTCCCACACGATCAGGAAGTACGCCGAGATCAGCTTGTCGGCGAGGATTTTCAGCTCGCGGTTCAGCCGCGCCCAGCGCAGCCAGTTGATGTCTCCTCCCCCGTCGCCGACGGGGGAGGGGCCGAGCGCATGCGAGGCGGAGGGGGTGTCTTTGCGGCCGCTCGAAGACCCCCCCTCAGTCGGCTGCGCCGACAGCTCCCCCACCGGCGGCGGGGGA
>DAIOTV010000083.1:0-8841 GCA_036751825.1 Phycisphaerales bacterium
CCGAGATCCGCCGCCACCTTGTACACGCCCAGCGCGAAGTAATACCCCGCGGCGAACACCGCGACGCTCGGCTCGGCCATCAGCCGCTCGCGCAGCTGTCGCTCGGCGTCGCCGTTGAGCCGCCAGTCCTCGATCCGGATCGCGTCTTCTTCCGGCTCGAACGGCAGATCGAGCGACAGGCACTCCGATGTGAACCCGGTCCATCGGTCGCGGCTGTTGCTGAGCGCCGAGCCGTCGCCCAGGTACACCAGCGAACCCGCGCCGCACTCGGCGAGATGCCGGGCCGCCATCCGGCCGATCTCGATGTTGTCCGTATCAATCCAGCCGACGCCCGGGCGATCGAACCGAGCACCGAGAACGAGCACCGGCTCCTGCGGCGTGGCCAGCGACTTGCCGCGGGTCGAAAACCGGGGCGGCTGATCGAGCTGATCGGGCAGCGGGTTGACATACAGATAGCCGCTGCACTCGCGGCGCCAGTCCTCCCCGAATCGGAGCAGCACGAGATCGATGCCGTGATCCGTCGCCTCCTGGCGGACGCCCTCGAACAGCTGCCCGTGGAACGAGTCCGCCAGCGAGCACTCGCCGTGAAACACGAGCCCCAGCCGGGTCCCGGTCGCCGCGTCGCGCCGCTCGTTGTACCGCTCGTGCACGAAGGTGCCGCGTCCCTGCCCCCGGCGGAGCACGCCCGCCGCGACCAGTTCCTGCAGCGCGCGGTGCACCGTCACGAGCGAGACCCCGAGCTGCTCGCTGAGCGCCTTGGTGCTCGGCAGCTGCGCGCCCGGCTCGTGGCGTCCAGCGTCGACCGCCTCCTTGATCGCCTCGCGCGCGAGGACATAGAGCGGTGTGCCCTGCTCGGCGGTGATCGGTTTGAGCTCGGAAAGCGGTGCCAAAGCCGCCTCCCGGTCCTTCGACCGGGAGGCAGAAAGTCAGATCAGCGTTCAGCGACGGCGGCGAGCCGCGGCCAGACCGCCGAGGCCCAGCAGGGCCGCCGAGGCCGGCGCCGGAACAACCTGGAACACGAACGCCTGACGCGTCGAGAACTCCACGGCCGCCAGGGTGCCGGTGGCGCTGTTGTAGTCGAAGTCCCACCAGCCTGTGGCGGTCGCGACCGACAGGTCGAGCCCGTTGATCGTCAGCGCGATGGGGTTGCCCGCGGTGTCCACGGCCGCGATCGTGCTGCCGTAGGTCCCAGCGCCCCGCAGGTTGTACATCACGAAGTCGCCGAAGCCCGTGTTCAGGATCGCGTTGTTGTTGCCGTTGCCGGTCGCGAGACCCGAGGCGAGCGTCACCGCCGCGCCGGTCGAGTTGGCGCCGGTGCGGGGGAAGTAGGTCAGGTTCCCGCCGGCGTCGTTCAGCGTGATGTTGCCGCTGTCGTCGATGTCCTGGCCGCGCTGGATCGTGCTGCCGGCGAAGATCACCGGGCCGTTGGCGCTGTCGAAGATCGTCGGGCCGGCGAGGTTCGCGTCATCGACCACGCGCAGGCGGCCCGAGCCGAACACCGACCACGCCACATCGCCCCCGTTGGCCGGGTCGAAGTTGGCGAACGCCGGACGCTCGTTGCGGCTGGTCAGCACCGCGCCGGTCGCGCCGTCGTAGATCGCCAGGCCCTGCGGGTTGGCCGAGCCGCCGTCGTAGCCGGCGAGCACGCGGCCCTGAGCGTCGACGTCCAGGCTGTTGTAGCCGCGGAAGTCGACCGTCTGGATCAGGCCGAAGCTCGTGCCGAGCGTGTCGCTCGACGCGGCGTTGGCGACGCCCACGATGCCGTGGTTCACGAGGCCACGCCCGTTGTTCCAGCCGGCCACGTACAGGTCCTGGCCGTTCCAGCCGACCGCACCCGGGTTCGACCCGATGTACGAGGCCGCGACCGGGTCCTGCGTATCGAGCAGGTCGATCTGGTTGATCAGGTTCAGCGTCAGCTGACCCGAAGCCGAAGCCGTCATGCCGGCGATCGTCGCGATTGCAAGTGTCTTCATCATCTCTGGTCTCTCCCTGTCAGTGAATCCACGCCCCGATACGATCGGAGCACACATGTGTCACTCTCCGCCGGCCTTCGACGCCGGCGCACACTCTGCCACTCGGACGCCGAGCGACACCGCCACGGGGCGATAGTCTCCGTCGCTCGGCTGGTTGCTTTCGATGCGCTGCCCGTCCCTCCACAGCAGGGCGCTCGAGCCGCCCCCGTCGAGGTTCACCGCGTCCCACGCGCCCCGCTCGAGCAGCAGCTCGGCGAGCTCGGGCAGGGTGACGCCGACGCTCCACCCTTCCTGGCGACCGTCGATGACGACGATGAACAGCTCTCGGCCGTCCTCGCTCACGCCGACCGCCGTCCGCGGATGGCGGGCCAAGGGCTGCACCCGCGCCGTGGAGCCAAGGCTTTCGCCGTCACCGACCAGCAGCGTGCCCGCCACGCTCGATGTCTCGGAACCGCCCACGCCGGCGACGGCCGCTCGCGCGTCCGACAGCGCATCGCCGTCGAGATGCCCGATCACGGCGCGCCCGTCGCTCGTGATCACGAGGGCCGGGTCGAATCGCCCCTCGTGCGACCTCGGCCGGTTCAGCACGCCGTCCTCGGTCACGCACACGCCGACGATCGTCGCGGTGGCGTCGGGTTTCGCCCCGAAGAAATTCGCGTTGATCACCAAGCGGAGTTCGCCGTCGCCATTGAGCCACGCGTCGGGCGTGACGAGCTTCGCCGTGCCCGGGGCGTCCGCCGATTCCGCCAACGCAACGACGGAGACAGACGGGTTTGCCAGGTCGACCGTGGCCGCCCAGCCCCGGGCGATGCCCGCCGGTGTGCTGACCTCGATGGGTGCCGCCTCGATCTGGCCTAGCGCGCACACAGCTGTCGACAACGCCGCGATCAAGGTGCCAAGCTGGTGGTGGAATCTGCTCACGTCCGTCTCGGTCTCTCGTCGACCCTGCGAGGTCTTCTATAATCTTGACGAGACGAGCGGCCGATTGCAAGTACCCACACACCGGATTGCGGGGAAACCGTCATTCTGTTCGATTTTTATTCGGTCACGAGACCGCCGCGACATCGATCCACTCGCCCTGACGCCGGATCGACTCGTTCCCAGCGGCCATCACGGCCACATTCTCAACGATGTCCCGAAGCTCAGCCGGGGCGGCCCCGCCCTCAAAGAAGCCCGCCATCCCCGTCACGAGCCGTGTGTACACGGGCCCGAAGTCGACGAGGAACTGGTGCGACTTCTTGTCCCCCTGGATCGTCGCGCCGAAGTCGTACGCCGCCTTGCGGTCGAGCCGAAGCCGGGCGTACCGCCCGTCGTGATACTCGAGGTCGACGAGGTGCCGATCCGGGAACTCGACCGCGCTGACCCGCTTGACGCCCGGGCCCCAGATCGCGTCGACCATCTCGATCGTGTGCACGCCGTAGTGAAACAGACCCGGCATCGTGTCGTTGAGCTCGCCCGGCCCGAACGCATCGATGGCGACCAGGTCCCCAAGGTCGCACGGGATCGACTCCAGCTCGGTCGCGAACCGCAGGCTTGACGCCGAGTAGCACCGCGCCCCCGAGTCCCGAGACAGCCGAAGGATCTCTTTCGCCTGCTCGACATCGCATGTCAGCGGCTTGTCGATGTATGTCGGCAGACCCTTCTTAAGCGCGGCCGTCGCAAGCTCCAGGTGGCGATTCCCGTCGATGGCAAGCACCATGACCGCGTCGACGCTGTCCAGCAGATCGTCCATCGAACCAACGCGCTCGACGCCCAGGTCCGCGGTGGTTGAGACCCACTTCGACACCTGCTCGGCGTCTGGCCAGCCGTGATCGCCCGCGTCGAGCATCGCCGTCACCCGCCCGCCGAACGTGCCCGCGTCGTGCATCTCTTTCAGCCGACGGCTGAACTCGGGGAGGTGGCTGGTATCAACGCCGATCGCACCGATCCGGATCATGCTGCGCTTCCTTTGCAGACGCCTTGGAACACACTCGTGACGATGCTAGGCCCCGCTCACCCGGCGACCGGCACCGTGCTGCGGCTCCGGGCCGACGCCCGCTCCGCCTCGACCACCCGCAGGCTCGTCAACGCATCGACCAGCGTCACCGGCGCGGCGCCGCCGTCGAGGACGGCCCTCACCACCGCCGCGGCCTGGTGGTCGTACCCGCTTCCCGCCGGCACTTCGATCGCCCGTGACCCCTCGGCATCGTGCAGCATCAGCGGCTTCTCGCGCGACAGGTCAAAGTCCGCGACGGCTCGCTCGAACTCAACAATGTACCGCATCGTGAACGGGAAACTCGGCGACCGCAGCCACCCGCCCCGCGCCAGCACGTGTCCCGGCCCGCCCGCGAACTCGTAGAGCGTCGAAACATGCGACGCGTCCCCGCGGCTCGTGACGGCGGTGGGGGCCCCGAAGCAGTGCAGCGCGAAGTCCACATCGTGCACGTGCAGATCCAGGATCGCCCCGCCCGAGCGGCTCTCATCCGCGTAAAAGCCCGACCACGCCGGTGCCGCCCCCAGCCGCGTGAAGCTCGCCGAGTGCACCCTGCCGAGTTCCCCCGAGTCGATCACGCCCTTCAGCCACGACCACTCGGGCCAGAACCGCATGCACATCGCCGGCGAGCAGATCAGGCCCTGGTCGTTCTTCGCGACCGCCGCCGCCCCGATCAGCCGCTCGATCGCCGCGGTGCTGGTCGAGACCGGCTTTTCGACCAGCACATGCTTGCCGGCCTCGAGCGCCGCGATCGCCAGGTCCACGTGCGTGTCCGTCGGCGTGCAGAGGCTCACGAGGTCGACATCTCCCGACGCGAACAAGTCCGCCGCCTCCGTGACGACGCGCACATCGCCCGGCTCGATCGGCAGCCCGCCGGCCCCGATGTTGCCGCCGCCGGACGCGAACGCCGCCTCGCCCCGGCCGTCGGCGACGACCGTGATCTCCACCGGCAGCCCGCCGCGCTCGGCCGCCCAGCGGTACGCGCCCGCGTGCGTGCGGCCCATGAACCCGAAACCCACGATGCCCACACGCACTCGGTCAGCCACGGGCGTAGCTCTTGAACGAGTCGATCGACGAGATCACCGCGTGCCCGTGGCGGATGTCGCGCTCGCGCTCGTTTCCCGCCTCACGCTCGAAGAGCGCGTGGATCGGTCGACCGGCCGAAGTGAGCACGCCGCCGAACGCCTCCCAGTCCACCGCCCCTCGGCCGACCGCCACCTCGCTGCCCCATTCGCCCGGCGTCGCCGTGGGCAACGCGTCCTTCAGATGCACCTGCACCACCCGGGGAAGCAGCAGGCGGAACGACTCGATCGGGTCGCCCATTCCGTACAGGATCATGTTGGCGGGGTCGAAGTTCACGCCGACGGACTCGCGGGCCAGCTCTTCGAGCAGCTCGACGAGCGTCGCGGCGGTCTCCTGCCCGGTCTCGAGCGCCAGGCGCACGCCGCGATCGGCGAAGATGTGCGCAACGGTGCGCAGCCGATCGATCATGGTCGCCCGCTCGGGATCGCCGGGATCGTGCGAGATGAACCCGGCGTGAAAGGTGACGAGCTCCATGCCGAGTGCCTCGGCGATCCACGCCGTTCGCTCCGCTCGCTCGCGGTTCTTCTCCCACAGCCGATCGGACCGCAGGCCGCCCGTCGCCCTGATGGAGTCAAGCGAGGCGTAGTCCTCGCCTTCGGGCTCGAGCATGCCGCTGAGGATCGCGATGCCGGCGTCGGCGAGCGCGTCGCTTGTCTCGTGCAGGTCCCATTCGCCCGACCGGATGGGTTCGAGCGCCAGCTGGACCGCATCAAGCCCGCACGCCGACACGCGCGAGACCAGATCGGTCGGCGAGGTCGGCCGAAGCGACCACGAGCACACCCCCAATGATCCGGTCATGCGTTACGCTCCGACCGGCTTTGCCGCCGCCGCCGGCTTGGTCTCGACCATCGCCTGGTCGGCGTCGCTGGGCGTCCAGTGGACGAACCCCTCGATCGCCTGGTACTCGGGCAGCCCGAGGGCGTCGTAGAGCTTGGCCGAGTTCGCGTTGCGGTCCTCGGCGCGCTGCCAGAACTCCCGCGTGTCGTAGGGGCCCGGGAACAGCGCCCGGTCCTTCTGGCTCTGGTGCTTGAAGATCGCCATGCGCTTGCGCTCCACCTCACTCGGGCTCAGGGGCACCGCCATGTCGATCTCGTGCGGCGCCCACTCCTGCCACGCGCCGCGGTAGAGCCACACATCGCAGTCCTTCATCCATGATTCCCCCGCCAGCCGGTGCAGGGCGGTCGTCACCACCGCGAGGCAGGTGCGGTGCGTCCCGTGCGGGTCCGACAGGTCGCCCGCCGCGAAGATCATGTGCGGCCTGATCTTCTTCAGCAGGTCCACCACGATCTCGATATCCCGCTCGCCGATCGGAGACTTCTTGACCGTGCCGGTTTCGTAGAACGGCAGGTCCAGGAAGTGGCAGTTCTCGGCCGGCACGCCCGAGTACTTCGCGCCCGCGCGGGCCTCGGTCCGCCGGATCAGGCCCTTGATCGACTGGATCTCGTCGATGTCCACCTCGCCCGGCTGCTTGGTGTGGATGAAGTTCACGACATCCTGGAAGACCTTCTGTGCCTTGCTCGCCCCGTCGCCGAACTTCAGCTCCCGGCTGATCTCCTGCACGAAGTCGGCCAGCATCTCCACATGGTCGTCGAACACCGCGATGTTGCCCGAGGTCTGGTAGGCCACATGCACATCGTGCCCCTGGTCGCAGAGGCGGATGAGCGTGCCGCCCATGGAGATCACATCGTCGTCGGGGTGGGGGCTGAAGACGATGGCCCGCTTGGGGAAGATGTCGTCGCCGTTGGCGGCGTCCACGCCCTTGCCGGGGATGAACTTGGGCCGGCCCGCCTTGCCCCCGGGCCAGCCGGTGATGGTCTTCTGCACGCTCTTGAAGACGCGGATGTTGATCTCGTACGCGCCGCCGGCGTGCGTGACCAGGTCCTGCAGGCCGTGCTCGTTGTAGTCCTCGTCGGTGAGCTTCAGAATCGGCTTCTTGAGCGTCTCGGCGAGCCAGAGGACCGCACGTTTGATCGTCGGCTCGTCCCATTCCATGCCGAAACGCTCGATGGATCCGAGCAGCCAGGGCGTTTTGAACCGCGTCAGCTCGGCCGCCGCCGCGGGGTCGAGCACGAACCGCGCATTGGCGTGGTTCTGCAGGTACGACGCGGAAACGTGCGTGTTGATCTCCCCCTCGACGGCCCGGCGAACGATCGGCGCCTTGTGCTCGCCGTACGCCATCAGGATGACACGGCGGGCGTCCATGATCGTTCCCACGCCCATCGTGATCGCGGTGCGGGGCACGTTCCACTCCCCGAAGAAGTCGCTCGCCGCGTCCATCCGCGTGACCTTGTCGAGCGTGATCAGGCGTGTCCGGCTGTCGATGCTCGACCCGGGCTCGTTGAACCCGATGTGGCCCGTGCGCCCGATGCCCAGGATCTGAAGGTCGATCCCGCCCGCGGCCGCGATCTTCTCCTCGTACGCCTGGCAGTACGCCCCGACGCTCTCGCGGGCGAGCGTGCCGTCGGGAATGTTCACTTGCTCTCGCGGGATGTCGATGCGATCGAACAGGTACTCGTTCATGAACCGGACATAGCTCTGAAGGCTGTCCGGCTGCATCGGGAAGTACTCGTCCAGATTGAACGTGATCACATTCGCGAAGCTCAGGCCCTCGTCCTGGTGCAGGCGGACGAGCTCCTCGTACACGGCCTGAGGCGTCGAGCCCGTCGCGAGACCGAGCACCGCGGTCTCGCCCTTGGCCGCCCGGCCTCGGATGAGGTCCGCGATTTCGGCTGCGACCGCCCGGCTGGCCTGGCTGCTCGAGGGATAAACGGACGTCGGCACCCGCTCGACCTCGGGGGCCGACTGGGCGTACCGGGGATCTGTCGGGGTGTGAGGGGCCATCGGATGCGTCTCCGGGCGGTGCCGCCGGGCGGCCACGGGCTCCCAGCCCGAGGGTCTGGCGGTGGTCACCTGAAGATTATATAATCATGACCTGTGATTCAAGCCCCGGGCCATCCAGACTCAGCCGCGGGCCGACGCGGCGAGGGCTTCGACGGCGGCCGCCACCGCGAGGCCGTCGGTGAACGAGGCGAGGTTCTCGTCCCGCGTTCCCAGACCCACAGCATCGACGAAGGCCTCCATCTGTCGGGCGAACCGCACATCGTGCGACTCGACGGTGATGGTCGACTTCTCTCCCGTGACCGAGGTCCGGAACAGCGTTTCGGGCTGCTCGTAGTCGTAGGTGAGCATGCCCTCCTCGCCCACGAGGGTGACCAGGAACCGCGCCGGCTCGAGCCAGCCGTTCAGAATCACGCCCGCGACGCCTGTCTTCGGCGAGCGGACCAGACTGGTCGCGCCGCTCTCGCCCCGGCCGGCCCACTTGCGATCGAACACGCTGGCGACCGGCTCCAAGCCGCCCTGCATGTAATGGAACAGGTCGAGGCTGTGGCAGCCGGTGTCGATCAGCGACCCGCCGCCCGACACGGCCGGGTCGGACATCCACCGGCCTCCCATATCCGGAATCGAGCAGGCAAAGACGTTCTCCCAGCGCACGATCCGGCCGATGTCGCCAGAGGCGGCCAGGCGGTTCATCTCGCGGATGGCGGGTGTGAACCGGTGGCAGTACGCCGGGGCCGTGACGACATCCGGGTACCGGGCGGCCAGGTCGACGAGCCTTTTGGCGTGCTCGCGGTTCTCGGCGAGGGGCTTCTCGACCAGCACGGCCGTGCCGTTCTCGAGCGCCGCCGCCACGACTTCTTCGCGGACGCTCGGGGGCGTGCACAGCACGATCGCGTCGAGGTCGCGGCCGAGGGCGTCGATCATGTCGCTCGTGCTGGCGAAGGAGGTCGCCCCCGTCGCCTCGGCGAGTTTGCC
>DAIOTV010000084.1:0-8820 GCA_036751825.1 Phycisphaerales bacterium
GGCGGGGGCCTGCCGGCGACAACCGGTGCTGACTCGCCCCCCATGACCGCCGCGATGGCGGCGCTCAAGCGGGCCGCGGGCGTCGAGCCCAAGCTCATCCGCAGCGGCGGATCGATCCCGGTCGCGGGGCTGCTCAAGGCCGAGCTCGGGCTCGATACCGTGTTCATCGGCTTCGGGCTCGACGACGACCGCGTGCACTCGCCGAACGAGAAGTTCGAGCTGGACTGCTACCGCCTCGGCGTCCGAACCCACGCGATTCTGGTGGAGGAGCTCAGCAAGCTCGGCGGCCCGGATCGGGGCTAGGCAGCGTTGGCCACCGGGGCTCCGGACGCCGGAGCCCTGGCGGGCTCGATCGAGCCGACCGGTTCGGTCGCGGCTTCGGGTTCGTCCTCGAACTCGACGGGCTCGCCCCGCAGATTCACGAGGTACTCGTTGCGGAGGGTGTGCACCCGAACCGCGAGCCTGTGCAGATCTTCGCTGTCGCGGATGTTGGTCGCGCAGGCGTGGAGCACCAGCACGACGGCGACGAGGATGCACAGCGCAACGAGCGGGGTCATGGCCGGGGAATCGGCGGACGGCGGGGTCGGCTTGAACTGGCCGCCGCGGATTCACGTACTATGCCGGGTTCATGGTGCGACGCCTGGTCATCGCGGTGCTGGCTCTGCTGACGGCCGCGTCGCTGCGCGCCCAGGAGACACCGGCGGACAGCGTCTCGATCGAGGTGGTCTCGCTCGGCGTCGGCGGCATGGCCAAGGCCAGCGACTGGGCGGGCATCCTGGTCGAGTTCACCGACAACGGCACGGCCCAGCGCGAGGTCATCATCGAGGTCGAAACCCGGGATGTCGACGGCGATCGGCCTCGCTACCAGCGGACCGTGACCACCAACCCCGGGGGCGGCGCCGAGCGGGTCTGGGTGTACGCCTATCTCCAGCCCGCCGATCAGGACCGGCCTCTGACTGTTTCGGCGTACGAAGCGCTGCCCGCGACAGGCACGCTCGAAGAGGCGGCGGGGGTTCGGTTCGTGCCCGGCGCGCTGCTGGGCCGGACGAAGACGGCGGGCCGGCCCGTCCGCCCTCCGGAGCCGGGCACCATCCTCGTGATCGGGAGGCAGCCCGCCGGGCTCGCCGACTACAGCTCCCGAACCACCGCGGGCGATCGCTCGATGGCCAACGGCCACGAGGTCACGGACATCGCCAGCGACCTCGATCCGATGTCGCTGCCCGATCAGGCCATCGGCTACAGCGGCATCGAGAGCATCGTGTGGACGTCGGCCGACCCGACCAGACTGACGCCGACGCGCGCACAGGCCCTCCGCGAATGGGTTCGCAACGGCGGGCATCTGATTGTGTCGCTGCCGGCGTCGCCGCAGGTGTGGTTCGACGAGATGCGCAACCCGCTGTCGGGCCTGCTGCCGCGTGTCGAGGCGGAGCGGTCGAGCGAGGGCGTCGAGCCGCTCCGCGGGCTGCTGACGTACGACGATGCGGTCGCGCTGCCGGAGACGGCGATCGTGCACCGGCTGGTGCCCCGCGCCGACGCCGGGCCCGACGAGGCCTGGGCGATCCTGAACGACAGCGCAGGGCGGACGGTCGCGTCCCGCAAGCGCTACGGGCTCGGCGCCGTGACGCTCGTCGGGTTTGATGTCAGCAACCGAGCGCTGGCGCAGCTCGGGATGCCGGGCATGCGGCCGTTCTGGCACCGCGTGCTGGGTCGGCTCGGTCTGCCCCGCGACGCGGGCCCGTCCGACCGGCTGACGATCACGGCACGCTTCCAGGAGCGGGTGTTCGATGCCGATGTCGCCGGCATCATCGCGAAGAGCCAGGCGGTGGTGCTCGGCGTGCTGGGCGGGTTCGGCGTCTTCGGGCTCTACTGGCTGATCGCCGCGCCCGTGAGCTACGCCGTTCTGAAGAAGCTGTCGCTCGGCCGGCACGCGTGGCTTGTGTTCGTGGCGTGCGTGGGGCTGTTCGCCGCGATCACCTGGGGCGGCGTCGCTCTGCTCCGCCCGAATTCGCCCGAGGTGCAGGCCGTGGTGTTCGTCGACGCGGCCGAGGGGACGACCCGCAACGCCGCGCGAGCGTTCGCGACGGTGCTCGTCCCGAAGTACGGCATGGGCGGGCTGCGCGTCGGCACGGACGAGGACGACGAGACCGCGGCGATCGCGCCCTGGGACGATCCGTCGGCGACCTCGACCGCCTCCGTCTCGGGCGGGTTCCCCGATGTCCGCGGCTACGCCGTGTCGGGCCGAGACCCCGACCGCATGCTGTTCCCCGCGCGGTCGACGGTCAAGACCATCCGGGCCGACTGGGCCGGCGAGCGGCAATGGGCCGCGTTCCGTGCCGTTGACCCCAGCGGTGCGCCGGCGAGGCTGACGCTCAACGAGGACGGCACGGTCACGGGCCATCTCACCCACGGGCTTCCCGCGGCGCTGGACGACGCGATCGTTATCGTCGTGCCGCCGCAGGAACGCCTCAGCAAGCGCGTCGGTCAGGCAGACATCACGCTGGCGCAGGTGCGTCGCCTGCCGGGCGGCGGCTGGCCCGCGGGCGCCACCGTCGATCTGCGGGCCATGTTCACGCCGGTGTCTGAAGTCGATGCGGCGTCGGCTCGGCAGCGGGACCGGGATTTCTTCGCCGAGCTCGCCCGGGCGGGGACGGCGCTCGACATTCTCGAGGTCTCCGCGCCCTCGCGGGCGAGCCGTCAGAACGACCGCCTGATGGCCGCCGCCCTGATGTCGCGCATGCCGCCGCCCCGCGCCGACGGCACCGACGAGCGCCCCAAGGGCCTCCGCCGGGTCACCCACGGGCTCGATCTCGGCGAGTGGTTCACCCAGCCGAGCGTCATCGTGCTCGGCATCGTCGGCATCACCCCCGAGACCGGGCTCCCGTTCCCGCTGTCGATCCGTGAGGCCAGCGGCTGGCAGCCGCTCGACGGCCAGGGCATCGCGGTCGTGCGGTGGGTGTACACACTCGAAGACACACCTCCCGATGCGACGCCGACGAGCGAACCCGAAGCCGACAACGAATCCAACTGAGCCCAAGCCATGCCGATGATCGAAACCATCAACCTCACCAAGCGCTACGGCGACCTCGTCGCGCTCGACAGCCTCAACCTCACGATCGACGAGGGCGTGTGCTACGGGTTCATCGGGCCCAACGGCGCGGGCAAGACCACGACCATCAAGATCCTCGCGACGCTGCTCAAGCCCTCGAGCGGGCAGGCGAATGTGGCGGGGCGAACGGTGGGGCACCAGAACCGCGAGATCCGCCCGCTCATCGGGTATGTGCCCGACTTCATGGGCGCGTACGAGGACATGGTCGTCCAGGAGTACCTCGAGTTCTTCGCCGCGGCGTACAACATCGCGGGCGACCGCCGCCGAAAGGTCGTGGCCGATGTGCTCGACCTGACCGATCTGAGCTACAAGGCGACGGCCGAGGTGAACGGGCTGAGCCGGGGCATGCAGCAGCGGCTGTCGATCGCGCGCGTGCTGCTGCATGACCCGCGCGTGCTGCTCATGGACGAGCCCGCGTCGGGCCTCGATCCGCGGGCCCGCATCGAGATCCGCGAGCTGCTCAAGGAGCTCCGGCGGATGGGCAAGACGATCCTCATCAGCTCGCACATCCTCCATGAGCTCGCCGAGCTGTGCAACCAGGTGGGCATCATCGAGCGCGGCAAGCTGCTGTTCTCGGGCGATGTCGCCGAGATCCTCCGGCGGGCGCGGGTCGGCCGGGTGTTCCATCTCTCGGTGGTCGACCGGACCCGCGAGGCGGCGGACACGCTGTCGAAGGTTTCCGGGGTCTCGAAGATCACCATCAAGAACGCCGAGGAGGGCCGCGAGGCCGGCGCCGACGGCAAGTACCTCGAGATCACCTACGACGACAACGCCCCGACCAGCCCCAGCGACCTGCCCAGCGTGCTGATCAACAACGGCTACCGGCTGGTCTCGTTCGGCGAGGAGCCGGTGAACCTGGAGACCGCGTTCATGCGGCTCACCAAGGGAATCGTGCAGTAGAAGCCACCGCACGCGGGTTGCTCGGTACGATGGTGGCACTCAGGAGGTACCCCCATGACGCCGCTGATTCGTCGACCCGTCGCCATGCTCCCGTTCGCCCTTGTCGCGGCCGCCGCCGCCGCTCAGCCGGGCGACCCGCCCGCGACCGAGTCGCGCCCGGTGAGCGTGGACTACCACGGCACGGCCATCGTCGACGAGTTCCAGTGGCTCGAGGGCCCGGAGAACGGCGTCACCGAAGAAATCGCCGCCTGGACCGATGCGCAGAACGCGTACACCCGCCGCGTGCTCGAAGGCGTTCCGGGCCGGGCCGAGCTCGAGGCCCGGCTTCGCGAGTTGATGGAGGTCCCGAGCGTCTCCGCCCCGAGCGTCTACGGCAACCGGTTTTTCTACAGCCGCCGGGAGGGCAGGCAGCCCCAGGCCGTCATCTACATGCGCGAGGGTCTTGACGGTGAGGAGCGCGTGCTGCTCGACCCCGAGCAGATCGACCCGAGCGGGCTGACGACCATCTCGTTCTACGCCCCCAACCACGACGGCTCGCTCGTCGCCTTCGGCACCTACTACGCGGGCGACGAGAACACGACCGCCTACGTGCTCGATGTCGACTCCGGCGAATGGCTCGCCGACGTCGTGCCGGGCAAGGTCAGCTTCGACAACTGGTCGCCCGACGGCACCGGCTTCTTCTACAACGCGCTCGAGGACACCGACGACGCCTACTCGGGCGTCTACCGCTACCACGAGATCGGCACCCACCCCCGCGAGGACAAGACGCTCTTCCGCCAGCGCGATCTGGCGTTCTTCTACGGCGAGCTGATCGGCCAGCGCGAGGGCTACGACGAGGCCAAGCTCAAGCAGCTCGCCACCACCTGGGGCCCCTTCGGCACCGCCTCGGACGACGGCCGGTGGCTGCTCGTCGGCTACTGGACGGGCACGACCGGGCTCGACCTGTGGGTGGTTGACCTCGACGCCTGGCGCCGCACGGGCGAGCTCGACCTCACGCCCATGGCGATCGGCGAGACCGGCCGCATCGGCAGCACGGACTTCGACGGCGACGTGCTCCGCATGACCACGCAGATGCGCGCCCCCAACAGCCGCGTCGTCGAGGTCGACCTGCACAACCCGCACATCGACAACTGGACCGACCTCGTGCCCGAGCGCGACGACCTGGTCATCCAGTCCGTCAGCTTCGCCCGCGGCCTGTTCGGCGTGCGCTACCTCGAGAACGCCAGCACCCGGCTCGCGCTCTTCAGCAACGGGGGCGAGCCGCTGGGCGACCTCGACCTGCCCGGCATCGGCTCCGCCGGCCTGACCACCAGCGACGACCGCACGACCGCGTTCCTGACCTACACCAGCTACAACGAGCCGACGAGCATCTACCGCGTTGATCTCGCCGACAGGGGCGAAACCCGCTCGCTCTGGGCACGCCCCGATGTTCCGGTCGACCCGAGCTTGGTCGAGGTCAAGCAGGTCTGGTACCCGTCCAAAGACGGCACCAAGGTCAGCATGTTCATCATCCACAAGAAGGGCCTCGAGCTCGACGGCGACAACCCGACGATTCTGTACGGCTACGGCGGGTTCAACATCAGCATGACGCCCGGCTTCAGCGCCACGCTCTTCCCCTGGTTTGAGGACGGCGGGGTCTACGCCGTCGCCAACCTCCGCGGCGGCGGCGAGTACGGCAGCGCCTGGCACAAGGCCGGCATGATGGAGCGCAAGCAGAACACCTTCGACGACTGCATCGCCGCCGCCGAGTGGCTCATCGACAACGGCTACACCAACCCCGACCGCCTCGGCGTCGCGGGCGGCTCCAACGGCGGCCTGCTCACCGGCGCGATGATCACCCAGCGGCCCGACCTGTTCGCCGCCGTCGAGTGCCACGTGCCCCTGCTCGACATGCTCACCTACCAGAACTTCCTCATGGCCCGCTACTGGGTGCCCGAGTACGGCTCCTCGGAGGACGCCGAGCAGTTCGAGACGCTGCTGGCCTACTCGCCCTACCAGAACATCGAGAAGGGCGTGGAGTACCCCGCGATGTTCCTGACCGCGGGCGAGAACGACACCCGCGTGCACGCGTACCACGCCCGCAAGATGGCGGCGGCGCTGCAGAACGCGACGGCGAGCAGCCCGAGCGAGAAGCCGGTCCTGCTGTGGGTCGACCGCGACGCGGGCCACGGCGGCGGCAAGAGCCTGGACCAGCGCGTGCGGGACATCGCCGACCGGCGGATCTTCATGATGCGGCAGCTGGGGATGATCGAGGAGTGAGCTTTGCCCCCTCTCCCGCGCCCCGCAGGAGAGGGCTGGGGTGAGGGTGTTCTCCACATCCTCCCCCGTCGCCGACGGGGGAGGTGGGCTCGCCGAAGGCGAGTTCGGAGGGGGTGTCTTCGCTCCTTCTCCCCCCGTGGGGGAGAAGGTGGCCCGACGCGTCCGCAGGATGGGGCGGGTCGGATAACGGGGTTTCGGCTGCTGGACCGGCCTCTCCCGGCCGCGCGACGGGTCGGCGACCGGCGGAGAATCGGCGGTTGGGGGTTGGTCGCACCCCGGTCCGTCGGTAGGCTGCTGATCGC
This sequence comes from Phycisphaerales bacterium, assembly GCA_036751825.1. GTDB lineage: Bacteria > Planctomycetota > Phycisphaerae > Phycisphaerales > UBA1924 > JANQQZ01. The sequence continues at coordinate 6,568 of DAIOTV010000084.1, forward strand.
TTGTGATCCGCTCCCCGTGGAGGACCCCGCCGTGCACAATCCGACCCGCTTGGCGTTTGCTGCTGCCCTTCCCGCGTTCGCCTGCTTGTCAGCGTCCGCGCAGTGCGACCCGTCCGCGCTCTTCCCGCCGACCAGCCCGACGGTGGGGTCGGGCGGCTCTCCGGTGTCCGTCGCCATCGGCGACCTCGATGGCGACGGGATCCCCGATCTCGTCCTCGCCAACGGCAGCACCGACGATGTGAGCGTGCTCATCGGCAACGGCAACGGCACCTTCCGGCCCGAGCGGCGCTTCGACGCGGGCGACAGCCCGTCCTCGGTCGCCATCGGCGATCTGAACGGCGACGGCGCCCCCGACCTGGTCGTGTCGAATTTCGGCAGCGACGATGTCAGCGTGCTGCTCCGCGTCCCCGGCGGGACGCTCGCGGCCGAGCAGCGTTTCGGTGTGGGCTCGGACCCGCTGGCCGTGGCGATCGCCGATCTGAACGGCGACGGCGCGCCCGACCTCGTCGTTGCGAACGAGTTCGGCAACGATGTGAGCGTGCTGCTGGGCAGCGGCGACGGCACCTTCGGCGCCGAGCAGCGTTTCGGCGTGGGCTCGCGCCCCCTGGCCGTGGCGATTGGCGATCTGAACGGCGACGGCGCGCCCGATCTCGCCGTGGCCAACGGCTCCGGCATCGAGGTCAGCGTGCTGCTGGGCAACGGCGACGGCACCTTCGGGCCCGAGCAGCGGCTGATCGTGGGCGACGGGCCGGAGGACATCGCGATCGGTGATCTGAACGGCGACGGCGCGCTCGACCTGGTCGTGCCGAACGCCTTCACCGACGACATCAGCGTGCTGCGCGGCAACGGCGACGGGACCTTCCGGCCCGAGCGGCGCTTCGCCGCGGGCGCGTTTCCGACCTCGGTCGCGATCGGCGACCTGAACGGCGACGGGGCGCCCGATCTGGCCGTGGCCAACCGGTTCGGCGGCGACCTGAGCGTGCTGCTCCGCGACACGGACGGGAACTTCGAGCCCGAGCGGCGCTTCGCCCTGGGCAACGGTCCATTCTCGGTCGCGATCGGCGACCTGAACGGCGACGGCGGCCTCGACGTGGTCGCGGCGAATGTCTTCGACAACAACGCGAGCGTGCTGCTGAACCTGTGCTTCCTGCCCGACTGTCCCGCCGACACCAACGGCGACGGCGTGCTGACCGCGTCGGACCTGAACGGGTGGATCATCGCCTTCAACACGCAGTCCCCGGCGTGCGACCAGAATGGCGACGGCCTGTGCACCCCGTCCGACTTCAACGCCTGGCTCGCGGGCTTCAACGCCGGGTGCCCGTGATCGGCCGATGCGGGGATGGGGGCGGGGCGGCAGGTGGCCCCGAACCGTGGCACTGACCTTGGCTCGGCAAGGTCAGTGCGGATCTCCAAAAGAGCACTGACCTCGAAGCGAGGTCAGTGGCACGGGCTTGCTCGTGTCACCGACCTCGGATCGAAGCGCCTCACCACGACACCGGGTCGCAGCGCAGCCCGCCGAGCCCCGCGTACCACCGAGCGGACGACCAGGCCCAGTCCGTGTCGTTCTCAACCAGCCCGCGCGTCACGGGGTTGCGATGGATGTAGGACAGCGTCTTGGCCAGTTCGTCCGGCGTGCGCACGAGGCGGTCGAATCCGCCGCCCGCCTGCCAGTAGCGGTACCGATCCTCGCCGACACGCAGCCGCTCGAGGATCGGAACGTTGGCCATGCGCCACGTCGCGATCGCCCGCTGCGCGATCGGCTGCTTGATGGATCGCAGGATCGCCGGCACCGTCGCATCACGCCCCGGAACGATCAGCAGATGCGCGTGCTCCGGCATGACGACCCACCCGACCAGCTCAAACCCGCAGCGGTCACGGGCGCGGGCGAGCGAGCCCGCGAACAGGTCGCGCCATTCGGGACGCCCGAGCAGCTGCTCCCGCCGGTGACAGGAGAACGTCAGAAACCGGAACGACCGGACTTCCCAACGCTTGAGCCCCTTGCGCGCCATCCGCGGAGCGTACCGAGCCGCCGCGGTCGATGCCGACACGGTGACGCCCGAGCGCTTCACCTCTCGAACCGTCAGCGGCGCGACCTTCACCCCGAGCTGCGCCACTTTGGCGCCCGCCAATGAACCCGACGAGCTGCGCACCATCCTCATCGCCGGCCCCTTAGGGTCGGCCGACGACCCGCCGGAGGAGGTCGAGATCAATGGCGACGTGCTGGCGCTCGACGGGCGGACCTACCGCGGCGCG
>DAIOTV010000085.1:0-6523 GCA_036751825.1 Phycisphaerales bacterium
GTGGTACAGCATGACTCGGCGATCGGGGATCTCCCGCCGGAGCCGGTTGGCGAAGCGGTCGAGGTCCTTGATGAGGGCGAAGTAGACGATGCCCGTGCCCCGCCGTTCGCGCGCGATCGCCCGGATCCGCTCGCACTTGTCGTCGTCGTCCCAGACGTCTTCCGCCGCGAGCTCGAGGTTTGGCCGATCGATTGGTGTCGCGAAGAGCGGCATCGAGTCTTGCGTCGCGCTGAGCACGGTGCGCACATCGGCGCGCACCTCGGCGGTCGCGGTGGCCGTGAGCGCGACGGTGACGGGTTCGCCGAGCCGGAGCCTGAACGCGCCGACGCGCGCGTACGCGGGGCGGAGATCGTGGCCCCACCGGCTGATGCAGTGGCACTCGTCGACGGCGAGCAGGTTCACGCCGCCGGGCACGGCGTCGAGGGCCGCGACGAAGCCGGGCTTGAGCATCCGCTCGGGCGTGGCGTACATCAGCTCGAAGTCGCCCGCGGCCAGCTTGGCATAGCGCTTCTCGCGCTCGCGCCGGTCGAGCGTGCTGTTGACATAGCTCGCGCGGATGCCGCGGTCTCGCAGCGCGGCCACCTGGTCTTCCATCAGGGCGATCAGCGGGCTGAAGACGAGACCGACGCCGGGCGCCTCGCCCAATGACCGTCGCCCCGCAGCGATCGTCAGCGAGGGCAGCTGGTAGCAGAGGCTCTTGCCCGAGCCCGTGGGCAGCACGACCAGCGCGTCACCGCCGGCCATCACTCGGCCCACGACCTCGCCCTGAACCGGGCGCAGGGCGACGAGGCCGAAGCGCTCACGGAGGACGGTCTCTACGATCCCGGCGGATGTTGATGGTGGTGATAACTCGGACACTTCGGAGCGTACGGACGGGCCGATCGAACATCCACGCCGCTTTCTGCGTTGTGTGGCTCATGACGGATCGGCTTCGGGTGGCGCTGCATCGGAAGGAGGCGAGGGCGTTCGCGCTGTCGTGGTCGGCCGCGCTGGTCGCGGGGTGCGTGCCCGGTCCGCAGGCGCCGGGTTCGGCGATCCGGGCGCTCGAGCGGGTGGCGTACGAGGCCACGCTCGCGGACGATGTGGACGCCACGCTTTCGCATCTGCGGGCGGGGGCGTTGAATCGACCGCGGATCATCTATGTCCACGGCTCGCCCGGCGACGCGACCGCCTTCGCGGACGATCTGGTCGAGCCGATGCCCGGGTTCGAGTCGATCTCGATCGATCGGCCGGGCTACGGCGGGGCGAGGGGCACCGGGGCCGTGCCGAGCTTCGAGGCGCAGGCGCGGGCGATCGAGCCGCTCCTCGTCGAGCGTGGCGGGCGGTGGCCGATCCTGGTGGGCCACTCGCTGGGCGGGCCGATCGTCGCACGGGCGGCGGCGGACTACCCGGACCGGGTCGGCGGGCTGGTGATCGTGGCGGGCTCGCTGGATCCTCAGCTCGAGAAGCTGCGGTGGTTCAATCACCTCGCCGGCGCGCCGCCGGTACGGTGGGTCATGCCGGGCCTGCTCAGGACGAGCAACGCCGAGATGTTCGCGGCGCTGGAGCAGACGACGATGCTGGCGGCCGTGCTTGATCGGGTGCGCTGCCCGGTGGCGATCGTGCACGGCGCTCGGGACGGCCTGGTGCCCGCGGCCAACGTGGCGTATATGCAGCGGACGCTGACGAACGCCGCCTCGATCCGGGCGGAGATCCTCGAGAAACAGGGGCACTTTCTGGTGTGGAACCGGGAAGGCCGGGCCGCGGTTCGGCGGGCGATCGATTGGGTGGCGGCATCGCCCGATACCGGGATCGGGGCGGAGAAGGACGCCGAGACCGGGCCTTCTGAGGGGGCCGACGCCGGCGCCGCATCCGGCGGGGCGTAGGGTCGAATGCTTCAATGATGAGCACTCCCGAGTTCACCATCCTGATCGACGGCGACTGCCCGCTGTGCCGGCACGAGGCCAACCTGATGCGGAAGCTCGACCGGGGCCGGGGCAACCTGGAACTGGTCGACATCGCCGAGCCCGGTTTCGACGCGGGGCGGTTCGGCACCACCTTCGACGCGGTGATGGGCCACATCCACGGCGTGCTGCCCGACGGGCGGCTGGTCACGGGGATGGAGGTCTTCCGCCGGGCGTACGCGGCCGTCGGCTGCGGCTGGGTGCTGGGCTGGACGCGGCTGCCCGTGATCAGTTGGATTGCCGACCGGGTGTACGTGTTCTTCGCGCGCTACCGCCTGGCGCTGACCGGGCGCAAGGACGCGTGCGTCGGCGGGCGGTGCCGCGTGCCGGGAGCCGACTCGGAATCCGCTAGCCCAGCAGCGTGAGGATGCGTGAGGCGTCGAACGGGCCCACGGTCGCCGCGGTGAGCGAGGCGTTCTCGAGCAGGTTCAGTCGGCTCAGTTCGGCGGCGGCGTCGGCGTAGTCGGTGTCGCGGATGCTGCTCTCGGCCGACGCGGTGTTCTCGATCGCCACGCCCAGGGCGGCGGCCTTTGGCTCGACGGTGTTCGCGATGAACGCGCCGATCTCGCCGCGGGATCGAAGGATCTCGTCGCGCGCTGCCCGGAGCACCTCGATGGCGTTCCTGCTGCCGCCGTCGCGGGTGGTGTCGAGCGAGCCGCCGGCGACGACATCGCTGAGTCGGTAGGTCTCGCCGTCGATCTCGGTTTCGCCCAGGTCGGTGACGGCGGCGCTGGCGATGGGGAGCGCGTCGCCGCCGGCTCGCAGCAGCCCGCTGCCGCGGAGCAGCGGGGTGTCGCCGAAGGCGCTGCGCTGGGCGAGCCGGTCGACCGACTGGAGGATGGAGTTGATCTCCATCTGGTTCGCCTCGCGCTCGGCTTCGGACAGCCCGCCGGTGCTCGCGTTGGCGACGGCGAGGGACTCGGCCTCGATGAGCAGATCGCCGATCGCGCCGAGCGAGCCGTCGGCGACCGCCGCGGCCTGTCGCGTGCGATCGATCGCCCGTGACTCGGCCTCGAGCTCGGCGAGCACGGCTCGGAGGTTCTCGGACGAGACGAGCCCCGCGGGGTCGTCCGCGCCGCGGTTGATCCGCTCGCCGGTGGCCATCTGCGTCAGCACGACCGACTGCCGCTGCTGCACCCTGCCGAGTTGCGCACCGGCCTGCGTGCCTCCGAGTCCGAGCGGTCCTCCCGTGACATTCATGGCGCTCCTCCGTGAGGGGATTCCCCCATCGTGGAGCAGTAGCAATCGGCGGCCCCGCGTGCCCGTCAAGTCGCCCGCGACGGGCACCGGCGGGGGCCATTCCCGCGGAGCAACCGTCACCAGCCGTGCAGCCGGCAGCCAGACTCTTCCGGATAACCAGCGGGCGCGGGGCGCCGATCGGGGTTTCCTCGAGGCTGCCGCCGCGTTACGCGGTGGGCGCCTCGTCGGCCACGAGATAGAACCGGCCGATGGCGACGCGGATCGATTCGCCCGGCTCGGCGTGCATCTCGTAGCTGCCCTCCATGGTGCCCCACTCGGTGGTGAGCCGGCACCAGCTGCCGTACTGGTACGACTGCCCCGGCTCGAGCACGGGCTGCTCGCCGACCACGCCGTCGCCCTCGACCACCTCGCGGTCGCCGTCGGCGTCGATGATGAGCCAGCGGCGTCTGAGCAGCTGGACGCGTCGATCGGATTCGTTGGCGATGCGGATGCGGTACGAGAAGACGCGGTTGCCGCCGTCGGGAAGCGACTGGAACGCCTCGTACTGCGGCTGCACCGTCACGCGCACCCCGTGGGAGAGCGACTCCGAACCCTTGCAGCCTCCACCGGCAACCGCGCCCGATGTCATGGCACTACCCTCCTCGCCGGGCCGCCCGCAGGGGACGGCGCGGTGCGGACTCTTCGCACGCCGCCGCACCGCGGATGCCTGCGGTTCGCGGCGGCGCAGGGGAGCCTATTCGTTGATCAGCCTCGCGTCCGCCGGGTCGCGGGCCCAGTCCTCGATGTAGGCGTTCGCGCGGGCCAGCTCCACGAACATCTGCTTGGTGAACAGCGCCGCGATTCCCCGCTGCTGGGGGGTGCGGGCCTCGGTGCGGACCATCGTGACCGTCGGCGTCTCCTGCTTGATCTCGATGAAGAGCACCGCCCGGCCCCGCAGGTCGTAGTTGCGGATCTGCCAGTTGCCCATGGACGACGGGTCCTCGGGGAACCGGGTGTACCGGAGCTCCAGCTCGAGCACATCGGCGGCCCGGTCGGCCGCGGCGACGGCGTCCTCGTGCCGCACCAGCTCGAACGACCGGACATCATCGCCGTCGAAGAACCCGATGCCGGCCTGGGCCGTGGTCAGCCCGAAGCCGATCGCCGCCGGTTCGACGCCCGTGCACCCGGCCAGCCAACCCACCATCGCTCCAACACCGCACGCAGTCAGCACTCGCATAGCGGAATCCTATGCGGCCTCTGGCCCCCGCTACACTCGCGGGAAGGGGAACGAACACATGAAAGCTCTCATCGCGCTCGCCTCGATCGTCCTGATCTGCTCGCCGCTGTCGGCCTGCTCGTCGGCCCGCATCTGGGCCCGCGAGGCGGTGCTGGGCGAAGAGAAGCGCGAGCAGCTTGTCTCCAATGTCGAGAAGGCGCGCACCGAGCAGCAGGAGGCGAAGGAGACGTTCGCGTCGGCGCTGGACGAGCTGCTGGCGATCTCGTCGGGGAGCGGCGCGCGCGACGCGCTCGAGAAGCAGTACCGCTCGATCGAGGCGAGCTACCAGAAGAGCGAGGCCAAGGCCAAGGCGGTGAACGACCGGATCCAGGCCGTCGACCGCGTCGCCACTAGGCTGTTCAGTGAGTGGGAATCGGAGCTGGGCGAGTACGAGAGCGAGAGCCTTCGCGGCCAGAGCGAGGTCCAGCTCGCCGCGACGAAGCAGAAGTACGAGCAGTTGATCGCCGCCATGCGCCGAGCCGCCTCGCGCATGGACCCGGTGCTGTCGGCGTTCAAGGACCAGACGCTGTTCCTGAAGCACAACCTGAACGCGCAGGCGATCGCATCGCTGGAAACGGACCTCGAAGAGATCCGCGTGGATGTGGGCGCGCTGATCGAGGAGATGGAGGCCGCGATCGCCGAGGCCGACCTCTTCATCGAGTCGATCCGGGGCGGCTGACCGCGGGGTCGGCTCTGGCCTTCAGCCGCGCGGCGCGATGACCACCCGCCGGCTGAGGTCGGGCACCCAGGTGCCGCCCGGATCTTCCACGGTGATCGCGAAGAGCGCGACCCGACCGACATCGATCGCCGGATCGATGGGAACGATGATCTCCCCGTCGGCGTCGGCGTTGAAGACGCCGCCCGAGACCTTCTGCTCCATGCCTCGCTCGTCGATGACCCAGACCTGGTACTGCTCCACCTCGGGATCGTTCGGCTTCAGACCAACGAATCGCAGGTATCCCTGCTCGAGCTCGTCGTTCCAGACGACATCGCCCTGCACCCCCGGCTGCTCCGCCGGCGCGTCGGGCAGATCGAACGGCGACCACGCCAGGCGCACCGTTCCCGGCACATCGAGCAGCTTTCGGCGGTTCTCGCGCACCTCGGCCGGGTCGATCGGCTCGATGAGCTGCGCGATGCGGAGCTCGGCTTCGGTGAGCGATGAGGTCGCGTCGGCGAGCTGCTGCGCCAGCTCGGTCGACCGGGCCAGCGCCGCCGCGAGCCGCTGCTCCTGCGAAGCCGCACGCTCTGTGAGCGAGTCGATCTCGAGGCTTCGCTCGGCGAGGCTCTCGCGCGCGTCGGCGAGCAGCGCGTCGTTCGCCTCGGCCCGCTCGCGCATCGCCGCGAGCTGCAGCTGGGTGCTCTCGAGTTGCCCTGCATGCTGCGATTGCAGCACCACGATCGTGGCGAGCGACCCGATCGCCAGGAGCGCCGCGAGCGCAACGGGCCACACGCTCGTCCGACGGACAGGGCCGAGCGGTTCCCCGGCGACCGCGGACCGCCCGGCGCCGATCACGCGGTCGCGCATCGACGCGGGCAGCTCGTCACGCTCGCCCGAGGCGGCGTCGAACGCGACCGCCGCCTCGGCCTGGAGCGACTCGTAGCGATCGCGGTCGGCCAGACCCTCCTCGGCGAACGCGTCGAGTTCCGCGGCCTCGTCGATCGAGAGGTGCCCGAGCGCCTCGGCCGCGAGCAGCTCGTCGAACCGGCCCTGGCGTGGGAGATCCGTGTGGTCAGCCATGCGAGTCGTCTCCGATCCGGACAGCGTCTCTCGCGGGAGCGGGCTTGGCCTCGATGATCGAGGCGCGCAGGCGGCGCAGGCCCCGGAAGACCCAGGTGCGGATGGTGGTGGGCTTCTGGCCAAGCGAGGCCCCGATCTGCTCGTGCGTCATGCCGCCGTGGATACGCAGCCAGATCGCGTCGCGTTCATCGTCGGACAGCTGGTCGAACGCGCGGAGCACGGCCCGCTCCGCGTCGCTGTCGAGCGAGCCCCGCGCGGGCGCCCCCTCGCGCGCCCGCTCGCGGCGCGCCCGCTCCTCCGGTGGCAGGTCGTCGGACAGCGCCCCTGCGAGCAGTTCGGCGGGATCGACGACCAGGTCCTCTCGGCCAATTCCCACGTCGGCGACCC
>DAIOTV010000085.1:6533-8152 GCA_036751825.1 Phycisphaerales bacterium
CCGCTCGCGGGCCGCGTCGGCGAGGCGGGCCTGGCTCACCTGCCGACGCTGCGCGTCCGCCGCGCGCCGAAGGGCGATCGTCGCGACGAACGCCGACTCCGAACCGCGGCTCGGGTCGTAGCGCGACGCGTGACGCCAGAGCTCGGTGAACACCTCCTGCACGACGTCTTCAAGCTCCGGGCTGCCCGGCCCGAGCCGGCGACGCGCGATGCGCCACACCAGCCCGCCGTGGGCGTCCACGACGGCGGGCACGGCGTCCGCGTCGCCGTTCGCGATTCGCTGAAGCGGGGTCTGCACCGGTCGAGGCCGCCATCACAAGGAAAAAAACCAATGCCCACAACGCGGCGGACACCACCGACGAAGTTTACCACGGAGACGCTGTTCGTTGCAGCGCTTTCCGACAGAGTGAGATTCATGACGAGGAGCAAGCCATGCGCTGGACTCGATGCGCGATCGGTCTGGTCGCCACCACCGCGATCGGAACCGCACACGCCCAGGACCTGGTCTACGGCGTCACCGATAACCAGACACTCATCTCGTGGAACGCGGCGACGCCGGCCACGATCCTCTCGGGCGTGGCCATCCAGGGCCTTGCGCAGAATGAGCAGGTCCGCGGCATCGACTTCCGCCCCGCGACCGGGCAGCTCTACCTCATGGGCAGCTTCAGCAACCTGTACACCGTCGATCTCGCATCAGGTGTCGCGTCGCAAGTCGGCGGCACGTTCGCGACGCCGCTCAACGGCTCGTCGTTCGGCTTCGACTTCAACCCAACCATCGATCGCATCCGCGTCGTCAGCGACGCCGACCAGAACCTCGTGCTCAACCCGAACGACGGGACCGCCACCCAGGTCGTCGATCTCTTCTACGGGCCCGGCGACCCCAACGAGGGATTGAACCCCAACGTCGTCGCCTCCGCCTACACCAACAGCTTCGCCGGCAGCACCTCGACGCAGCTCTACGGCATCGACACCAACCTCGACATCCTTATCACCCAGGCCAACAGCGCCGGGACGCTCGGCACCGTCGGCTCGCTCGGCGTTGACCTCAACGACTCCGCGACCTTCGACATCTCCGGCACCTCGGGCATCGCCTACGCCTCCGTGCAGGGCCTGGCCACCGGGCAGTCCACCTTCTGGATGATCGACCTCGCCACCGGATCCGCCAGCCAGATCGGCGCAATCGGCGGCGGGGCCGTCGTCACTTCCATGGCCGTGATCCCCGCGCCCGCGGCCGGGACAGCGCTGGCGGCGATGGGCCTTGTGCTTTCCGGGCGGCGCCGCCGGTAGGCGTTCCCGCTCCTCCAAGATCCGGCCCGCGCGTGGTCGCTCACGCGTGGGCTCTTTCCGCCGGGCGGACCGAGCGTCAGCCCTCGAGCTTGTCGAAGCGGTTCGACAACGCCCGCTTCAGCTTGCGGGCGCAGTCTTCGAAGGTCTGGTAGAGGTCCTCGCCGTGCGCCTCGACCGCGATCGGGTCGAGCCCCTCGGGCCGAGCCTCGAGCAGGCACCGCTTGTCGTTCGGCCCGCCCTTGCCCGCGTTCTCGTCGCCCAGGTGCACCTCAACGCGGGTCAGCTTGTCGGCGAGGTGGCCCAGGATGGACTCGAGCGACTCGGCGATCCTCG
>DAIOTV010000086.1:0-8071 GCA_036751825.1 Phycisphaerales bacterium
GCATGGCCACCGCATGGCCACCGCATGGCTACCGGATCGCCGGGTCGCGTCGTCGCCGCTGATTGACCGAGAAGCGAAGCGTTCTCTCTCGCGCCCGCTCGGCACGCGCCGTGCGGGTTCTTTGTTTCGCGGGTGCTTTGTTTCGGCGGGTTCGTTGTCTCAGAATCGGCCGTCGAACAGGTGCTTTGCGTCGGCGAGGGCGGCGACCTCGTCGTACAGCGTGCGCATCTGGTCGGCGGCGAGGCGCTGGCCCAGCTGGGCGCCGGCCCAGAGGGCCACGGCGGCTGCGAGGGCAGCGAGGGCGATCCACCACGCCCACGCGGGCTGGTCGGCGGTGTGCTGGCCGACGGCGAAGAAGGCGGCGAAGAAGACGGTCGAGAGCAGGGCGAGTTCGGCGAGCATGACGCCCGTCCACAGCGACGGGTGCGGGCTGAACCGGCAGACGAGGTCGGCCCCCCCGTCGGGCTCGTCGCCCGAGCGGATATCGATGTGCAGCCAGGGCGACCAGGGGCGTCGCTCGCCGGTGGGCACGCTCAGCAGCAGGTGCGGCCCCGCCGAACGGACCCGGTCGCCCAGCCGCTGCGCGAGCCTGGCGGCGAGCGCATGCTCCTCGAGCGCCGAGCGGAGCACGAAGGTTGGCCTGAATCCGAGGGAGCTCGGCAAACGCATAGCAGGGCCAGTGTATCGTCAATCGAAGCTCCGCAGCGCGCAGCCCGGACACAAGGAACCCCCGCATGGACACCCTCGACGCGATCTACGGCCGCCGATCCATCAAGGCCTACGACCCCGACCACCGGATGCCCGAGGCCGACCTGACCGCGCTGCTCGAGGCCGCCATCCAGGCCCCGACGAGCTTCAACATCCAGCACTGGCGCTTCGTGGTGGTGAAGGACCCCGAGCTCAGGCGGAAGATCCGCACCGAGTTCGGCAACGACCAGGCCCAGATGACCGATGCCAGCGTGCTGGTCATTATGACCGCCGACAACAAGGCGTGGTCCAAGTCGCCCGAGCGGTACTGGCGGAACGCGCCCAAGGAGGTGGCCGATCTGCTGGTCGGGTGGATGGGCCCGTTCCACGAGGGCCGGGAGTGGCTTCAGCGTGACGAGGCGCAGCGGTCGATCGGCATGGCGATGCAGACGCTGATGCTTGCGGCGAAGGCGATGGGGTACGACTCGTGCCCGATGATCGGCTTCGACATCGAGAAGGTCGCCGAGCTGATCAACCTGCCCGATGACCATGTGATGGGCCCGATGGTGGCGATCGGCAGGGGCACGAAGGACGCCTGGCCCAAGCCCGGGCAGCTTTCGCTCGGCGAGGTCGTGATCGAGAACGGGTTCTGAGAGGCGCGTCAGCCGCCGCCGTCTGATTCGGGTTTGGGCTCGGTGTCGTCCGGGGCGGGCTCGTTTTCGTCGTTCTCGTTGTTCTTGTCTTTGTCTTTGTCTCCGAGGCCGATCAGGCCGCCGACGCCTTTGACGGCATCGCCGACGCCCTGGCCCACCTCGCCGACCGCGCCGGCTGCGGCGCCGGCGGCATCGCCCACGGCCCCGGCCGCGACGCCGCCGACATCACCGACCACATTGACCACGCCCTCGCCGAGGTCGACGCCCATGCCGATTCCCGACGAGGCGAGATCGGTCAGCCCGCCGAGGCCCGCGTTGAGGCCGTCGACGAGGCCGGCGGGCAGGATGTCGGACCCGACGTTGATGACCGAGGCGAAGATTGCCTTGATGAGCACGTTCGTGAGCTTGGCGACGGTGACGGGGTCCTTCTCGCCGACGTCTTCGAGGATGATCTCGGGCACGACGACGGTGGTGCGCGTCAGGTTGCCGGCGATCGGGAGGAACTCGACATGGGCGGTCACATTGCGGATCTCGACGCGGCGGATGACATATTTTTTGGTCGGGGCGTCGGGATCGGCGGGCGGGGCGTCGGCGGTGCCGTCGTCGGCGCTCTCGAACCGCTTGAGGTTGTCGAGGATGACCTCGTAGTTGGCCTTGCCGTCTTCCTTGTCGAGGTAGATGTCGATGTTCTCGAGCACGAGCGAGGGGATCTCGACGGTGTCCTCCCGGATCGTCGAGAAATCAACGGCGGCCGAGCCCGAGCCGAGATCGAGAAAGTGCGGCGTGCTGTAGCCCTCGGGGTTGCTGACGGTCAGACCGCTCAGACCGAACTCGCCGCGGAACAGCCTGATGTCCGCGTTGTCGAGCGTCGTCGGCACGGCAAGGGCGTAGGTCGCGCCCCGTTCGATGCCGGCCTTGGCGATCTGGTTGATGTACAGCATGGCGGCGAGGACGCCGATCACGAACAGCACCACGACCACGCCGACGAGCCCGAGGAGGATCTTGATCTTCTTCATGATCGAACGGTAGCCATCAGAACTCCGCCGGCGATTCGAAGGTCGTCGGCCTGCGGTCGCCGGGGAGCGTCACGCTGAGGCGCGAGGCGTGGAGCATCAGGCGCGGTGCCGAGCCGGGCGAGCCGTAGAGCGAATCGCCCAGAATCGGCGCTCCCATGCCGCCGCTCTCGACCGGGTGGGCGGCGTGCACGCGGAGCTGGTGGGTTCGCCCCGTGATGGGCGTGAGCTCGACCCGGCACGGCTCGCCGGCCTCGACCACGCGGTATTTCGTGCGTGCGGGCTTGCCGGTGTCGTGGTTGACATGGTGACGCGGGCGGTTGGGCCAGTCGACGATCAGCGGCAGGTTGATCTCGCTCTCGATCGAGGGTGGCGTGCGTTCGAGCAGCGCGGTGTAGACCTTGGTGACCTTGCGGTCCTGGAACTGCACGGAGAGAAAGCTGTGCGCGGCCCGGGTGAGCCCGAGAATCATCAGCCCCGAGGTGTCGCGGTCGAGCCGGTGCACCGTGATGGGCCCGTCGGCGTGGGGGAAGGCGATCCTCGCTCTGGCCTGGATCGAGTCGAACTTGTCGGGCGTCCGACCGGGCACCGCGTGCAGCCCGGTGGGCTTGATCACGACGGCCCACTCGGGCTCGGCCGTGCCTTGCTGCGCATCCAGCACGCAGAGCACCGGTGGCTGGGGCAGCGGTTCGGGCATCGGTTCGGGCATCGGGGGGTCCGGTCTCTGGTCTCGGGCTCTATCGGGCGTTGCGGATGGCTGGTTCCCTCGCTCGGAGGTGCGTAGATGCGATGCAGCCGGCACAGCCGTCTCAGGTTCCGGCCGCCGGCTGGAATTGTTGGCCGTCGGACGCTGCCACGGGGCGTGCAAGCCGAGAGATGGTCGGACGAGGTGTCCCGGGGGTCGGCCGTGCGATCGGCTCCGATGGGCACGCGACGGCGAAGGAGCGAGTGATGCGGAACGGCCTTTCGATGGGGATGATCGGTCTTGCCGGTGCGGCGTGCCTTCTTGGCGGCTGCGGCGGCTCGAAGGAGCACAAGTCGGCTGACTCGTTCACGCTGCAGCCGTACGAGCAGCTGAACCTCGCCGTCCGCGGCACCGAGGCGGAGCTGCTCGTCGAGAACCAGGGCAAGGGCCAGATCGCGATGCGGATCCCGACCGACGAGACGGCGATCGAACCGTCGGGCGCGTACACGGTCGCCGTTGACGGCGCCGTGATTGTCGAGCTGTACAACGCGTCGCGTGTGCCCACGCAGGTGCGCTGGGTCGGCTCGGCCAAGACGCCGGTCGAGATCGCGCCGCTGCGCTGAGCGGACGAATGGGGGATGCCCGAACGCCGATCTCGCATCGGCGGCCGGGCAGGTGAGCGGGGAGAGGAGAGGGCTGATGCCCCGTCGGTTCGGCCGGCGGGGCGTCGCCGCTTGTGCACCGAGCGCGTCCGCGTAGACTGCGCGCATGCGACGCATCACGCTCATCACGACCGGCGGCACGATGGAGAAGGAATACGACGAGCGTTCGGGTGCGCTCGTCAACCGGCGTTCGGTCGTCGACCGCATGCTGCGGCGGCTGCGCCTCGAGGAGGTCGCGATTGTTCCCATGGAGCTGATGCACAAGGACAGCCTCGAGCTGACCGATGAGGACCGATCGCTGATCGTGTCGGCGACCCGGTCGGCGCTCGCGAACACGGCTGGCGAATCGGACGACGCCCGCCGGGGGGTGGTGATCGTCCACGGCACCGACACGCTCACCACCACCGGCGATTGCCTGCACGAGCAGCTCGCCGACCTGCGCTGGCCGGTCGTGCTCACCGGCGCGATGCGGCCTTACGAGCTGCAACGCTCGGACTCGGTGCAGAACCTGACCGAGGCGCTCTTCGCGACGGATCTGCTCGAGCCCGGCGTGTGGGTCGTCGCCCACGGCCGAGCGCTGCGGTTCCCGGGCGTGGTCAAGGACCGCGATCGTGGCACATTCGTCCGCGCGAACGGCTAGCCCGGATCGATGCCTCGATCGGCGAGCGTGTCGATCAGCGGGCCAAGGTGCCGGGCGTACCGCTTCCAACGCCCCACGGACGAGGTGTACACCGGCCGCGTCGCCTGCGCGTAGCTCGCGGTGTTGATGGGGCCGACCGACTCCCAGAAGCGCAGCGAAGCCTCGTTGAAGTCCACGCCGGCTGCCTGCGACAGTTCGCGGGCGGCGGCTTCGGCATCCCCCACCACCGCCTCGTAGTCGACGAGCGTGAACCGTTCGGGGATGGTCTCGGCCCAGTGCGTCATGACGCGGAGCGTGTCGGCGTGAAAGTGCGCGATGTGCCCGAGGTCGTACAAGGTCCGGTTGCCGCCGCTGAAACTCTGCTGGAAGCAGGAAAGCCCGACATCGCGGGGATCGCGTCGGCAGCCGATGAAGCGGGCGTTGGGGAACAGCCTCGCCGCGATCGGCACGAAGAACGCGTTGACCGGCAGCTTGTCGATCGTCACGCTTCGCTCGCCCGCGTTCGCCGCGCGGCGCAGCTTGGCGGAGAACCGCGAAGCCGCCGCCTCGACCGGTGGCCGCTCGAGTTCGGCGTGCTCGGTCGCATAGCGGAACGGCGGCCTCGCCAGGCCGAGTTCCCCTGCGGCGTCGGGCAGCAGCATCGTCTCGCCCGCGGTGGCGACGCGCGGGTTCGCTGCGAGGATCTGCTCGACGAGGGTCGTGCCCGAGCGTGGCATGCCGACGATGAAGACGTGATGGTCGGGCTGAGCGCCGTCGGCGGGTGCGAGGCGATCGGCGGTCCAGGTCTCGATGATCTGGTCGGTCGCCCGGCGGTGCGCTTCGGCGTTGAACGAGGTTTCGACGCGCCGGTTGGCGGCCGCGAAGGCCTCGAACGCCTCATCGCACCGCCCGGCCCGGTCGAGCAGGGCACCGAGGCGGAAGCCGAGTTCCGCCGCCGCCGCCGCGGGCACGCGCCCGGAATCGAGGGCCGTGCGCAGCACGGCGATCGCGTCGTCGGGGTTGATCGCGTCCTGGCCCCGGACGAGGGCGGCTTCGCCGATGGCGGCCGCGAAGAAGGGGTCGCTCGGCGCGCCGGCCCGCTGCGCCGCGACGACGGCGGCGACGGCGTCACGGTCTCGGTGCACCATGCGCAGCGCCCGCACGAATCCGTCGAGCGCCTCGGTGTGCGCGGGGTTCAGCGCGAGGCACCGCTCGAACCCGGCGATCGCCTCGTCGAATCGGCCGGCCTGCGACAGGATCTTGGCCTGCGCCGCGGCGAGATCGGCGTCCATGGGCCTGAGGCGGATCGCCTTGCCGATGGTGGCGACCGCCTTGTCGGGCTGGCCGGCCTCGACCAGGATGACGGCGTGGAGTTTGAGGGCGTTGGGTTCTTTGCGCAGCCGCGGCAGCAGCGGCTCGAGCACGCGCAGCGCCTGCGTGGGCTGCTTGGCGTGCAGAAGCCGGATGGCTTCGGCGATGCCGTGCTGGATGCGAGGGTCGGCGGCCATCGGCGCCTCCTCGTGCGGGCCGGCGGCGGGATCAGCCGGTGATCGAGGTGATTTTCACGTGGGTGTAGCGCTGTCGGTGGCCGGTCTTCCGGCGGTAGCCCTTCTTGGGCTTGAACTTGTAGATGTCGATTTTCTCGCCCATGACCATGGGCTCGACGATTTCGGCGGTCACGGTCGCCCCGCCGACGTACGGCGTGCCGATCGTGGTCTTGCCCTCGCCATCGGAGGTGAGCAGCACGCGGTCGAAGGTGATCGAGTCGCCGGGCTTGGCCTCGCCGGCCTGGTAGAGGTCGATGATGGCGTCCTGACCCTGGGTGACCTTGCGCTGGCCGCCGCCTTCTTCGATGATCGCGTACATGGCTGTCCTTTCGTCCGCGTCGGTTCGGGGCGGGGGTGAGTCCCGGCTTTCGTCCCGTCCGACATCGGGCCCGCAGTCTAGGCCCGACCGGCGTTCAGGATCGACCCACAGGAATCGTCGCAGGGCGTCCTGATAACGGCGTTTCGAGGCTTATCGGGTCTGGGAGCGCAGCGATGGCGAGATTGGCGCTGGGAAAGCATGCGAGGCGTGGCGCATGCGGGGCCGGGGGATCGATAGAGGCGGGCCAGCGAGATGGTTTCGGCGTGTGGCGGGCGAAACACAGGTGGGAGTCACCGCTTGTCAAGCCACAGCCGACAGAAGCCAAACACAGAGAAACGAGGTGTAGGGTGCTGATTCGAGAGACTGAAGTGGAGCGGTTCTTCGAGACGCTGATTGCGGGGGACCGTGTGGCGTCGCGGGAGATTGTCAACGGGTATCTGGCCCAGGATGTGCCGCCGGAGGATCTGCTCATCGAGCTCTTCTGGCCCACATACGAGATGGTGCAGAAGCTGCACCGCAGCGACAAGCTGACGAATCTGGCTCATCATTACGCGACGCGGCTGCTGCGGGTGCTCGTCGATCAGACCGCCGCCCGCTTCCAGTTCGAGCCGAGCGTGAACCGTCGGGTGCTGGCGTTCTGCGGGCCGGCGGACCCGGACGAACTGGCGGGCCAGATGGCCGTTGATCTGCTGGAATTGTCGGGGTTTGACGTGAAGTTCGCCGGCGGCGGGATCCCGCGGGACGAGATCCTGGCGCAGGTCCACGAAGAACGGCCTGATGTGCTGCTGCTGTTCGGTTCGGCGCCGGGCGACCTGCCCGAGATTCGGACGCTGATCGACACCATCCGTGAGATCGGCGCGTGCCATGCGACGCAGATCGCGGTGGGCGGCGGCGTCTTTAACCGGGCCGAGGGCCTGGCGGAAGAGATCGGTGCGGATCTTTGGGCGAGCGATCCGCTGGAGCTGGCGCATGTGCTGATCGAGGAGCCGGCCCGCCGGGCGACCGAGGATCAGCGGACCGTGGGTCGCAAGCGCAAGGCCGCCTGAGTCCGCATCGGCCCGAAAACCGAACACATTCCGATCTCGATCGCCGCGCCGCCCGCCGGGGTTTGCCCCAGGCGGGCGGCGTGCGTTTGTGTTGCGGGCCGAGCTGTTTCCCCAAGAAGGGTGATGTTGGGGCATCCCTTTCGGGATGGGGTGGTATATTCGCCCGAAGGAGGTCCGCCCGTGGCATTCGAACGAGATGAAGAGCGGCGGCTCATCCGTCTGGCGGCCGCGGGCGACCGGGAGGCGTCGGCGGCGTTCATCCGGGAGTATCAGCCGTCGCTGCGGGCGTATCTGCTCCGGCTTTCTGGCAAGCCCGAGGTGGCCGAGGACATTGCTCAGGAGGCGTTCGTCCGCGTGCTGACCAACCTGCACCGCTTCGACGACCGCTACCGGTTCTCGACCTGGCTCTTTACGATCGCCAAGCGGCTGTATGTCAACGCGCGTCAGAAGCACGCGCCGCTGTTCAACACCGAGGCGGTCGCGTACGAGCGGTCGAGTTCGACGGGCCCCGGTGCGAGCGCGGCTTCCCGCGAGGTGTCGACGCATGTCCGCGACGCGCTGCAGGAGGCGTTGATGACGCTGGGCGAGGACCAGCGTGAGATCGTGGTGCTCTTTCACCAGCTCGACTGGCCCATCACGCTGATCTCGCAGCACATGGGCATGCCCGAGGGCACGATCAAGAGTCATCTGCACCGCAGCCGCAAGAAGCTTCGCACGGTGCTGGCCGAGCACGCCCGGCACGGCTCGCGCGTGGAGGAAGCCTGGTCGGACGGCGCGCCGTCCGCCGCATCGGCACGGGTGACCGCCTGATGACCGATCGGGATCCCAGTGTGTTCGGGG
>DAIOTV010000087.1:0-7966 GCA_036751825.1 Phycisphaerales bacterium
CTCGATGAGCTTGTCGAGGTTGCCCTTGTGCCAGGTCTCGCAGCGCAGCACGAGCGTGGCGGAGGCGGCCGGCGACTCGGCGTAGCGCTCGATGAGCGGTCGGGCATCGCCCTTGATCAACTGGTCGGCGTTGTCGGCGACGACGAGCTTGTGCTGCTGCATGAGCCCGAAGCTTCGGCACTCGTCGAGCACATCGGCGGGGGCGTCGGTGAGCCCGTCGAAGTGCACGGTCTCGACCTCGCCGTGGGTCTCGATCAGCCGGGCCTTGAGCCTGCGCGTGTGGTCGGCGCGGAGGAAGGCCTCCTTGCCGTGCAGGACGACGATGGGCGAGGCGGGGTCGAGCTGTGGTCCGCCCGCGGCGGGCTTTCGTGCCATGGGGGCATGGTAGTGGCGGGCGTGGTACCGTGGCGGGATGGACAGCGTCTTCGTGAAGTGGGCCATCTGGTGCATCGTCGTCTCGGCGATGGTGGGGGGGCTGCTCGGGCTGAACCTCGTGCTGCTCGTCCGGCCCACGCTCGAATCGCGGGCGCGCAACCAGCGGCGCTGGGTGATGCTCGCGGCCACGGCGGCCGCGGCCGCCGTCGCAATCCTGCTGCTGCCCGTGCCCGATGACACGATCGGCAAGCTGCTGCAGGTGTTCGGCCTCGCGGTGACGGCCCTGATCACGCTCAGCTCGACGACCATCGCGGCGAACATGATGGCGGGGCTGATGATCGGTCGGGTTCAGGCGTTCAAGCCGGGCGATTTCATACGCATCTTCGGGCCGGGCCAGGACACGTTCGGGCGGGTGACAAGCCGCGGGCTGTTCCACGTCGAGATCCAGTCCGAGGAGCGCGATCTGATGACTGTGCCCAACTCGTTCATGATCTCGCACCCGGTGCGCACGGTTCGGCAGGATGGCACGATCATCTCGTGCGAGCTGAGCCTGGGCTACGACCTGCCGCACGGCAAGATCGAGACGCTGCTCGTCAAGGCCGTTGAGGACGCCGGGCTGACTGACGCGTACGTGCTCATCCGCGAACTGGGCGACTTCAGCGTGACATACTGCGCCGCGGGCTTTCTCAAGGACGTGAGCTCGCTGCTGACGGCGCGCAGCCGGCTGCGAGGGTCCATCCTCGACACGCTGCACGGCGCGGGCGTCGAGATCGTATCGCCGAGTTTCATGAACCAGCGGCGCGTCGAGGACCCGGTCATCGCCGAGCGCTCGCGGAAGGACCCGATGGCCAGCTCGTCGTTCGAGTCGATGATCTTCGACAAGGCCGAGGACGCCCGGCGGATCGAGCGTGTGCGCGAGGCGCTCGAGAACGCCAAGGGCAGCCTGAA
Organism: Phycisphaerales bacterium; assembly: GCA_036751825.1. GTDB lineage: Bacteria > Planctomycetota > Phycisphaerae > Phycisphaerales > UBA1924 > JANQQZ01. The sequence goes on from DAIOTV010000087.1 coordinate 1,324, forward strand.
GTCGCTCGAGACCGAGCTGGGCAAGGCCGAGGCCGACGCGAGGGACCGCATCAAGGACAAGATCGAGCACCAGAAGCAGCTCGTCGAGTATCTCGTCAAGAAGGTCAACAGCCTCGAGCGGACGGCCAACAGCACCGGCGGCGAGTCGTGATCCGGCTCGCCGGGGTCACCAAGCGGTACGGCGCGCACGCCGCCCTCGACGGCGTCGACCTCGACATGCCCGCGGCGAGCACGACGGCGCTCATCGGGCCCTCGGGCTGCGGCAAGAGCACGATGCTGCGGGTGATCCTCGGGCTGATCGAGGCCGACGCCGGCGCGGTCTTCGTCGAGGGCCGGGCCCTGCGCGAGTGGAACCGGCGCGAGCTGCGGGCGCGCTTCGGCTACGCGATCCAGTCGGGCGGGCTGTTCCCGCACCTGACGGTTCGGCAGAACATCGAGCTGCCGGCCCGGGCCCACCGCGTCACGCTCGCCGGGGGCCGCGTCGAGCAGCTCGCCGAGCTGACGCACCTCGACGCGTCGCTGCTCGTCCGCTTCCCCGCCGAGCTCTCGGGCGGCCAGCGGCAGCGCGTCGCGCTGATCCGCGCGCTCGTGCTCGACCCCGACATCCTGCTGCTCGACGAGCCGCTGGGCGCGCTCGACCCCATGGTGCGGGCCGACCTGCAGCGCGACCTGAAAGAGCTGTTCGGCGAGCTGAACAAGACGGTGGTGCTGGTCACGCACGACCTCGCGGAGGCGGCGTACCTCGCGCCCAACGGCATCGTGCTGCTGCGCGAGGGCCGAATCGTGCAGCGCGGCCGCTTCGCCGAGCTGCGCGAGCGGCCGGCGGACGCGTTCGTGACCAGCTTCATCGAGGCGCAGACGGCGCGCGTCGCCGCGCTGGTGGGCAGCGCGCCGTGATCCGCTGGCTGCTCGTCATCCTGTGCGTTGGCGCGGCGTGCGCGCAGGACCGCGTCGTCGTCGGCTCCAAGAGCTTCACCGAGTCGGCGATCCTGGGCCACCTGATGGTCGCGCTCGCCGAGGACGCGGGGGTTGACGCCGACCTGCGGTCGTTCCCGGGCTCGTCGGTCGCGTTCGCGGCGCTGCGGGCGGGCGAAATCGCGGCGTACCCGGAGTACACCGGCACGCTGAAGCGCGAGCTGCTCGCCGATCTGAAGATCGACACCGACGACGAGCTGCGCGAGGCCCTGGCCGAGATCGGGCTCGCGATGAGCCCGCCGATCGGGTTCAACAACACCTACGCCATCGGCGTGACGCGGGGCACGGCCGAGGCGCTCGGGCTGCGGACCATCGGCGATCTCGCGGCGCACCCCGACCTCCGGCTGGCGTTCAGCAACGAGTTCATGAACCGCGGCGACGGGTGGCCCGGGCTGCGCGACACCTACGCGCTGCCCAACCGGGCCCGGGGCATCGAGCACGCGCTGTCGTACCCCGCGCTCGCGCAGGGTCGCATCGACGCGACGGATTTGTACTCGACCGACGCGCAGATCGCCGCGATGGGCCTGGCCGTGCTCGAGGACGACCGCGGGTATTTCCCGCGGTACGACGCGGTGGTGCTCTACCGGCTCGATCTCGCCGAGTCGGCGCCCGAGGTGCTGGGGTCGCTGTTTCGGCTTGGCGGCGCGATCGACGAGGACCGGATGCGGTCGTACAACGAGCGTGCGGAACTCGGCGGGCCCGATGACACGGGCCGCGTGCCGCCGGCGCGGGTCGCCGCCGACGCGGCCGCCGAGCTGTTCGGGCTTGAGGCCCGGTCGGGCGCTCGCTCGCTGGCGTCGCGCGTCGCGCTGCGGACGCGGCAGCACCTGGTGCTGGTCGGCGTGTCGATGGCGGTGGCGATCGCGCTCGCGTTACCGCTGGGCGTGCTCGCGGCCCGGTCGCGAACGCTCGCCGGCCCGGTGCTGGGCGTCACGGGCGTGCTGCAGACCATCCCCGCGCTCGCGATGCTTGTGCTGCTGATCGGCCCGCTCGGCATCGGGGCGCCGACGGCGATCGTCGCCCTGCTGCTGTACTCGCTCCTGCCCATCGTGCGCAACACGCACGCCGGGCTGACGGGCATCGCCGGCGACCTGGTCGAGTCGGCGGACGCCATCGGGCTGTCGGGCCTCGATCGCCTGCGCCGCGTCGAGATGCCGCTGGCGCTGCCAACGGTGCTCGCGGGCATCAAGACCGCGGCGGTGATCAATGTCGGCACCGCCACGCTCGGCGGGTTCATCTCCGCGGGGGGCTACGGCCAGCCGATATTCACGGGCATCACGCAGAACAACTTCGCGCTCATCCTCGAGGGCGCGCTGCCCGCGGCCGGGCTCGCCGTCATCGTGCAGCTCGCCTTCGACGGCCTCGAGCGCCTCGTCGTGCCCCGCGGGCTGCGGCTGTAGACTCTGCGCGTGGCACACATCCTCGCGATCGACCAGGGAACCACCAGCTGCCGGGCGATGATCGTCGACGCGTCGGCCGGTGTTGTCGCGTCTGCGCAGCGGGAGTTCACGCAGATCTATCCCCGGCCCGGCTGGGTCGAGCACGACGCCGAGGAGATCTGGTCGACCCAGGCGAGCGTGATCACCGAGGCGATGACGCGGGCCCGGCTGCGGGCGAACGATCTGGCCGCGGTCGGCATCACGAACCAGCGCGAGACCGCCGTGCTGTGGGATCGCCGGACCGGCGCGCCCGTCGCGAACGCCATCGTCTGGCAGGACCGGCGCACGGCCGAGCTGTGCGAGCAGCTGCGCACCGGTGGGCTCGAAGCGATGTTCACCGATCGCACGGGCCTGCTGCTCGACGCGTACTTCAGCGGCACCAAGGTGCGCTGGCTGCTCGATCACACTCCGGGCCTGCGCGAGCGGGCCGAGGCCGGCGAGATCTGCTTCGGCACCGTCGATTCGTGGCTCGTGTGGAAGCTGACGGGCGGGCAGCGGTTCGTGACCGATGCGTCGAACGCGTCGCGCACGCTGCTGTTCAATGTCGACACCGGCGCGTGGGACGCCGATCTGTGCGCCGCGCTCGGCGTGCCCGTGGCCATGCTGCCCGAGGTCGTGCCCACCAGCGGCGTCCTGGGCGAGGTGTCGGCGGACATCGGCATCCGGGGCGTGCCCATCGCGGGGCTGGCGGGCGATCAGCAGGCCGCGACGATGGGCCAGCTCTGTCTGGCGCCCGGCACGGCCAAGAACACCTACGGCACGGGCTGCTTCCTGCTGATGAACACCGGCGCGACCCGGCGCGCCAGCGAGCACCGGCTGCTGTCGACGATCGCGTGGCGCATGGGCGGCGCGACGACCTATGCGCTCGAAGGCGGCGTGTTCGTCGGCGGCGCGATCGTGCAGTGGCTGCGCGACGGGCTGGGGATCATCCGTCGGTCTGAGGACATCGCCGCCCTCGCCGCGAGCGTGCCGGACGCGGGGGGCGTGACGCTCGTTCCGGCGCTGGCGGGCCTGGGCGCGCCGCACTGGGACCCGCACGCGCGGGGGCTGATCGCGGGCATCACGCGCGGGACGACGGCTGCGCACCTCGCGCGGGCCGCGCTCGAGGGCATCGCCTTCCAGGTCGCCGATCTCGTCGAGACGATGAACGCCGACGCGACGACGCCGATGACCGAGCTGCGCGTCGACGGCGGGGCCGCGGTGAACGACCTGCTGATGCAGTTCCAGGCCGATGTGCTGCGGATCCCGGTGGTTCGGCCGACGAACACGGAAACAACGGCGCTGGGGGCTGCGTTCTTCGCCGGGCTGGGCGTGGGCGTGTGGCGCGACACGGACGCCCTGGCCGGCCTGTGGGCCGAGGATCGGCGTTTTGAGCCTCGGATGCCCGACACGGAGGCGGCGGAGCGCCTGGGCGCGTGGCGCGAGGCGGTGGGGCGGGCCCGATCACGCTGAAACCGGCCGCTACGATTGACCAAGAACCCGCAGAAGAAAGGTACGCGATGAACACCGACGATGTCCGCCAGAAGATCCACGCGATCGCCGACGAGGGCGAGAACGTGACGCAGCGCGTCCAGGAGGTCATCGAGTCGGCGGCGCAGTCGCTGGGCGATGCCGGAGCCGAGGGCCGCCAGCGGCTGACCTCGATGGTGTCGGCGGCGATCGACGGGGCGGCGACGGCCGTGCAGGGCGCCGCGCCCGATCACGCCGCGTCGACGCTCCGGCAGGTGATCGACGGGCTGGGCGAGGGGCTGCAGCGCACGGCGAACGCCACCAGGCTCGCGGTCGAAGAATCCGCCAGCTCGGGCAAGGCCTACGCGACCGACGACCTGAAGCGCATCGCCGACGACTTCCGGGCGCTCGGCCAGCTGTTCGTCGAGACGGTCGAGACGCACTCGAAGACGGCCGTGGGTCAGGCCAACGAGCAGATGACGAACCTGCGGGCGCACGCGGAGCGCACGATCGCGGGCGTTCGGCCGGCGTTGGATGACGCGGCGTCGGCGGCGATGGGCAACCCGCTGGGCCTGGCGGGCGAGTCCGCGCAGGCCGCGGCCAAGGCCGCCCGGCAGGCGACGGGCTCGCTGTTCAGCGCGGTGGGCAAGATGCTCAGCGACGCGGGCGGCAAGCTCAACCCGCCCAAGAACTAGCGGGCTCACTTCACGGACGGGCCCCTCGCGCGGGTGAGGCGGATCGCGTGTTCGTGCGTACGCGCGACGGCGCGTCAGCCCTTGCCGAAGAACCTGGCCCAGACCAGCCGCCCGAGGGCCAGCACGACCGCGCCGATGAACAGCACGCCCGCGAGCCAGGCCAGGATGCCCGTGCTGCGGTCGAGGCTGTCGGCGAGCACGAGCAGCGCGGCACCGACGATGAACGCCGCCAGCACGAGCGACCAGCTGATGTTCATGCTGGCCTGCTCGATCTCGCTGGTGAGCCGTTCGAGGCCCTTGTGCTCGAGGTTGAGCGAGACCTGGTTGCGCTTGACGCGCGTCAGCAGGTCCGTCACCTCGCCCGGCAGCTCTTCGACGAGATCGGCGTAGGCGATCGCCGCCCCCTGGAAGCGCTCCTTGAGCGCCGACAGGCTGTAGCGCTGCTTGATGAGCCGCTCGACATAGGGCTTCACATACGACACCAGATCGAATTCGGGCGCGAGCTCCTCGGCGACGCCCTCGATGGTGGTGATGGCCTTGATGAGATAGACGATGTCGGCTGGGCACTGCAGCTTGTGGGTGCGGAGCACGGTGAAGAACTCGTCGAGCAGCGTGCCCATGCGGAGGCTCTCGAGCGTGCCGCCCTTGAAGTTGTCGATGAAGTGGTAGACATCGGTGCGGAAGCCGCGGTCGTCGGCGAGGGTCGGGTCGCCCCCGCCGAGGGCGAGCGCGGTGCGGACGACGCGGTCGAGGTCGCCGTCGACGGTGCCGTGCACGAGCTGCGCGAGCTGGCGCATGGTGCCGGGGTCGATCAGCCCGGTCATGCCGCAGTCGATGAAGACGAGCGCGACGGCGGGCTCGGCGTCGCCATCGCCCGCGTCGCCGGTGTCGTGCGCTTCCCGCCGCACGACGAACATGTTGCCCGGGTGCGGGTCGGCGTGGAAGAAGCCGATCTCGAGGCACTGCTTGAAGACGGCCTCGGCGGCGTGCTTGGCGATGACGGTCCGCTCGTCGTCGGGCATCGACGCGTAGTCGATGTTGCTGAGCACCGTGCCCCGGACCTCTTCGAGCGCGAGCACGCCCCGGCGGGTCAGATCGTGGAACACGCGCGGGAAGCCGACGCCCGCCACCGACTCGAAGTCCTGCGCCATGCGCACGACATTGCGCGCCTCGAGCTCGAGGTCGGTCTCGCGCTCGAGCTGGCGGGCGAACTCGGCGACGACGGCGTCGGCGTCGAAGCCGAAGTTCTCGAAGTGGCTGCGTGTGAGCCGAGCGAGCCATTCCATCAGCTCGAGGTCGGCGCGGATCACCGACCGGATGCCGGGGCGCAGCACCTTGAGCACCACGGCCTCGCCCTTGTGGGTCGTCGCGCGGTGCACCTGGGCCATGCTGGCGGCGGCGAAGGCCCGGGGCTCGACGGAGGCGAAGGCCTCGTCGATCGGCATGCCGTACTCGATCTCGAGCCGGGCCTTGACACCCTCTTCGCCCTCCCAGGGCGCGGGCGGGATGTCGCTCTGGAGCTTCTTGAACTCCAGGGCCCATTCCGGCGGGATCAGGTCGGGGCGGGTCGACAGGATCTGCCCGGCCTTGATGAAGGTCGGCCCGAGATCCTCGAGCAGCAGCCGCACGCGCACGGGCATGGGCTGGTCGGCCGCCTCGGGCGCGACATCGACGCCGGTCACGCCCTTGATGACCTTGTCGAGCGTGGTCTGGGTCAGAAACTCGCCGAACCCGAAGCGGACCAGCGCGGTGGCGACCGTGCGCGCCCGCTGCGCGGTGCCGAGTGCCTGTGCTGCGCGGCCTGCAAGGTCCATGGGCCGGAGGGTACCGCGCCGGACAACGCCGGGCTCGATCAGGCTCGATCAGGGCGCCGGATAGGTCGTCGGCGCGTCGGGGCCGACCGGCAGCCCCAGGGCGAACACCCAGAGGTAGAACAGCGCCGTCCAGCCGATGAGCAGCGCGACCGAATACGGCAGCATCGTCGCCAGCATCGTGCCGATGCCCAGGTCCCGCTTGTACCGCGTTGCCACCGCCAGGATCAGCCCGAAGTAGCTCATCATCGGCGTGATGATGTTCGTCGTGCTG
>DAIOTV010000088.1:0-7686 GCA_036751825.1 Phycisphaerales bacterium
GCCAGTGTTCGGCGTCGAGCGCGGCCTGGCAGCCCATGCCGGCCGCGGTCACCGCCTGCCTGTACCGGGCGTCGGCGACATCGCCCGCGGCGAAGACGCCGGCGATGTTGGTCGCGCTGCCGCGGGTTTTGAGGCTCAGGTAGCCGTCGCTCTCGAACTCGAGGCCCGAGCCCTGGAGGAAGTCGACGGCGGGCGTGTGGCCGATGGCGACGAACAGGCCCGCGACGGGCAGTCGGGAGCGTTCGCCGGTCAGGGTGTCTTCGAGCTCGACGGCTTCGATCGTCTTCTCGCCGATGACGTCGACGACGACCTTGTTCCATTCGACGGTGGCGTTTGGCTTTGAGAGGAACCGCTCCTGCATGACCTTGCTTGCGCGGAGGCGATCGCGTCGGTGGATGACATGGACCATGCTGGCGAACTTGGTGAGGAAGGTGGCTTCTTCCATGGCGGTGTCGCCGCCGCCGACGACGGCGAGGGGCTTGTTGCGGAACTGGGGCATGGCGCCGTCGCAGACGGCGCAGGCGGAGACTCCCCCACCGCTCTGGGCGAGCCGGAGCTCGTTGTCGAGGCCCAGCCAGTTGGCGGTGGCGCCGGTCGAGATGATGACGGCGTGTGCGCGGATGAGCTCGCCTTTGTCGGTGACGAGCTCGTGGGGGGTGTTGGGATCGGGGTGGAAGCGGACCTCGGCGATGTCGCGGCCGACGACCTGGGTGCCGAAGCGTTCGGCCTGGCGTCGGAAGAGGTCCATCATCTCGGGGCCGGTGACGCCCTCGGGGAAGCCTGGGTAGTTCTCGACATCGGTGGTGAGCATGAGCTGTCCGCCCGGCAGGACTGGCCCGGGGTTCTGCTTGGGCACGCCGACGAACACGACCGGGTCGAGCTGTGCGCGGGCGGCGTAGATGGCGGCGGTCCAGCCGGCCGGGCCGGAGCCGATGATGACGAGCTTGCGAGCGGTGTCGGCCATGGGCGATCGATCCTTCGGGGCTGAGCGGGATCCGTGGTGCGGGTCGCGTGTGAAGCGGAGAACGGGTCTGGGGGCGGCGCTGTTCCCCGCGTGGGCTACTCGGAGGCCCCGGTTTGGCGGAGGTGCTCTCGGGTGAGGCTGAGGACGGGGGGCCAGACGAGGTAGTCGCCGATGGCCGCGGACGGATTATCCGAGACATTGAGCGCCCGGTCGTCGGCGCCGTTGCCGCCGGGGGAGTAGACAACGAAGTCGTCGCTCGTCAGCGTGACGCTGAAGTTGGTGCGCAGGCGGGGGATGACGTTCATGCGGTGGCGTTCGCCGCGCACGTTGTCGCGTTCGGGCACGAAGTAGAGGAGCTCGGGTCGGTTGCCGAGGGCGGTGTTGGGGTTGAAGGGGTCGACGCCGAGGTTATCGATGTAGCGTGGCCTGAGCAGCGCGAGCGAGGAGGCCTTGGTGCCGGTGGCGAGGTTGAGCGCCTGGGCGGCGAGCGCGACGCGGGTGCCGACGGTCTCGGCCTGCACGCCCTTGCGGAGGTCGAGCAGCCGGCCGAGGTCGGGCACGGTCTGGGTGATGAGCGAGAAGTCTTCGGATCGGCTCTGGAGGCCGCGGTAGGCGGAGGTGGTGCGCTGAATGGGGTCGTACGGATCGGAGCTCCACCGCGTGTTCCAGTCGTTGTAGACGCCCTCGATCGTCTGGCGGGTCTGGGCCTGCCCGGCGTGGGAGTCGACGCGCTGGGCCCACCGGCCGGCCTCGCCGAAGAGGCGGAGGGGTCGTCCGGTGGCGGCCATCTCGGCCATGGCCGAGGGGAAGACGGCGGGGTCGGGCCTGCCGGCGCGGTCGAAGACTCGTTCGACGAGTTGGAGGGCGGCCTGCTTGTCGCCCTCGGGCATGCGCAGGCGTTCGATGCGGTACAGCCCGCGATCGACATCGATCGATGCGACGATGTCGGTCAGGAACTGGGCGCCGAGCGTGCGGCTGCCTTTCGAATCCACATAGGCCGCGTCGCGGACGCGGCGCATGGTGCTCGCGATGGTCTCGTAGGCCCACTCGACCTCGGCGCCGAGCTGGCGCTCGGCGATCTGCCGGGCGAACGCGGCGAGATCGAGGTTCATGTTGATGGCGTCTTCGGCCTGGCCTGCCTCGACGAGGCGGGTGGTCTCGATGTCGACCAGGAGCTTGATCCAGTGGAATCGTTCCATGTAGCCGAGCTGCGCGGACGCGAGCGTTGGCGGGTCGCCGAGCTCGGCGTGGACGCCGGCGCGGATGAAGTCTGTCGGCACGCCGTTGATGCCGTAGGGCAGGGCAAACTGCATCGCCCGCTGCGGGTTGGTTTCTTCGGTTACGGCGGCGATGGCTTGGAGCACGGCCTGCTGTGGCTCGGCGGTGGCCCATGCCTCGACCGCCGGCCAGGCGGGGCTGGTGGTGAGCATGAGTGCGGCGCGGTCGGCGCGTTGGCGCAGCAGCTCGGGGGGGGGTTGCATGTCGATGAGGGCGGGCAGCAGGACGAGCTCGCTGCGGCGGCTGTCATCGAGGCGTGCGTAGGCGGCGTTGACGGCGTCGACGAAGCGGTCGGCGGCCGCCGAGGCGGCGACGAGGGTTGCCGCGATCGTGATCGCCACCGCGGCCGCGCGTGCGGGAAGGAACATGGTGCAAACCCCCGTGTGCCATCGCGTGAGGTCGCGGGCCGAACGGTTCGTCCGCGAGCGCGATACTAGGGGGCGATGGCGGCGAACGGTTCAGGCGGGCGCGAGCCTGAGCGACGGGCCGCCGGTCTGCGGCGGGTCGGCGGCCTGGCCGCGCTGCTCGCCCAGCATCTGGCCGTGCAGCCGGGCGAGGGTCTCCTCGACGATCTGCCGGACGCGCTCGCGGCTGAGCCCGACGGCGGCGGCGATCTCCTTGAGCGTCATGGGCTCCTGCCCGTCGAGACCGAAGCGGAGCGAGAGGATCTCGGCCTCGCGCTCGTCGATGGTTTCGAGCAGCTGGCGGAGGATGCCGATCTCTTCGGATCGCAGTGTGGCGTCGGCGGGCGAGCCGGCGCGGTGGTCCGAGATCATTTCGGCGAAGCTTGAGAGGTCGCCGTCTTCGCCCATCGGCTGCTGATTGGAGGTCTGGAACGCGCGGATGGCGCGTTTGATGATCTTGGCCTTCTTGATCGGCAGGTCCATGGCCTTGGCGAGGTCTTCGATGCCGGGCGGGTAGCCCAGCTCCGCCTCGAGCTTTCGGCTGTGGGCCTTCCATTTGGCGATCAGCTCGACCATGTACGCGGGCACATGGATGGGCTGGGTGGCGTTCATGAGCGCCCGCTTGATGGCCTGCTTGATCCACCACGAGCCGTAGGTGCTGAAGCGTGCGCCCTGGGAGGGGTCGAAGCCCTCGACGGCACGCATCAGGCCCACATTGCCCTCTTCGATGAGATCGGCAAGCGGCAGGCCGCGGTTGGCGTAGTTCTTTGCGATCGCCACGACCAGCCGGAGGTTGGCGCGGATCATGTGATCGCGAGCCTCCGGGCAGTTGTCGTTGATGATGCGCCAGCCGAGCTCTCGCTCCTGCTCGGCGGTCAGCAACGGCGTCTTGGCGATAGCTTTGAGATACAGCTGCAGTTCAGACTGCACCGCACCACGCCCCGATCGGGCTGTACCGATAGCTCGTTCCACAAATCCCACCTTCCGCCATGGTCCCCTGCACGGGACCGTGACCCTTCTCCCCCCGGCCGGATTCGCGGTCCGCCGGAGATGTCGGCCTTGACACTCCAGCTATGCGCACCGCGCCAGCCGGGGGTTGCATCGTCCCCGAAGACTGACGGGCTGAGCTGGAATCAAGGCACCAAACCGCTGAGCGAGTTTAGCAGCCAGCATGGTCGGTCTGCCACGAAAAAGCGGTTTCGGCGGCAAACTTCACCGGCCGATAAAGCTACTCGTGGGTCCGATCAGTGGGGTCCGAAATCCGACCGGCCGAGCTCGGGGGTCAACCGGGGCGTGCGTACAGTTCGCAGCGTGCTGTGGCGCTCCCGACCAGCGGAGCTCCGGAGGGAGCCGGATCCGATGACGACCGACATCAGCCAGCTGCTCGACGATTGGCCCTACGAGCCGGGGCGGATCAATGTCCGCCTCGTTGAACGGGCCGACGGCGAGAAGCGGATCCAGGTCCGGCTCGACCTCGGCATCCTCCAGATGCACCTCGACGGGCGGCCCGACGGGCACCAGCCCGAGGGCTTCGAGAGCCTGCTGGACCTGGTGGAGGCCCAGATCGACGGTTCGTTCGACGCCCCACACGGCGACCGGGGCGACCGGCGCGACGGGCCGGCCGGCGAAGCCGACGAAGCCGACGAGGACGGCGAGCCCGACGAGCCGTCGGCCCCACTGCCCCCGCCCAGGCGTTCCGACGACGCGGAGGCCCGGCTGACGAGCCAGCAGGTCGCCCTGCTGCGGGACGAGGCGATCCAGTACTACCACCGGTACCTCGCGCTGCTGGCCCTGGAGGACTTCGAGCGGGTGGTCCGGGACACGACGCGGAACCTGCGGGTGCTCGACATCATCGAGAAGTTCGCGGAGTCGGAGGACGACCGCGGATCGGTGGCGCCCACGCGGGCCCATGTGACGATGATGCGGGCGCGGGCCCTGGCGAGCCTGGCGCTCCGCGACAACGAGCCCAAGGCCGCGGTGGCGGCGATCGACGAGGGCATCGAGGCGCTGCGGCGTCACTTTGAGACGATCGGGCACACGGACCTGTTCGACCGGTCGACCGAGGTGCAGGTGCTCCAGGGCATGAAGCAGGCGCTCATGCCCAAGCTGCCCGTGAGCCAGAAGGCCGAGCTCCGCAAGCGGCTGGACGACGCGGTCAAGCAGGAGAACTACCGGCTGGCGGCGATCTTGCGGGACGAGCTCAACTCGATGCCGGACTGACCGGCTCGGCGGCGTGTACGCCGCCCGGGGGGAGCTGCGAGAGATCGAAGCACGCCAGCACCTGCTCGGCCATGGCCTCGGCGGTGGCGATCTCTTCGACGGTCACATGGTTCGCGCCGAGTTCTTTGGCGAGGAACGCCTTGGAGAGGTAGTTCGTCCGGGCGGCGATGAAGGCGGTCCGGTTCATGGTGCGGATGACCTTGCAGGCGCGGAGCATCGCGTCGTCATCGGGGATCGTCAGCACGACGGCGTCGGCGACCGAGACGCCGGCGGACTCGAGCACATCGGGGTTGGTGGCGTCGCCGTAGACGATGTGCCGGCCGAGGCCGGTCTGCCTCTCGACGGTCTTGCGGTTGAGCTCGATGACCGAGACTTGAACGCCCTTGGCGAGGAATCGTTCGACGAGGGCTCGGCCGACGGGGCCGAACCCGGCGATGACGACCCGGTAGGCCTGGTCGCCCGCGTCGTCTTGCTGGGTGCGCCCGAGGGCGGCGGCCTTGAACCACGGGGCCTGGGGCCAGTCGCCGAGCCGCCGGCCGATGCGTTCGGAGTGCGTCATGATGCCGGGGGTGATGAAGAGCGAGAGGAAGACAACGGCGATGAGGACGGTCTCGACGGTGGCCGTCTGTTCGGCGAAGAGCCCGGACGCGGCCGCGACGCCGAGGATGACGAGGGTGAACTCGCTGGACTGGCAGAGGTTGATCCCGGCGATGGCGGCCATCGACGGTGAGGCGCCGAAGACCCACGCGGTCGCCGCGATGACGACGGACTTGATGGTCACGACGGCGAGCAGCGCGAGCAGCACGACCCACCAGAGTTCGAAGGCCTCGCCGATGTTGAGCGTCAGGCCGACGGCGGTGAAAAAGACGGCCATGAACAAATCGCGCATGGGGCCGATCTGGCCCGCGAGCTGGAAGCGGACGGGCGTGCCCGCGAGCAGGAAGCCGGCGAGGAAGGCGCCGAGCGCGGGGCTGAGATCGAGGGCGGTGGTCAGAACGGCAGCGCCGAGGCCGATGGCGGCGGCGAGCACGAGCAGCAGCTCGGAGCCGGCTTCTCTGGCGGCTTCGGCGACGAGCTTGGGCAGAAGGGTGCGTCCGAAGACGACCAGGAGCGAAATCGCGCCGATGACCAGGGCGGACTTGCCGAGCATCGCAACGAGATCAAAGGGTGCGGCTCCGGCGTCGGTGCCGGCGAGGCCGCCGAGGACGGGGATCATGGCGATGACGACGATGACGACCATGTCCTGGGCGAGGAGCGTGCCGAAGGCGATCTGGCCGTGCACGCGTCGCAGCATGCGTCGCTGCTGGAGGGTGCGGAGCACAACGGCAGTTGAGCTGTTGGCGACGGCGCCGGCGACCGCGATGGCGGCTGGGATGCCGAGCCCGAAGAGCGCGGCGATCGGGGTACCGGAGGCGATGACAACGAAGGTGGAGACGAACCCGATGAGGAGGGTGGGGAGAAGGCCTCGCCTGAGGTCGTTCGGGTCGAGGTTGAGGCCGATGCCGAACATGAGGAGGATGATGGCGATCTGGCTGATCGAGGCGATGCTCTCGGAGTCGCCGATCAGGCCGACGGCGTTTGGGCCGAAGATCGCGCCCGCGATCAGGTAGCCGGCGATGGCGGCGATTTTGAGCCGGCGGCAGATCAGGCTGACGGTCGCCGCGGCCGCGAGGATCAGGAGCAGATCGACCATGACCTGCGTGTTGCCTGCGGCGGCGAGCGTGAGCGTCATGCGGCGGATCCCTCGTCGGCGGGCGTTCCGGCCCCTTCGGACCCCCCAGACCCCTCATCGGATCGGCGTTTGGCGTGCACGGCGATCAGCGAAAGGTCGGCGGGCGTGACGCCCTCGAGCCGGCCGGCCTGGCCGAAGGTCGCGGGCGAGAAGCGCGTGAGCGCCTGCGCGGCCTCGGCGCGCAGGCCCTTGACCGCGGCGAAGTCGAGCCTGGGCATCGGCTTCCGCTCCATCTCGCGCTGGCGGCGGATCTGGTTGTGCTGCCGCACGACGTAGTCGGCGTATTTGCGCTCGGCGAAGACCGTCCGGCGCACACCCGAGGGCAAGCTCTGGCCCACCGCCCGCGCGAAGTCGGCTTCGGTGAACTCGGGGCGTTTGAGGCGGCGCGTCAGCGGCTCGCCCTCGATCCGCGCGTTGTCGACGACGCGGTTGAGCTCGGCCATCGCCTCCGATCGCGCGCGGAACAGCTCGCGGCGTTGCGCGCCGAGCGTTCCGGTGAGCAGGCGGAGCTCGTGCGCCACGGGGGTGAGCCGGTCGGCGCTGTTGTCGGCTCGGAGCAGCAGCCGGTGCTCGGCCCGGCTTGTGAACATGCGGTAGGGCTCCAGCGGTGTCTTGGTCACCAGATCGTCCATCAGCACGCCGATGTACGCCTGATCGCGGCCGAGCACCCACTCGCCCTGGCCCTCGGCGAAGCGCACGGCGTTTACGCCCGCGACGACGCCCTGGGCGGCGGCTTCCTCGTACCCGCTTGTGCCGTTGATCTGGCCGGCGAGAAAGAGCCCCTCGAAGCGCTTGGTCATGCCGGTGGCGAGGATCTGGTGGGGCAGGACGGAGTCGTACTCGACGGCGTAGCCGAAGCGGAGGATCTCGGCGTTCTCGCAGCCGGGCATGCCGCGGACGATCTTTGTCTGGACATCACGCGGCAGGCTGCTGGAGATGCCGTTGCAGTAGACGGAGGTCAGCCTGTGGCTTTCGGGTTCGAGGAAGACGCCGTGCTGGTCGCGGTCGAAGCGGTGGACCTTGTCTTCGATGGAAGGGCAGTAGCGCGGGCCGGTGCCGTCGATCTGGCCCGAGAAGATCGGCGCGCG
>DAIOTV010000089.1:0-1671 GCA_036751825.1 Phycisphaerales bacterium
GGCAGGGGCGTGCACGCGGCCAACCGCGACCGCGCGGAACACCCGGAGCCGGGTGGACAGCGCCGCGGCCTATGCGGGATGCGCGGCCTGTGACGTGTCCCCATACGCCGAGGACGCGTCCCATACGGCCTCCGAGGGGTCGTCCAAGGGCGAGCTTGGAGAGCGCAAGGCCGAGCTTGATCCATTCAAGGGCGAGCCAGCGTCGTCCGCGGGCGAGCTTGAGCCGTCCGGCGGCGAGGCAGCGCCGTCCGGGGGCGAGGCAGAGTCTTTCGGGGGCGGCGCAGCGCCGTCGAGGAGCGGCGCAGCGCCGTTCGGGGGCGAGACAGCGCGGCCGTGCGGCGGGCTGCAGATCCCTCAAACCGGCACCGGACGATGCGAGGCCATCGCAAGACGGTGTGCCAACGTGCTCGCGTTGAGCCGGCTACTGCATTCCTTGCAGCCGCCGACCCGTACCCCACGTCGGCGAGAACAGGCACCCGCTGGCTAGTTCAGCACATGCGACAGAGACTCACGGATCTTTGCCGCGTGCGAGAACAGGTCGTCGGGGCCGGATACCTCGATCCGGACTTCGCGCTTGGTTGCGTCGAACACGCCGAGGTACTTCTTGTTGCCATTGAACCAGAGCCGGCAGATCGGTTTGCGATTGTTGTCGTCGAGGAGTATGCCGAAGTAGCTGCGAACATCGCGGGGCGAGATGCGGGCCGACGGGATCATGTCGCCCAAGATGGCCCGGACAATGTAGAGACCCTGAAGCTCCTCGGCGGTCGTGACGATCTCCGGCTCCTCGGCAACGGACTCTGCCTCGACCTTGGCTTGCTGCTCAGCCTCGGCGTTTTTCTCGAGCGCGGACCGCAGTCGGCGATCCACGGCGTCCGAGATGTACGCGCGAATCGAGGTCAGGACCAACCCCCTGAACTTCTCCATCGTGGCTGCGGTGAAGCGGCCTTCGTACACCGGATCGGCGAGCACCTTCACGAACGCTTCGCTAGGCTCATCGATCTCGGCCGCAAACCGGGCCATCAGCTGGTTCTGGTACCGAAGGGCCTCAGCAGATTGCAGCACCGTGTCCAGATCGAACGAGTGCTTGGCGATCTTCTCAAGCTGAGCAACGGCCTCCCGCTTGAGAGCCGCCAACGATACGGTCAGGAACGGAGCTTCGTCGAGCTTGTTCGGCTCGGCCAGATCGGAGTAAATGCGGTAAACAAGGCCATCCGTCAGGATCGCGATGCGAGCTTTCGTTACGCTGAAGTACCGGTAGAGCTGCCCAGAGTAGCTGTCGAGCAGCGCACCGTGCGGCTTGCACTCGATCAAGATCGTCGGCTCGCCGTCGCGGCAGATGGCATAGTCGACCTTCTCTCCCTTCTTGATGCCGACGTCGGCGGTGAACTCGGGGATGACTTCAGACGGGTTGAAGACGTCATAGCCAAGAGTTTGGAGAAAGGGCATAACAAGGGCGGTCTTGGTCGCCTCCTCGGTGGCGATGTTGCCAACGAGATCAACGGCGCGGTCACCCAAGCTGTTCAACTGGTCCCACAAGTTCATTCGCTTCCCCCGTCTGGTCGTGGTGTCTTCAGACCGGGGAAATATACGCATGGGTCGGCGGGCCGGCGGACGCCCGCTGGTGTCAACCGTTCACGGACAGCCGGCGGTGTAGTTCAGCACCCACGCGTT
>DAIOTV010000089.1:1681-7399 GCA_036751825.1 Phycisphaerales bacterium
GTTGAAGTCGGCGGGGGTGCAGGCGCCGTCGCCTCAACGTGCCTGGTCAGTGGGACGAGGGCAGGACGATCCGCCAGACCGGCATCGCCGTCACCGTACAATGATGGATGATGCTTCTCGCGTTGATCGTTCTGGTAATGCTCATCGTCATGAACGGCGTCCTCGCGATGTCCGAGATCGCGATGGTCACCGCTCGGCGCTCCCGGCTGGAGGCCGCGGCGAAGGCAGGAAAGGGCGGCGCTGCGGCCGCGCTGGCGCTCCGGCAACACCCCAACCGCTTCCTTTCCACCGTGCAGATCGGCATCACGCTCATCGGGATCCTCGCGGGCGCGTTCGGCGAGGCGGCCATCGCCGACGACGCGGCGGCGGCGCTCGTGTCGCGAGGCATGGCACCGCTGTGGGCCGGCACGCTGTCAACGATTGTGGTTGTCGGCTTGATCACCTATCTCTCGCTGATCGTCGGCGAGCTGGTGCCCAAACGGGTCGGCATGGCGATGCCGGAAGCGGTCGCGCGCGTCGTGGCGCCACCCATGCGGATTCTGTCGGGTCTGGCGTCACCGCTGGTCTGGTTTCTCTCGGTTTCCACGGACGTCCTTCTCCGCCCCTTCAGCGCGAAGCTTCGAGAGGAGCACGCCGTCACCGAGGACGACATCCTGGGCATGGTCGAGCAGGCCGCCGAATCCGGCGCGCTGCAAGAGCAGGAGCAGCGGATCGTCGCCCGGCTCTTCGACGCCGGCGACCTGCGGGTTCGGTCCCTGATGGTGCCGCGGCCCGAGATCGAGTTTCTCGATGTGAACGCGAGCCCCGAGCGGGTCCGCATCGCGGTCGCCACCGCCATCCACTCGCACTTCCCGGTGTGCGACGGCGGCCTCGACGATGTGATCGGCATCGTGCACGTCAAAGATGTCCTCCGGTCGACGATGCTCGGACGGCTCCCGGACCTGCGCACCCTTGCACGAACGCCGCTCTTTGTTCCCGAGACCATGCCCGTCCTGAAGCTGCTCGACCGGTTCCGCGACACCGGCCAGCGCCTGGCGATCGTGGTCGACGAGTACGGCGGGCTCGAGGGGCTCGTCACCGCGAGCGACATCGTCGGAGCCATCCTGGGCCGCACCGTGCCCGAGGATCGGCACAACCCCGCCGTCATCGAGAGGGCGGACGGATCGTGGTCTCTCGACGGATCCCTCTCGGCGTCGCGTCTGAAGGAGATCATCGGCGCGGAACTGCCCGGCAACGCAGCAGACTACGAGACGGTCGGCGGCTTCCTTCTCGCGCAACTCGGCCACCTCCCGGTGATCGGCGAGACGCTCGATGCGGCCGGCTACAGATTCGAGGTTGCAGACATGGACGGTCGCCGCATCGACCGCGTGCTGCTCTCGCCCCTGGACACGCCCGAGGGCGAAACGCCCGCGGGTTGAATCGCTTCGCGCGGCACGCTGCCTCCGAAAGCAACCGGGAGGCTGGTGCCACCACCCATCTCGGATGGGTGGTGCTTTCGTCCGTCGAAGGGCCGAGACGCTCACCACCCATCGGAGATGGGTGATTGGGCTCGCCTTCACAGGTCCGCGGCACGGGCCGGGCTCACCCGCTGAACCGGCCCGCGCTCCCCGTTCACGGACAGCCGGCGGTGTAGTTCAGCACCCACGCGTTGAAGTCGGCGGGGGTGCAGGCGCCGTCGCCGTTCTGGTCGCACGCCGGCTGGCCGTTGGCGTACGCCAGCGCCCAGGCGTTGAAGTCGGCGGGTGAGAGCTGACCGTCGCCGTTGGCGTCGGCCACGCACTCGGGCGTCGCGGGTGTGGTGACCGGATCGACGAACGGGAACGAGACGTACGCGATCAGCGCCTCGCGTTCGGACGCGTCCATCGCGAGCACGGCGTTGCGCGCCGACTCGGCCTCGCCGCCGTGCCACAGGATCGCCTCCATGAGCGACCGGGCCCGGCCGTCGTGCAGGTAGTTCGGCTCCGCCGGGTTGCCGTTGGGATCGAACGGATCCGTCGGCACGCCCAGCACGTGGCCCACGTAGCCCACGCCCCAGAGCGGCGCGGTGCGCCACTCGCGGCCGGTGGCCCGGTACTCGGGCCGGTTGTCGGCCAGGCCCTCGCCCATGTCGTGCAGCAGCATGTCGGTGAAGGGCTGGATGACCAGGTCGCGGTAGGGCGCAAAGTCGGCGTCGGACGCGGTGCGCATCGTCGGGCGGTGGCAGTCCATGCAGCCCGCAACCTCGAAGAGGTCCTTGCCCCGGATCGCGACCGGGTCGCGGTAGTTCTCGCGCGGCGGCACGGCCAGGCCGCGCAGGTACGACACCATCGAGTCCACCGCGGCCGCGCTGACCTCGACCGGCCCGTTCTGAACGAGCCCGGTGGACATGCCCATGTCGTGCGCGAACGCGGACGAGGTCTGCTGCGCAAGGTTCGCCTCGCCGGCCTTCCAGCCGAAGCGGCCGAGCACGGTCTGGCCCGTTTCGCGGTCGGTCACCATGTTGGGCCGGCCCGAGATGCCGTCGCCGTCGCTGTCGAATTCGTCGGCCCAGGCGAGGATCTCCGCCTCGTCAACGGCCTCGAGCAGCCCGAGGCCGATGAGCTTGGGCGCGATGCGCACCGAGACCTCGGCCTCGCCCGCGTAGGGATCGCCCACCGGGCTGGCGGACGAGCTGCCCGGGATGTTGGTTCCGAACGCCCCGTAGCGAAGGTCGCTGAACTCGAAGCGCGGCCGGCGGAGCTCGTAGGGCGTGCCGTCATCAAAGGTGCCGGTGACGTACTCCCAATTGATCCGCGCCTGGCCCTCGGGCGTGGCGCCGGGCGTGGCCCTGCTGTCGAGCTGCACGCCGTACATCGGGTGCGGCTGCGGCGCGCTGCCGGGCGAGCCGGGGATGCTGACGCGGACCACGTAGTCGTCGAGCGGATCGGTGTTCCAGGTAGGAGCCCGGCCCCGGCCGTCGAGCATGTGGCACTCGATGCACGAGTTGTTGGTGTAGAGCGGCCCGAGCAGGCCCGGCTCGAAGACGGGGCTTGCGCCCATGTCGAAGCCCACGGGCCCACCGTTGCAGTCGAACGCGGTGGGCGGGTTGAAGAGCAGCCCGTCGTCCCACCGGGTCTCGAAGATCACCTTGCCCTCCATGAACGCGCCGAGCTCGGTCGGCCCGAGATTCAGCGCGTGCTGGTTGAAGGCGAACTGCTTGACGGTGACCACGGGGATCGACGCGTCGCCCGCGGCGAACGCAAGCGGGTGCTGCGTCTCGCGCTGCAGCCGGCCGTCGCCCATGTAGTAGTAGATGAACTCGCTGTAGTAGGTCTGGCCCGCGAGCAGGGTGAACTCGATGTCGACGCGCTGGCCGTGCACGAGGTTGTCGATGGTCGAAGTGAACAGCCCGTTGCCGCCGTCCATGCGACGGCTGATCGCCGAGATGTTCCGGTCGCAGAAGCCGACCTCGCCCGACTGGTTGTACCACTTGATATCGACCGCGTTCACGGGCACCTCGGGCGCGGTGGTCAACTCGATGTCGAGCCGGTCACCGAGGTCGGTCAGCCGCAGGTCGAACGTGCGGCCCACGTACTAGCCCGACGGGTAGTGGTCGAAACGCCACTCGTTCTCGTGCCGATCGCGGAAGCGCAGGGCGGCGATGGTCTCGATCGGCTCGCTCGGCGTGGGCGGCGCGGCCTCGCCGAGCGTGCGCTCGAACCAGGCCGTGTCCACCGGCTCGATGCCCACGGTCTTGACGAACCCGTAGGTGATGCGGTCGCCCTCGGACGCATCGGGCAGCATCGCCTCCCAGGCCAGCCCGCCCGCGCCCTGCATCGCGATCGTCTGCATCGGGCCGTCGTTGACGCGGTAGCGCAGATCGGCCGCGTTCACCGCGGGCAGCGGCGACGCTGGCGGGCCCGTCTGAAGCCGGACGGACCATGCCCCGCTGCTGTCGACCACATCGTGGGCGAACGCCCGCGGATGGGGCAGGCCGCTGGTACCCGGGCCCCCGCTGCCGCCGTCATCGCCGCCGCCATCGTCATCTGAGACGAAGGCGGTGCAGCCGGGCTGGAGCGTGACCGTGTGGGGGGAGTACTCAAACTGCCCCGGCGCCTGCACCACAAGCCGGAAACTGAACGAGGTGCCCGCCGACAGCCCGCTGAAGCTGGCGGTGTAGGTGCCCGAACCGTCGCTCGTCATGAAATACCCACCGCCGGGCGGCGTGGGGTAGATGAGGATCGCCGTGGCCGTGGGATCGGCGGTGACGGAGACGGTGACGGTGGATCCGCTCAGGCAGACCTCGCCGGCGTAGGTGGGCGGCGAGGGCTGGGCGGAGGCTGCGGCAAGGCTGCCCATGGCCAGAAGGATCGCGAACAGTCGGCACAGCATCATGCGGAAGCACTCCAGAGGGCCTCGGCCGCCGCGCACGGATCCGCGGGGGGGCTCGGCATAAGCCTACAGCCGCGGGCGAGAGGACGCAACTGTTACATCCCGCGAAGGACGGGCCCGCTCGGGCACCTGGAGGGGAATCGACGCCCAGAAGATCTCCCAGTCGGCACGCTCCGGTTCGGCGTCCGAGCCGGGCAAAGCTCGACGGAAGCGGGTGTCCGGCGCTTCGATCGGCTCGACCCGGCGGACGGGCTTGCCGAGCTGTGTGGAGGACTCTCGACCGGCCCCTTGACTCCGTGCCGCGGTCGCGTGGCTCTCGAAGCGCCGCGACCGCGTTCTCGTCCCATAGGGAGCTCGTGAACATGACAGCGTTGAGCTCGATAAACGGCGGGCGCAGCGCGGCGCAGCCGCAATCGGAACAGCAATGCTTGATCGCCTCGAAGCGAGCGTCATCGGCGCGAACATCATCGGCGCGGCGTCGTTGTGCGAGTTGCCCGGCGGTCGTCTGACAACATCGATGCACCTGAATGTGCGCGCGTGACGCGTCGCCGAAGCATCCGCTTCGTTTGAGCGGCGAAGGCCCAGTGGAGACCGCTGCCATAGGATCGACCTTTCGTGGGATGCCGGAAGACCTTCGCTCTATGCCGACCCGTTCGAGGCACCGTTTCCTTGGCCGCACGCTCTTTCTGGCCTTGCCGCCGGCTGCGGCACCGCTGATCGCCGGCTGTGCGGCGGTTCAGCCCGATCAGGGCGCTCGCCGCGGCACCGGGGGTGCGGCCGACCCGGCGAGAAATGCGCAGACCGAAGCGGCCCCGCTTCCGGCCGATCCGGCGCCCGATCGCGTACAGAACATGCCGCAGAGCCGGCAGGTGACTCCGCTCGAGCTTCGCGAGCGCAACCGCGCGTTCGCCGATCGATACCGGGTGGTGCTGGCGAAGGCATCGGACACCATCATGCGCCGCCGCGACGATCCGCTGCTACGCCAGAAGGCGCATCAGCTCAAGATCGACGGAGCCACCGCGATCTACGACATCGTGATCGATCCCTCGCCCCGCACCGCCTTGCTGAATCTGGTGGTGCAGATCACGCTGCAGAAGAAGCTGGCCGACTCCAGCGCGGCCGCGGACTTCCCCGAGGACCACCCTCTGATTCAAGAGAGCGTGACGCAGCTGTACGACGAGGTCTGGACCCACGCGTCGCTGGTTATGCAGGAGCGGGAGCGGACCGAGCTGCTCGGCGTCATCGATCGCTGGTGGGAGGACCGGGCCGGGGAGCAGGGCATCTGGTATGTGCGGCTCAGCGACCTGGCGGGCTACGGCAGCGGGACATCGCTCGAGGGCCTGATCGGCTCGGCGCGCGGGCTGCCGT
>DAIOTV010000090.1:0-7308 GCA_036751825.1 Phycisphaerales bacterium
CACCCGCCGAGCGGGCCGCGGCTGGGCGAGGGGCCCAGGCGGCTGGCGACCAACCTCGCCGATGTCGTGCGTTCGATCCGCACGAGCGTGGTGACGACGCTGTCGCAGGCGGATGTGACGATCCGCAACCAGCTGATGAACCTGGATCACTATGTGTCGGCCGAGGGCATCAAGCCTTTGCAGGGCGCGTGCGGCGGGCGTCCCGGCATCGTGATCAGCGCGGGGCCGAGCGTCCGGCGGAACCTGCATCTGCTCGAGCAGCCCTGGGTGCGCGAGAATGTGGCGCTCGTCGCGGTGCAGACGATGCTCAAGCCGCTGCTGGAGCGCGGCATCCGGCCGCACTTCGTCACGGCGCTCGACTACCACGAGATCAGCACGCGGTTCTACGAGGGCCTGACGCCGGCGGATGTCGAGGGCGTCACGCTCGTCGCCGAGGCCAAGGGCAACGCGGCGATCCTCGACGCCTGGCCCGGCGCACTGCGCTGTCCCGCCGACGGGTTCCTCGACGAGCTGCTCGGCAGCGACCCCAAGGAGCGCGGCACGATCAGCCCGGGCGCGACCGTCGCGCACCTGGCCTACTACCTCGCCCGCTACCTCGGCTGCGACCCGGTCATGCTCGTCGGGCAGGACCTGGGCTTCACCGACGGGCAGTACTACGGGCCCGGGGCGGCGATCCACAATGTCTGGGGCTCGGAGCTGGGCCCGTTCTGCACGCTCGAGTCGCTCGAGTGGCAGCGCATCAAGCGCATGGGCCCCAGGCTCATCACCGCCGCCGACCACCTGGGTCGACCCGTGTTCACCGACGAGCAGATGCAGACCTACCGGCTGCACTTCGAGCGCGAGTTCCAGGCCGACGGCGAGCGTGGGCTGACGGTCATCGACGCGACCGAGGGCGGGGTGGCCAAGGCGCACACGCTGGCGATGCCGCTGGCCGAGGCGCTCGAGCCGTTCCGCGGCGGCGAGCCGGTGGCGCTCGCGCAGCCCGCGCGGCGCTCGGACGAGGAACGCTCCCGGCGCATCCGCGACGCGGTCGCGCGCCTGCGCGAGGTGCGCGCCGAGGTGTGGAAGATCGCCGAGCTCAGCCGGCAGTCGAAGACGATCGTGGACGAGATGATCGAGCACGCCGACGACCAGCCGCGCGTCAACGCGCTGATTCGGCGGGTGTACGAGCACCGCGACGAGGTGAAATCGCTGCGCCCGGCGTGGGAGCTGGTGCACCGGATCAACCAGCGCGGCACGCTGAAGCGCGCCAAGGCCGACCGCGGCATCCACCTCGCCGACGACTCGCCGCTCGAGCGGCAGAGGGCGCAGATGCGCCGCGACGCCGAGAACCTTCAGGGCCTCGCCGAGGCGGCGGACGAGCTGGGCGAGCTGATGGACCGCGCCGTGCGCGCGCACGAGGGCCGGGCGACCAAGGTCACGCGGCGCGAGCCGGCGGGGGCCGTGCGCGCGGGCGTCGAGCGGCGGACGGTGTGGGCGGCGATCACCGTCGACCCCGGGCGGAGCGACCTGGGCGTGCGGCGCGACCTGGCGCAGCCGATCGCCCACGGCGCCAGCGCGCTGCGCCTGACCCTCGAACGGCTCGCGCGCGTGCGCGGCCTCGCGGGCGTGACGCTCGCGACGGCGCACCCGGGCGACACGGCGCGGGCCGCTGGCATCGACCCGGCGGGCGGCGTGATCAACGGCGTCCGGGTCACCATCGTCGAGGTCGACGACGAGCCCATCCGCGAACGCCGACGGGCCGTCCGCGGCGCGCGGGCCTTCGCGCCCCACCAGTGGCGAGGCGGCATCGGCGGGTGGTCGTACATCGACGAGCTGGCGCACCCCGACGCGCTGTGCGAGGTGCTCGCCGCGACCGGCGCCGACGCGATGCTGCTCTGCGGCGCCGACTGGCCCCTGGTCGATCCGGCGCTGGGCGAGCGGATGCTCGAGCGGTTCGCCGAGTCGCCCGTCGAGCACAAGTTGGTGTTCAGCCAGGCCGCGGTGGGCCTGAGCCCGGCGCTGCTCGAGCGCTCGCTGCTCGAGTCGATGCGCGCCAAGCGCTCCGAGTCGGGCGCGTTCGCGTCGATCGGCACGATCCTCGGCTATCTGCCGATCCAGCCCGCGAACGACCCGATCGCTGGCACGGGCTGTGTGGGTGTTGATCCGATCCTGCGCGACTTGGGCGAACGGCTGACGGCGGACACGCCCGAGCGCCGGGCCCGCTGCGCGATGCTGCTCGCCCAAGACGGAGCGCACGACGCGGCGAGCGTGGCGGCGCGATGCCGGGGGCTTTCAGCCGAGCCCGTCGGCCCCGAGCATCTGGTGCTGAACCTGGTGGGGGTCGACGGCACGCGCATGGACGCCGACCGCGCCGTGGCGATGATCCGCGAGGCCGCGGACGCCCGGCCCGACCTGGCGGTGACGCTGACGGGCGAGCGGCGTGTGAACGACCTGGCGGATGTGCTCGATCACCCCCACCTGCCGCGCATCGCGCACGCGGCCGCCGGAGCCGGCGCGCTCGCGGTGCATGTCCGCACGCCGGCGCTGGGCCCGCGCGAGGCGGTGCTGGGCCTGCTCGACCTCGGGCTGGATGCGATCAGCGTCGAGGTCGTGGCGAACGACGCGTACACCTACGAATTGCTCACGGGCCGGGACGGGTTCGACCGCTCGCGGCAGAACCTGTCGGCGCTGATCGCCGAGCGGGCGGAGCGCGGGCCGGCGGACGGCGTGCCGCTGCCCTGGCTCGTCGCGCGCATCACCCGGCGCGACGCGGTCTACGAGCAGATCGACACGCTGTACGACCGCTGGCTGCTCGCGTGCGGGGCGGCCGTGCTCGACCCGCTGCCCGAGGCGATCCCGGGCGAGCGCATCGAGCCCTTGCCCGTGCCCGCCGCCGTCGCCGAGCGGCTCGCCCGGCGCGAACTCGTCGTCATGCCCGACCTGACGGCCCCCAGCGGCGCATCGCTGCGCGATGGCGTGATCAGCGCCTGGCACGCCCGCACGGCCAACCCGGACGCCGGACCGGCAACGCCCGCGCCCTCGGCGGTCGGGGCGGCATGAACGCGACCGCGATCATCCTCGGGCGCGCGGGCAGCAAGGGCGTGCCCGGCAAGAACATGCGGGCCCTCGCGGGCCGGCCCTGCGCCGCGTGGACGATCGAGCACGCGCTGCTCGCCCCGGCCGTCGCGCGCGTCGCTGTTTCCACCGACGACCCCGCCCTCGCGGCGCTCGCGCGGCGATCGGGCTGCGAGGTCGTCGAGCGGCCAACGGACCTCGCCAGCGACACGGCGACGGTCGACGCCGCCGCCCGGCACGCCGCGGAAACGCTCGGCGTGCGCGAGGAGCCGATCGTGCTGCTCTACGCCAATGTGCCCGTTCGGCCCGCGGACCTGATCGACCGCGCGGTCGACCGGCTCGTGGGCACCGGTTGCGACAGCGTGCAGAGCTACGAACGCGTGGGCAAGCATCACCCCTGGTGGATGGCCCGGCTCGACGACGCGACCGGCGAAGTCCGGCCCTGGCAGGGCGAGATCTTGAACCACGGCGTCTACCGCCGGCAGGACCTGCCGCCCGCGTACCTGCCCGACGGGGGCGTCATCGCCCTGACCCGCCGAGCGCTGATGCTTCAGATCGAGGGCGCGGGCGACGGCCCGCACGCGTTCTTCGGCGTCGATCGCCGGGGTGTGATCTCGCCCGAAGGATCGGTCATCGACATCGATTGCGAAGCGGATGTCGCGCGCGCCGAGATCGCGCTCGCGCACCGCGGCCGAGCGTCGGCGTGAAGATCGGCGATCGGCACATCGGCTTGCAGCACCCGCCCTATGTGATCGCCGAGATCGGCGTGAACCACGACGGCGACCCGGATCGCTCGGTCCTGCTCACCGAGCGGGCGGCCGAGGCGGGTGCGGACGCCGTGAAGCTTCAGTTGTTTGAAACCGATCGGCTGATGTCGAAAGCCGCCCGGCTGGCGGCGTACCAGAAGAACGCGGGCGAGACGGACCCCTTCGCCATGCTCCGCCGGCTCGAGCTGACGATCGACCAGATGGAGCCGACGGTTCGGCGTGCGCACGAGCTTGGCATTCATGCGATCGTGACGGTGTTCAGCGTGGAACTGGTCGCGGTCGCGGAGCGGTTGCCGTGGGACGCCTACAAGAGCGCGAGCCCGGACATCGTCAACCGCCCGCTGCTCGACGCGATGGCGGCGACGGGCCGGCCTCTGATCGTGAGCACGGGCGCGAGCACGCTCGCCGAGGTGACACGGGCCGCGGGATGGCTCGAAGGCGTCCGCGATCGGCTGGCGATGCTGCAGTGCGTGAGCGGCTACCCGGCGCCGGACGCGGCGCTCGGCGGCATCCGCGCGATCGCCGAGGCGACGGGGCTGGCGGTGGGGTACAGCGATCACACCGAGTCGGTCGAGACGGGCGCGCTCGCGGTGTCGGCGGGCGCGGCGCTGCTCGAGCGGCATGTGACGCACGACATCCGCGCGGCCGGCCCGGATCACGCGGCGTCGCTGGAGCCCGAGGCGTTCGCGCGCTACGCGCTGCTGGCGCGCCGCGCGACGCGCGGGGCCGGCGAGGGCGCGGCGAAAAAGGCCGTGCTGGAATGCGAGCAGGATGTGCGCACGGTCAGCCGGCAGTCGCTCGTCGCGGTGCGTGACCTGGCGGCCGGCGAGGTGCTTGCGAGGGATGATCTGACGATCAAGCGGCCGGGCACGGGGATCGAGCCGTGGCGGGTGGACGAGGTCGTGGGGCGAGCGCTCGCGCGCGATGTCGCGGCGGACATGCCGCTGGTCGAGGACGATCTCGGCTGATTCAGCGCCGGCGGCGGGCGGCGACGATGCCGCAGAGGCCGAGCAGAGCGGCCGAGGCGGGAGCGGGGACGATGCGGATGCGCAGCGACTCGATCTCGGCGTGCGCGTTGGCGGTGCCGGTGCCGTCGCCGATGACGAACTCGTTCAGTGTGCGGGCGACGAGCGGGCGTGTGGCGATGGACTGTCCGTCGATGGACAGCTCGTAGGTGCCGGCGCCCCAGTCGCCGACCCAGCGGTAGTCGTGCCATTGGGCGTTGTCGAAGGCGATGTTCTGCACGGTATCGAGGCTGATGGTGCCCGTGCTGAAGCCGGTGCTGAAGCCGAGGCCGCCGCCGCCGATGCCGACGTAGAAGCCGTAGATGAACACCGCGACCTCTGACTCGATGACGCGGGCGCGCAGGTCGATGGTGACGATGGTGTCGTCGTTGAACGACGCGGGATCGAGGTCGTAGACAGCGTGGGTCGTGCCCGGGTTGCCGGTTCCGAAGGGCAGGCTCATCGAGTTGCTGGTGAGGATCGAGCCATCGGTGGAGAAGACGTCGGTCTCGACGGTCGAAGCGTCGTTGGCGAGGCCCTCGTAGCGCCAGCCCGTCTGCTGGCTGGGCAGCAGGCCCGTGTCGAGCGTGATGACCTGCGCGCCGGCGGGCGAGGCGAGCGCGAGGGCGATGGCGGCGGTCAGGCGTGCGGTCATGCGTCTCTCACTCTTGCTGTGGGATGCGTCAGTTCGGGCGGCCTGACGCTACACGATCGGCCGCAACCCGCAAACGGAAACCGACGGCGCATCGGTCGAAATGCGCTTATCGGGCGGCCGCAGGGGGCGTATGCTCGGCCGTGACTGCCCAGATTCTCAATGCGAACGGAGCGGTTCGATGATCGGTCCGGGCTGGTCGGGCCCCGAGCGTTCGAAGCCGCGGTCGGGCGACAACGCGCGTCGGCGGATCGCGGTCGTTACCGGCACGCGGGCCGAGTTCGGCTTGCTCAGGCCCGTCATGCACGCGATTCAGCGGGAGGAATCGCTGGAGCTGCTGGTGATCGCCGCCGGCGCGCACCTCGTGCAGCCGGCGCTCACCTTCAGGGAGATCAAGCGCGTGTTCGAGGTCGCCGACTCGATCCCCATGCAGACCGCGGGCAAGGTCGGCCGGTGGCACGATGTCGAAGCGGTCGGCAAGGGCATCTCGCGCTTCGGACGCAGCTTCGAGCGGCTCCGTCCCGACATCGTGCTCGTGCTGGGCGACCGGATCGAGGCGTTGGCGGCGGCGTCGGCGGCGAGCATCGGGGGGCTGCCCGTGGCGCACATCCACGGCGGCGACCTCGCCGAGGGCGTCGCCGACGAAGCTATGCGGCACGCGATCACCAAGCTCGCGCACCTGCACTTCGCGGCGACACAGGGCGCGGCGGCGCGCATCCGGCAGATGGGCGAGCCCGCCGAGCGGGTGGTCGTCAGCGGCTCGCCTTCGATCGATGGCCTGCGCGAGGTTGCCGCGATGG
The DNA here is from genome assembly GCA_036751825.1 of Phycisphaerales bacterium. Taxonomy (GTDB): domain Bacteria; phylum Planctomycetota; class Phycisphaerae; order Phycisphaerales; family UBA1924; genus JANQQZ01. The sequence goes on from DAIOTV010000090.1 coordinate 6,281, forward strand.
CCGACGAGGACGCGAGCGAGCTGGGCGATCCGCAGATCGTGCTGCTGATGCACCCGATCGGTCGGCCCGACGAGACCGAAGAAGCGGCGGCGAGCGCGGCGATCGAGGCGGTTCTGACAACGGGCGGCGAGCGGCGTGCGCTGCTGCTGTCGCCGAATCTCGATCCGGGGCGCCGGGGCATCGTGCGCGCGATCGACTCGGCGAAAGACAGGCCGGGCGTGACCACGCGCGATCACCTGCCAAGGCCCGTGTTCGTCTCGCTGCTGAAGCGGCTTGGCGAGACGGGCGGCGTGCTGGTGGGCAACAGCAGTGCCGGATTGATCGAGGCCGGCGCGCTCGGCGTGCCCGTGGTGAACATCGGCTCGCGGCAGTCGCAGCGGGAGCGCGGGACGAACGCGGTCGATGCGGCGGGCGAGACGGCCGAGGCGATCGCGGTGGCGATCGAACGGGCGCTCGGGCTCGACCGGTCCTCGTTCACGCATCCGTTCGGTGATGGCGGGGCCGGCGAGCGGATCGCGCGCGAGCTGGCGGCGGTCAGCCTGGCCGATCCGGGGCTGATCCGCAAGCGGTGGAGCGCCGCGCGCGCGGACGCCTGAGCACGGGCCTCCCGGCCCGGGGCTCTGTGCACGGGTCCGCGTCTGGTTCTTGTGACCCCCGGGGCAGGGGGTGGCGGCGGATCATCGGTCGAGATTCCTGTCTCTGCCCAAAGTGCTCTTTGCGAAGGTCCGATGTCCCACCGGAACCAACGGGCTCAAGGAGTTTGAAGATGGCGACCGACGTGCAGCGCGAGCAGATTCTGGCGGAGGCGATCGGCGAGATCAGCCACATCGCCACGCTTCCCGAGATCACCCTGAAGATCATCGAGCTCGTCGAGGACCCGACTTCGACCGCGCAGGACCTGCACAACCTGATCAGCATCGATCCGGCGTTGTGCTCGCGCGTGCTGAAGGTGGTCAACAGCTCGTTCTACGGGCTGCCGGGGCAGATCGGCTCGATCAACCGGGCGATCGTGATGCTGGGTCTGAACG
>DAIOTV010000091.1:0-6961 GCA_036751825.1 Phycisphaerales bacterium
CACCTCCCCCAACCGGAATCAGGCCCAGGGAATATACCTGTTTCAACAGTGATTGGACCCCGCGGAGCTCGCCCCGCCGCGACGCGACGGGCAAGCCGGGAGACGCACCATGATCGAAACACGCACCGCCACGGGCCGGGGCACCACCGACCTCGGCTGGCTCGACTCACGCCACACCTTCGCCTTCGGCATGGGCCTGCCCGACCGAAGCGAGCCCCACCCTATGGGCTTCCGAAGCCTCCGCGTCATCAACGACGACCGCATCGCCCCCGGCGCCGGCTTCGGCACCCACCCCCACGACAACATGGAGATCATCTCCTTCGTCATCGACGGCGCCCTCGAGCACAAAGACTCCATGGGCACCCGCCACACCGTCCGCCCGGGCGACTTCCAGTACACCGCCGCCGGCACCGGCATCACCCACTCCGAGTACAACCCCGACCCCGACAACCCGGGCCGGTTCATCCAGATCTGGATCATCCCGAACCAGCAGAACGCCAAGCCGCGCTACGACCACCGCACCCACGACCCCGCGGCCTCGCGCAACACCCTCCGCCTCGTCGCCAGCCCCGACGGCGCGAACGGCTCCATGACCATCAACGCGGACGCCCGCCTGCTCCTCACCCAGCTCGACACCGGCGCCGAGATCACCCACACCATCCCCGCCGGCCGGGCCGCCTGGGTCCAGGTCGCGCAAGGCACCGTCCGCCTGCGCACCGGAACCGACGAGATCACCCTCGCCGAGGGCGACGGCGCCGCCATCACCGACGAAGACCGCCTGACCGTCGCCGCCGCCGGCCACACCACCGGCGCCGAAGTCCTGCTCTTCGACCTCGCCTGATCCGCGCACACGCGCACACACGAACCCCAAGGAGACAACCCATGTCCATCACCGACAGCGTCAACGACCTCATCGCCACCATGCAAGCCGGCGACATCCTCGGCGCGTTCGAGAAGCACTACGCCGACAGCGTCGTCATGCAGGAAAACAACGAAGAGCCCACCAAAGGCAAGGAGGCCAACCGCGAACGCGAGAAGCAGTTCGTCGCCAGCGTCAAGGACTTCAAGAGCCTCTGGATCGACAATGTCGCCGTCAACGAGGACGCTTCCGGAAGCGGGGGCGTCGCCTTCATCGAGTACGGCTTCAACTTCATCAACACCGACGACCAGGACATCACCTACCAGCAAACCACCCGCCAGACCTGGAAAGACGGCAAGATCACCAGCGAACGCTTCTACCACGGGTAAGCGCCTTCCTCCCTCTCCCCACCGGGGGATAGTTCCGGGGTGAGGGGATGCCTTCCTCCCTCTCCCCTCCGGGGGAGAGGGCCGGGGTGAGGGGGCTACCTGTCTTCCTTCTTCTTCTGAGTCCGAAGCGCCCCCGCCCGCGTGATCACCCGCTTGCCGAACTTCGCGTTGATCGCATCGAACGCCGCGTCCACCCCGCGGCGTTTCTCCTGCGCCTGCGCGTCGTCGAACAGCCCCGCCTGCTCGCCCGCGCCCGCCTCGGTGAGCTGGCTCGTGCTCACCCCGATCAGACGCACGGGCCGAAACGCCGTCCGCGCCCACGCGTCGAACAGTTCCCTCGCCGCGGCATAGATCGCCTGCGTCTCGTCGGTCGACCGCTCGAGCGTGTGCGATCGCGTGATCGTCTGGAAGTCTCCGAAGCGGATCTTCACCGTCACCGTCTTCGCCCGCCGACGCTTGGCCCGCAGCCGTCGCCCGACCTGCTCGGCCTGATCGAGCATCACCGCGCGCACGGCGTCGGGCGAGGTCAGATCCTCGCCGAAGGTCTGCTCGTGCCCCACGCTCTTGGCCTCGCGGTCGGGCACCACGGGCCGATCGTCGATGCCGTGCGCCAGCTTATGAACCCGCGCGCCGAACGATCCGAGCCGGCTGGTAATCGCCGCGACGGGCATCTTCCGCAGATCCCCGATCGTGCGCACACCGAGCCCCGCCAGCTTCTTCTCCGCCGCCCCGCCGATGCCGAAGATCCGCGACACCGGCAGCGGGTCCAGCACCTGCTGAACCCGGTCCGCCGCGATCACCGTCAGCCCGTCGGGCTTGTCCATATCACTCGCGAGCTTGGCCAGAAACTTGTTCGGCGCCACGCCCACGCTCACCGTCAGCCCGGTCTCGCTTCGCACCCGCTCGCGGATCATTTTCGCGATCGACACCGCATCACCAACGGCGCGCAGCGAGCCCGTCACATCCAGAAACGCCTCGTCGATCGACAAGGGCTGCACCACCGGCGTAAACGACTCGAAGATCGCGAACACCTGCGCGCTCACGCGCTTGTACTCGTCGTAATTGCCGCGCACGATCACCGCATCCGGACACAGCCGCAGTGCCACGACCATCGGCATCGCGCTCCGGCAGCCAAACGCCCGCGCCTCATAGCTCGCCGCCGCGACGACGCCCCGCTTGCCCGCGCCGCCAACCAGCACGGGCCTGCCACGAAGCGACGGATCGTCCCGCTGCTCCACCGACGCGAAGAACGCGTCCATGTCGGCATGCAGGATCGATCGAGGCCCAGTCACCATTGCAGTGTCGTGCGAGCCCCTTGCGTAAGCAAGGGGCCATCCGTGTCCGAGCCCCCTCGCTCACGCGAGGGGTTCGTCAGTCAATCGCGCGGAGGCAGCTCGTCCGGCCCCTCGTCAGCATCGCCACCCGCATCGCTCTGATCATCGATCCGCGCCTCGTTCGACGCCTCGCTGATCAGGTTGTGCAGCTCGCCCTCGGGCATCTCGAGCTGATCCGCCAGGTCGCTCACGACCTTCATGTACGCCAGCCGAAGCCCCGCGAGGATCGTCACGAGCTGGTCCCGGTTCTCGCCCGTCAGCCGCTGGCTGCCCGCGACCTCGACGGCGGTCAGCAGCTCCGCCCCGTGCTGGGCGCCCCACGCCTTGAACGGGTCCTGATGCCGAAGGGAATCGGGCACCTCGCTCCCGTCGGCCAGCCGGGCCGCGAACACGATCGCGGGCTTGAACCGCTCGCTCACCGCCCGGATCGCCTGTTCGAAGTCGCTCATGCCGACAGGGTAGCGCCGGCACGCTTCTCGCCGGACAGCACGCTACAGCCGCCGCACCACCGACGCCGGGTCGCGGCTGGCGCTCGCCGTCGCCGAGGGATCGATGATCGTGCTCGGGTCGGCGGGCAGCAGCACGCGGAAGGTCGCGCCCCCGCCGCGCGTGTCCTCGACCCAGATCTCGCCGCGGTGGTCCTCGATGATCCGCTTGGTCACCGCGAGCCCGAGCCCCGTGCCGCGCATGCCCTTGGTCGTGTGGAAGGGCTCGAAGATCCACTCCCGCCGCGCGGCCTGGATGCCCGGCCCGTTGTCGATCACCGCGATCTCGACCTCCGCCGCGTCCGCCCGCGCGATCCGAGAGCCCGACTTGTGACCGTCGCCAATCGGCCGACCCTTCGGGAAGTACTCCACGCGCACGGTCACCGTGCCCGACTTCGGCTCCACCGCCTCCACCGCGTTCGTCACCAGATTCATCATCGCCTGGTGCATCAGGTTCGGATCCATCGGCAGCGGCGGGATGTCCGGGTCCACATCCACCAGCAGCACCACCTGCCGCGTTCGGCACAGGCCCTCGAGCAGCTGCGCGCAGTCGTCGAGCAGCGGCCCCAGCTTCGTCAGCTCGATCTCGATGTTCCGCTGTCGGCTGAACGCGAGCATGTTCAGCGTCAGCCCCATGATCCGGTCGAGGTTGCGCTTCAGGATCTCCCAGCCGCCCTTGGCGATCTTCAGGTCGTCCTTGCGCAGGCCCATCTCGACGACATCCGCCCCGCCGCGCAGGCCCTGCAGAATGTTCTTGATCGAGTGCGACAGGCTCGCGACTGTCTCGCCGATCACCGCGAGCCGCTCCTTGTGGATCTGATCGCCCGTAAGCTCGAGGTTGGCCATCGCCAGCCCCGTCTGCTGGCCCACGGCGTTCAGGAGCGCCAGCTGCTCGGCCGTGAAGGTGTAGTTCACGATCGACGAGTCGATGTAGATCGCGCCGAAGACGCGGTCGCGGAACAGGATCGGCGCGCACATCGCGCTGCGGATGCCGAACCGCTGCACGCTGTCGCCCGCCTTGAACCGCGGGTCCGCCATCGCGTTCGAGCTCAGGACCGCCTGCTGCTTGCTCATCGCGTGCTGCAGGATCGTCTGGCTGATCTTGATCTTCTTGTCCTCGGGGTCGGTCGGCTCGGCCATGAACTTCACCGCCACGGGCTTTGGCGAGTGGTACTTGTCGGGCGCGATCATGATCACGCCGCGCTCGGGCTCGAACTGGTCGAACACGGCCTCCAGCACCTCGCTCAAGAGCTCCTGCTCGTCGAGCGCATCGGTCGCGATCGACGACACGCGGAACAGCATCTTCAGGTGCTCGCTCGCCGCCAGCCGCGGCTCGGGCTCGGCCATCAGGACCGAGTCCTCGTTGCTCGCGAGCGCGTGCTCGATGTCCGCGTCGATCTCGTCGGCCCGCATCACCTCCACGATCTCGCTGTCCGGGTCCGTCACCACCCCGCCGAACGCCAGCACCGTCGAGCCCACGCGGATCTGATCGCCCAGCCGCAGCCTGACACGGCTGGCGATCTGCGTGCCGTTCACCCAGGTCCCGTTGTGGCTCTTGAGGTCACGCACGAACCACGACCCGCCGTCGGGCGTCAGCTCCGCGTGCCGACGGCTCACCGTGTTGTCCGTGATCGGCAGCGCCTCGCTCGACCGCCCGATCAGCTGCGGCTCGTTGTCCGGCAGACTGAACTGCTTGCCCTTCTGCGGGCCCTGAACGACGGTGAGGAGGAGCATGGTGCTATGTTATCGCGTCGGCTTCTATGGCCTATAGGTTCCGAGCCAGAAGTTCGCGTCATAGACCAGAGAATCGGTGTGTCGCTTCCGATACGGGGTGGCCGCCAGATCATGCCGAATTGACCAATCCCACCATCTTCGAGCCATGCGGCGTTGCCAAGGCTCATACCGATCGATTCGAGCAAACGCCTCGAACTGGAGAGAGTTCTGAAATCGCGGTGACTCAAATCGTGTCAGCTTGATCGAAGCAAAACGGCTGATCCGTCGTGACTGTTCATCCGAAACCAACGCCATGTTTGGCATCGACGTTCCAGTCGACTGCGAATACGGGTTGTTGACGCGGCCTGCTTCAAGCTGCCTCTCTACGTCAGCATCACCTCGCATCCAGGGCATGGCCACGATCGTCGCCGTCGTCGGCACCAACCCCCACGTTCCACGCTCCTGCACCCGCGGCACCACCCACAGCCCATACCCGCCAACCACCATCAACAGCCCGAGCACAGCCGCCCGCCCCCACCGCCGACGCGTCCGCGTCAGGTGCTTCGGCTTCGCATGAGCCCGGCCGCACTCCGGGCAGTCCGCCGGCAGGTCAGCAGCTCCGGACAGGTCATACCAGCACCGCCGGCACCGCTTCCGCCCGCGCGGGCGGTCCCAGAAGAGCGCCCACACCACGCCGACGAACGCCACCACCGCCACCGCGTACCCAGACCAGTGCCAGATCCATTCGGGCATGCACGAAGTGTACAGACGATCTGAATTTCATACGAGCCCGAAGCGCAAGCGAGGGACACGCGGACCCGAACCCTCGCCCGCGCTTCGGGCTCGTCAAAGGCAAATGCGATTCCTCGCTACGCGTTCAGCGCCAGCGAGCAGAACAGCTCCACACCCGTCGAGATCGCATCGTCGTTGAAATCAAACTGCGGCGTGTGCAGCTCGGGTGAGTGGGCCACGCCCCTGGGCTTCAATCCCATGAAGAAGAAGCACGCGGGAACCCGCTGGCCGTAGTAGCTGAAGTCCTCGCCGCCCATCACGGGCTGCTCGGCCAGCATCACGCGCTCGGCGCCCAGCGCCCCCCGCGCGATCTCGAGGGCCTTCGCCGCCAGCTTTTCGTCGTTCCGCGTCACCGGGTAGCCCACGCGCCACGCGATGTGCGCTTCGCACCCGTGCGCCTTCGCGGTCAGCTCGGCGATCTCGCGCACGCGCTTCTCGAGCCGGGCGCGGACCTCGGGCACGAGCGCGCGCGTCGTGCCCTCGAGCTCGACCTCTTCGGGGATGATGTTGTCAACCGTGCCGCCGGTGATCCGGCCCACCGTGCACACGCCGGCCTCCAGGGGCCCCGTGCTCCGGCTGACGACCGTCTGCAGCGCCATCACGATCGCGCTCGCCGCGACGACCGGGTCTCGGCACTCGTGGGGCCACGCCGCGTGCCCGCCCTTGCCGCGGACGGTGATCAGAAACTCGTCGGTCGAGGCCATCATCGGCCCGGGCCGGGTCGCGACCGTGCCGACCTCCATGCCGGGCCAGCCGTGCTGACCGAAGATGCAGCCGACCGGCGCGCCGAGCCCGCCGCCGGCCTCGCCCTTGAGCGCGCCCTCGTCGCACATCATCGCGCCCCCGCCCCCGCCCTCCTCGGCGGGCTGGAACAGCAGCAGCACGGGCCTGGGCCTGTGCTCGGTCTGGCTCAGGATCCGTGCCGCGCCCAGCAGCATGGCCGTGTGCCCGTCGTGCCCGCAGGCGTGCATGACGCCCGGGTTGGTGCTGGCGTGCGCCGCGCCGGTTTTCTCGGTGATGGGCAGCGCGTCCATGTCGGCCCGCAGCGCCACGGCCTTGGCATCAGTCCGAGCCGTCGCCGGCAGATAGCCCAGCACGCCCGTGCCCCCCGCGTAGCCGCCCTTGCACTCGATGCCCAGCCTCGTGAGCTCGTCCAGCACCACGCGGCTCGTGCGCGACTCCTTGAACATCAGCTCGGGGTGGGCGTGCAGGTCGCGGCGGATCGCGGCGATCGCGCCCGTCTCGTGTGCAATCAACTCGCGGAGGCTCGGCGTCGTCGTCATGGTCGTCGTCATGGTCATAGCCGAGATGGTAGCGATCGCCCCGCGAACGCGGTTCTACAGCCCCAGGACCTCTTTCACAAGGTCCCGTGCGGCCTCGAGCTCCGCC
>DAIOTV010000092.1:0-6690 GCA_036751825.1 Phycisphaerales bacterium
GGCATCGCCATGGGCAACGCCGTGGACGAGGTCAAGCGCGTGGCCGGTGCGCACACGGCGACGAACGACGAGTGCGGCGTGGCGCTCGCGATCGACCGGCTGCTCGCGGGCGAGTGGTGAGCGGTGCAGACCCTCGCCGAGATCCGGGAGCTGCTCGAATCGCGAGGCCTGGCGCCGCGGAAGAAGCTGGGGCAGAACTTCCTGCTCGATCACAACCTGATCCGCAAGCTGGTCGACGCGGCGGGCGTGGGCGCAGGCGAGCTGGTGCTCGAGGTCGGGCCCGGCACGGGCGCGCTGACCGACGAGCTGCTCGCGCGGGGGTGCGAGGTGGTCGCGTGCGAGCTCGACGCGGGGCTTGCGGCGTTGCAGCGCGAGCGGCAGGCCGAGGCCCAGGCGGACGGGCGGTTTGCATTGATCGAGGGCGACTGCCTCGCCGGAAAGCGCGGGCTGAACCCGGCGGTGCTCGGCGCGATCGCCGGCCGACCCTTCGCGCTGGTGGCGAATCTGCCGTACGGGGCGGCCACGCCCCTGATGCTCGCGCTCTTGTGCGACGAGCGGTGCACGGGCCAGTTCGTGACGATCCAGCGCGAGGTGGCGGACCGGCTGCTGGCGGGGCCGGGCTCGAAGGCGTACGGGTCGATCTCGGTCGTGGCGCAGACGCTGGCGCGGGTCGAGCGCGTGGCGACGCTGCCGCCCGAGTGCTTCTGGCCCCGGCCCGAGGTGACCAGCGCGATGGTGTCGCTGCGCCCGACGGCGGACCACGGCATCCGAGATCGGGCGGCGTTCGCGTTGTTCTGCCAGCGCGTGTTCTCGAACCGGCGGAAGCAGCTGGGCAAGGTGCTGGGGGGCATCGAGCCGGCCGCGGCCCTGCCCGAGGGCGTCGAGCCGACCGAGCGAGCCGAGCGGCTGGATGTCGGCACCCTCGCGGGGCTGTTCCGATCGCTCCCGGGCGTGTAGGCTGAACCCGGTGGCGCAGCAGGCATGCCACAATTCGAGCGAGCACGACGACCCGGCGGCGTTGGCCCGGGCGCTGGAGCCGGCGATCCGGGCCTCGTGCGGGCAGCGCCTGATCGGTGAGATCGAGTGGTTCACGGCGACCTGGCAGCGCGGCGGGGCCGCGACCGGCAGCGCCGTGTGGTCGGACCCGGCGTGCGGGGGCGAGCTGCCGGTGATCATCAAGCTGCCCGTCGGCGGGGCCGAGCTCGCCTGGACGCGGCTCTTGGGCGATCACGGCAGCGACCGGGATGTCCGCACGGGCGAGACCCCGCACCCCACCCCGCGGGTGCTCGCCTCCGGCAGCGCGATCGGGGGCTACGACCTTGGCTGGATCGTCATCGAAAGGCTCGAGGGCCGGACGGTCGGCAGCGACCTGTCGCGGGCGTCGCTCGAGGGGCTTGTCCGGGCGGCCGTCGAGTTTCAGGTGCGGGCGCACGGGTGCGACGCGGACGGGCAGGTCGCGTCCCGCACCGACGAGCGCGACTGGGCGTCGCTGATCGCCGCGTCTCGACAGGCCGTGCGGGACAACGCCCTGTCCGAGCAGCAGCGGTGGAACGAGGCGATCAAGCACACGCAGCGGGTGCTGCCCGACCTGCTCGAGCAGTGGGGGCTGCGGCCCACGACCGACTGGTGCCACGGCGACCTGCACCCGGGCAACGCCCTGCACATGCCGGGCGACGGCGAGCACCCCGACCGGTGCGTGCTGATCGATCTGGGGCTGGTGCACCGCGGGAGCTGGGTGGAGGACGCGGTGTACCTCGAGCATCTGTTCTGGGGCCACGAAGACCGGCTGTCGGGCGTCGAACCGGTGAAGGCGATGCGGGCGGAGCGCAAGCGTCGCGGGCTGCGCGTGCGCGAGCGGGACGGGCGGCTGGCGAACATCAAGCGGGTGCTCACCGCGGCCTGCGTGCCGGCGCGGCTGGCGGGCGAGGGGGGCGATCAGGCCTACCTGCACGCGGCGCTCGACCGGCTGGAGAAGCTGCTCCCGACGCTTTGAGTCAAGGCCGGCCCGCATGTTCGGTCTTTGATATGATTCGTCGATCGGCGCTTGCCTAGGCTTGCGGATCAGGGAAGATCTGGTGTGGTGGGTCGCGGGTGCGATCCGAGAACAACGGCATCAAGCGAGGAGCGGCTGCTATGGAGTCGTACGAGCGTCTGAAGGCGATCATCAACGAGTGTGAGGAAGACATCGCCAAGGCGGAGGGTGGGAACAAGGCCGCCGGCACGCGGGCCCGAAAGTCGCTTCAGGATGTCCGGAACCTTGCGCAGGAGATCCGCAAGGAGATCCTCGAGCTTCGCGACAAGGAAGGCTGATTTGGCGGTGGCCCGCGTGGGCGGGGCACCCCGGGAAGGCACAAGCGATGAGCGAGATCGCCGCGCCAGAGTCGCACGACAACCTGATCGTCAAGGGCCAGGCGCTGTTCGACCCGACCGGGATCGACCTGAACGCCCGGCTCATGGACAAAGAGGGCATCGAGCAGTGGATCCCTCACCGCGGTGACATGTCCCTGCTCGACGGCGTGGTCTGGCTCAGCCAAGACAAGAGCCGGGTGATCGGCGTCAAGCACAACCGCTCGGACGAGTTCTGGGTGCCGGGGCACTTCCCCGAGATCCCCCTGCTGCCGGGCGTGCTGATGGTCGAGGCGGCGGCGCAGCTGATGTCCACGCAGTACAACATGAAGGTCGGCTCCAACCGCACGGGGATCTTCACCCGCATCGAGAACTGCGCGTTCCGGCAGAGCGTGACGGTCGGGGACGACCTGTACATCCTCGTGCAGGAGCTGAAGTTCGGCGGGCGGCGCTTCCAGGGTGCGGTGCAGGGCTGGGTGAACGGCAAGGTGGCGTTCGACGCGCAGCTCTCCGGCATCATCATGATGGACAAGATGGCCGGCGGCTGATCGCCGTGCTCACAGGGCCCGACATCGAGATCCGCGTTCCCCCGGGCGGCCTCGGAAGCGAGGCCGCGTTGCCGTTGCCGGCCTCGCACGGGGTGGTGCGCTTCTCGGCGGGGGAAACGACGATCACGGTCCTCGCGACCGCCGACGCCCGGGCGCTCGCGCTCGATCGGCTGGGGCCCGACGCCTCGGGGCAGCATGATCTGCGCGGCTCGTGCGATCAGGTGCGATGCTGGTCCGCTGGGTCGTCGTTCGAGGCGGATCTGCGGTTTCTGGATGTCGCCGCCGCGGTCTCGCCCGAGCTGGCGAGCCAGGCCGCTGGCCGGCTGACGGTCTGGTGGCTCTCGGTCGATCACGCCCGGCCCGGCGAGGGCTGGGCGATCGCCGACGAGCCCCCCGCGGGCGACGGGGTGTCCGCCCTGGGCCCCTTTCTCGACCGCGGCTCGGCGAGGCGATGGGGCGAGATGCTCGACGACCTGTTCGAGCTCTGCCGGTACCCGGCGGAGCTTCGCAAGGCCCCCGATGGCACGGCGTGCGCCTACTACGAGATGGGCCGATGCCCGGCGGCGTGCGACGGCAGCGAGCCGATGGACGCCTACTCGGCTCGCCTGCGTTCCGCGATCGGTCTGGATGCCGACGGGCTTCGGCGGATCGCCGAGGCGTTGCAGGCCCGGATGCTCGCCGCGTCGAGCGAGGCGGACTTCGAGCGAGCGGGCGCGCTGCGCGACCGGGCCGAGGCGCTGCCGAGCGCGGATGATCGTTGGGTGCAGGCCGTGGGCCCCGCGGTGCAGCTCGGGGCGATCGCGGCGGCCCCGCTGGGGCGCGGAACGCGGGTGCGGCTGCTGCGGGTGGGGCGATCGGCGTGGCGGAGGCTCGGCGAGGTGGACGCCGCCGACGCCGACGCGGCCCGCGAGCTCGGGCCGATGCTGGCGCACCCGTTCGAGGACGCCGGCCTCCCGGCGATCGGGGGCGTGCTGGCGCGTGAGCTGATCCGCCCGCGGCGGGGCGGGCCCGAGCTGATGCCGATCGCGAGCGGCTCGATCGATCGCGTGTGGCGTGCGGTGCAGCGGGCGGCAAAGATCCGAGCCCACGCCGATGCCGCCCACCCGGAAGGAACGAACCATGACTGACCTGTATCCCCTGCTCCTCGAGCCGATCCTGCTGGAGAAGGTCTGGGGCGGCCGACGGCTCGAGCGGCTGGGCAAGTCGCTGCCGGCGGGGGCGTCGATCGGCGAGAGCTGGGAGGTCGCGGACCTGGCGCAGACCTCGGTGTCGGGCGCGGGCGGGGGCGCGAAGCGGTCGGTGGTGCGCAACGGGGCGTTCACGGGGCGGACGCTGGGCGAGGTGGCCGACGAGCTGGGCGAGCGGCTGCTCGGCGCCGGGTGTGCCGGCGGGCCCTTCCCGCTGCTGGTCAAGCTGCTCGACGCGCGGGAGAACCTGAGCGTGCAGGTGCACCCCTCGCCGGCGTACGCCGCCGAGCACGCCGAGGCCCACCTGAAGACCGAGTGCTGGTATGTGCTGGGGGCCGACGAGGGGAGCGTGATCTACAAGGGCGTGAAGCCAGACGTGACCGAGGCCGACTTCCGGGCGGCGATCGAGGCGGGGACGGTTCCCGAGGTGATGTCGAGCGTGCCCGCGGCGGTCGGGGCCATGCACGAGCTGCCCAGCGGCACGGTGCACGCGCTGGGCGCGGGCGTGCTTGTCGCGGAGTTCCAGACGCCGAGCGACACGACCTTCCGCGTTTTCGACTGGGGCCGAACGGACCGGGCGCTGCACATCGAGCCGGCGATGTCGTGCATCGACTTCGGCCCGGCGCCCGCGGCGCGCACGGCGGCGGACGGGGTGCTGTGCGCGAACGAGGCGTTCCGCGTCCGCGAGCTGCGGGGTCACTGCGAGGCGGTGGGGCTCGGGCTGTCGGGCTGCGCGGTGGTGATGATCGTGGGCGGCATGGGCGCGTCGATCGCGTCGGCGTCGGACGCGTTCGAAGAGGTTCAGGGTCGCCCGGGCAGCACGCTGGTGGTGCCGGCGGGGTGCGCGGGCGATGCCGTGCTCCGCGCCGGGCCGGGCACGGTGTGCCTGGTCGCCGAGATCGTTTAGCCGAACGCCGCGGCGACCTTGGCGATGGCCTCGGCGACGCCCCGGACCTGCTCGTCGGTCAGCTCGTGGTGCATGGGGATGCTGAGCACGCGCTGGGCGAGCTTGCGGGCGACGGGCGGGTGGTCGTTGCCGCCGGCCTTGACGATGTCGGCGAAGGCGGGCTGGTCGGTCAGGCTCTTGGGGTAGTGCACGGCGCTGGGCACGCCCTCGTGCTTGAGCGCTTCGCTGAACTCGTCGCGCGTGCAGCCGAGGGAATCGATGTCGATCTTGATCGAGTAGAGGTGCCAGGCGGACTCGGCGCCCTCGGTGACCTTGGGCGTCTTCACGCCCGGGACGCCCTCGAGCAGGTCGTCGTAGAGGCGTGCGACGGCGCGGCGGCGCTCGGTCTCGGCCTCGAGGCGCTGCAGCCGCGACAGGCCGATGGCGCCGGTGATGTCGTTCATGCGGTAGTTGTAGCCGATGCGGGTGTGGAGGTACTTCTCGGGCTCGCCGTGGGAGCGGATGAGACCGATCTCGGCGGCGAGGGCCTCGTCGTTGACGGTGACGAGGCCGCCCTCGCCCGTGCCCAGGTTCTTGGTGGCGTAGAAGGAGTAGGTGCAGGCGTCGCCGAAGGCGCTGATGCCCTTGCCCTTGTAGGTGGCGAGGTGGGCCTGGGCGCAGTCGTAGATGACCCGCAGGCCGTGCTTCTTCGCGATGGCCTGGACGGCGTCGATGTCGACGGGGATGCCGTAGATGTGCGTGACGGCGAGGGCCTTGGTGTTGGGGGTGATGCGCCGCTCGATGTCGGCGGGGTCGACCTGCATGGTGTCCTCGAAGCTGTCGCAGAAGACGGGCTTGCAGCCGCGGGCGACGAGCATGGAGGCGGTGGCGACGTAGGTCCAGGCGGGAACGATGACCTCGTCGCCGGGCTGGAGGAGGGCCTCGTAGGCGAGCTGGAGGGCGCAGGTGCCGTTGGCGCAGGTCAGGCCGAACTTGGCGTCGGATTTCTCGGCGAACTGCTTCTCGAGCTCGGCGCACTGGCCGGCGGAGCGGAGCATGCCGGATTCGAGCACGGCGATGGCGGCGTCGATGTCTTGGCGGTGGAGCTTGGGGGCCATGAAGGGCACGGGTGCGTCGAAGACGGGTGTGCCGCCGTTGGCGGCGAGTTCCTGCGTGCTGGTCGACATGGCTGGTGATCCTCCGTGCGGGTCGATCGCGTGGTGAACGGTCGGCCTCGTGCCGCCGTATTGTGGATGCTAGCCGCGGTCGAGGCGGTGCTCCGGAGGATCGACATGGGCGTAGCGACGGTGTGCATCGGGCTGGTTGTGGCGGCGGTGGTGGGGGCGCAGCCCGAGCGGTACGCGTCGTTCGTCGATCGGGCCGATCGCGAGGCCGAGTGGGGCGTGAAGGCCGTCACGAGGCCCAGCCGGGACGCGACGATGGGCTTCCCGTTCCCGACGGCGGTCGCCGAGGTGCTCGTGCGCGACGGCATGACGGTGACGAAGGGCCAGATGCTGATCCGTGCGGACGACGCGGAAGCGGTGGCGGCGTTCGCGATCGCGCAGATCCGGGCCGAGAGCACGCTGGATGTGGATCTGCAGGAGCTGACGCTCGAGCTGGCCGAGGCCGAGCTGAAGGCGACGCAGACGGCGTTCGAGGGCGGGGGCGGATCAACGATCGAGCTGGACCGGGCCCGGCTGACGCGCGACCAGACCGAGGTGCA
>DAIOTV010000093.1:0-3892 GCA_036751825.1 Phycisphaerales bacterium
GGCCGGATCGGCTACGCGACGGCGCTGCGGGCCAAAGCCTTCGGGATGCAGGTGATCTACACGAGCCGCCGGCGGAAGCTGGCGTTCGAGGGGGCGCCGCTGTGCGGGCGCTGGGTCGATCTTGAGGAGGGGCTGCGGCAGGCCGACGTGGTCAGTCTGCACACGCCGTTGACCGACGAGACCCGGCACTTGCTCAGCGCGGACCGCCTCGCGCTCCTCAAGCCGGACGCGATGGTCATCAACACAAGCCGCGGGCCCGTGATCGACGAGGCCGCGCTCGCGGAGGCGTTGCGTGAGAGGCGGATCTGGGGCGCGGGCCTGGATGTGTTCGAGCACGAGCCCCGTGTGAACCCCGGTCTGCTGGAGCTGGACAATGTCGTGATGACGCCTCATGTGGGCAGCGGGGAGTGGAAGTGGCGCGCAGAAATGACGCGGATGTGCGAGGCCAGCGCTCGCGACATTCTGCGTGGCGAGGAACCGGAGCACCGGGTGGTGTGAGGTTGCGGAGAGGCCCGAGCTCCCGACGGCCCGCGGGAGCCGCCTAGCGGCGAAGGGGATCGGCGTCGTCGAAGTGCAGCTCGAGGTAGCGAGCAACATAGTCGACGATCGACTCGGCGGTGGGGATGTCGGGGTTGGTGGTGGGGCCCAGCGGCTCGAAGCGCATGCCCTTGAAGCGGATGGCGGCTTCGCGAACGCTCAGGCCGTGCTGGATGGCGAGGCTGAAGGCTCGGCAGAAGGCCTGGCACATGCCCGAGAGGGCGGAGCCGGCCTTGGAGATCTTGATGAAAAGCTCGCCGGGCGTCCCGTCGGGGTAGAGGCCGATCGTCAGATAGCCCTCGTGGCCGTCAACGGCGAACTTGTGAGTGATCGAGTCGCGTGTGGCGGGGAGGGCCTTGCGGGCTGCGAGCATTGTCAGGTTTCCGTATGGTTTCTGGGTGTGGCCGGATCCTGGATTGGACGCGGGAGTATCGGCCTCGATTCGCTCGGTGCGTGAAAGTCTGCGGTTGATTGTGACGGAGTTGGGCGTGCGGTGCTTGCTCGATGGGTGCCGGGTGCCGATGATTGGGGTGTGATGCATCGAGCTCGCGGACAGGTCGGTCGGGCGCAGGCGGGGGGGCTGTCGCTCCTCTTGGCGGTGGCTCTGCTGGCCGCGGCGGGTTCGAGTGTCGAGACGGCCCGCCGCGTGGCGTTTGCCGGTGCCGGGCTTGCCTATGCGGTGTGCGCCGATGTTCCCCGGGTGGGTGCGACGGCGTCCGTGGAGCGGGTGCCGGTGCTGGCGGGGATCGCCAAGCCGGTGCGCACCGCGAGCGTTCCCGCCTCGGGTGATCACTCGCTGCCCGCGAGGGTGCTCGTTGCGTGCGGGTTTCTGGACCTGCCGCCGCCGATGCCGGTTGCGTGACGACCGCGCGTGGCGTTCCGCCGCGCGTCCATGTGTGCATCGCCGTTAATCATTTCAGGCGAGTGAGCCGGCCGAGGATTCGGCGCCGCTCGCCGCGCCCCTCGTCCTTATCCGGACGCCTTAAAGAAATCGAGATTCCCATGCTTGGCAGTGACCAGGGCATCCCCGTTGTTGGACCGATTCTCAACAAGCTGATTGGCTCGCGGAACGAGCGGTTTGTCAAGAAGTACACGTCGCGTGTCGAGCGGATCAATGCGCTCGAGCCTGAGATGCGTCGGCTGACCGATGCCGAACTTTTCGCGAAAGCCGACGACTTCCGCAAGCGGTACAAGGCTGGCGAGAACGAGGACCAGCTGATGGTCGAGGCGTTCGCGGCCGCCCGCGAGGCGATGGATCGCAACGTGGGCATCCGCAATGTGTTCAACCCGGATCACCGGTTCGACGCGTCGCTGCTGCCCGAAGGGGTGCGCGGGCTCTACAACGAGACGAAGGCGCGCCTCGAGGCGATGGAACCCCGCCAGCCGACGGGGGACCTGCTGGGCAACACGCAGCCCGTGCCCGCGTTTGTGTGGGAGGAGCTGCCGAACGAGCTGTACGAGGCGGTGCGGGAGATCTACCCCGAGTCGAAGCCCCCGTTCCGCGCGCGGCCCTTCGATGTCCAGCTCATCGGCGCGATGGTGCTCAGCCAGGGCAAGGTCGCCGAGATGAAGACCGGCGAGGGCAAGACGATCGTCGCGCCGCTGGCGGCGTACTGGGCGGCGGTCCGCGAGAACAAGGTGCACGTGGTCACGGTCAACGACTACCTGGTGCAGCGCGACCGCGACTGGACGTTCCCGTTCTTCCGAGGCGTCGGGCTCACGGTGGGGGCCATCCACCCGCAGCACACCCAGCCCGAGCAGGTCAAGCGGCTGATGTACCAGTGCGACATCGTCTACGGCACCACGAGCGAGTTCGGCTTCGACTACCTGCGTGACAACATGAAGCGCAGCGTGGGCCAGCAGGTGCAGCGCCGGCGCGATTTCGCGATCGTGGACGAGGTCGACAGCGTGCTGATCGACGAGGCCCGCACGCCGCTGATCATCTCGGGGGCGGCGCACGACGCCCAGCCCCGCTACGACACCGCCGACAAGCTCGCCAAGCACCTCAAGGACATGCAGCGGCCCTGGCAGGAGCAGGAGGACCGGGTCCAGGCGCTCCAGCAGAAGATCAAGGGCCTCGAGGGCGACATCCGCCAGGCGCGGGACAAGTCGGATGTGCCCGAGCTTCAGAAAAGGCTGGCGGCGGCGAAGGCCGAGCTGCCCGGGCTTGAGGCCGAGCGCGACAAGCACGTGCAGTACTACGAGGTGCTGCCCGAGCGGAAGCAGGTCCACCTGTCGCACGAGGGCATCGCCGAGGCGCAGCGCGTGGCGGGGATCGGGTCGTTCTACGTCGGCGAGAACACCGACGTGCCCCACCTGCTCGAGCAGGCGCTGCGGGCGCACGTGGTGTACGAGAAGGACAAGGACTACGTGATCATGCCGACGCCCGACCCGCAGACGGGCCGGACCGAGCCGAGCGTGGTGATCGTGGACCAGTTCACGGGCCGGGCGATGATCGGCCGGCAGTGGTCCGACGGCCTGCACCAGGCCGTCGAGTGCAAGGAGCAGGTGCCGATCAAGCAGGAGACGCAGACCGTTGCGTCCGTGACAATCCAGAACTTCTTCAAGACCTACAAGCGGCTCTCGGGCATGACCGGCACCGCCGACACAGAGGCCCAGGAGTTCCACGACATCTACGGGCTCGATGTGGTCTCGATCCCCACCAACAAGCCCGTCGCGCGGGCCGACTACGACGACCTGATGTTCCTGCGGGCCAAGGACAAATGGGACGCGATCGTCGACGAGATCAAGGCGTTCAGCGACGTCGGGCGGCCGATTCTGGTCGGCACGACCAGCGTCGAGAAGAGCGAGATGCTCAGCCAGCTTCTCACGCGCAAGCACGGCATCAAGCACGAAGTGCTGAACGCCAAGCAGCACGAGCGCGAGGCCAGCATCGTCGAAGAGGCCGGCGAGCTCGGCGCGGTGATGATCGCGACCAACATGGCCGGACGCGGCACGGACATCAAGCTCAAGAAGTGCCCGAAGGAGAAGCTGGTCGAGCACTGGCTCCGCCGCGGCATCGCCTCGAAGGGCCTTAACGCCGACATGACCGAGGACGAGCTGCGGGAGAACATCTACCGCAAGATCGCGCCGACGGAGCTCGGTCTCAAGAAACGCGAGGCCGAGGAGCTGGCGTTCGATCAGCTCGAGCTGCTGCTGCTGCAACACTGGGCCGAGCGGTCGACATGGATGAGCCCCAAGCAGATCGAGCGGGCCACGGCCGAGGAGCTGCGCAGCGAACTCGACGCCGGCGGGCGGTGCCTGATGCACCGCGTCTGCTGGTACGAGAACATCGAGGACATGGGCGGCCTGCACGTGATCGGCACCGAGCGGCACGAGAGCCGGCGCATCGACA
>DAIOTV010000093.1:3902-6630 GCA_036751825.1 Phycisphaerales bacterium
GGCCGATCGGGCCGGCAGGGCGACAACGGCTCGAGCCGGTTCTTCGTCTCGCTCGAAGACGACCTAATGAAGATGTTCGCGGGCCAGACCACGATGAACGTGCTCAGCCGGCTCGGCATGAAAGAGGGCGACGCGATCGAGCACCCCATGCTCTCCAAGAGCGTCGAGCGCGCCCAGCGGAAGGTCGAGGAGCGGAACTTCCAGATCCGCAAGAACATTCTCGAGTACGACGAGGTGATGGAGGCGCAGCGGCAGGAGTTCTACGGGCTGCGCCAGCGCGTGCTCGAGGGCCGCGAGGTCAAGGGCCTCATCCTCGAGTACATCGACGAGTGCATCGACGACGCCTGCGCGGAGTACCTGAGCGCGAGCTACCCCGCCAAGTGCGCGATCGAGTACGTGCGCGAGGAGCTCGATACCGAGGTGATGCTCGAGCGCCTGAAGGGACGCGACGCGGACGAGATGGACAAGCGGGCGCGCGAGGACGCCAAGGCCGAGGCGCGGTCGATGATCGATGTCACGCTCGGCGAGTACATGAGCGCCGAGGGCGCCGAGGTCGCCGTCGACTTCGACGCGGCGGGCCTGGCGAGGTGGGCGAAGTCGCGTTTCGGCGTTGACATCTCGCCCGACGAGCTGTCCGAGGGCGACGTGTCCACACGACGCGATGTGCAGGACAAGCTGGTCGAGGCGGCCGAGGCGCAGATCGACGAGGCCGACCTCGGTCGGCTCGATGTCTTCGTGGCCGAGGACTACGGCATCGAGCAGCTCATCGCCTGGGCGAAGCGCATGTTTGATGTCGAGATGACTCTGGGGGAGGTCAAGAGCTCGCTCGACGACTCGACCCCGCCGCCCGAGGCCTTCCTGCGCGAGCGTGTCCGCGAGCGGTACCAGCAGAAGGAGATCAACTACCCGATCGATTTCGCGCTGCAGATGACGATGATGAGCATGCGCCAGTCGCCGCAGGAGGCGCTCGAGCAGCTGCTGCGCTGGACGAAGACCCGTTTCGGCGTCGAGCTCGACGCCGACGAGGTCCGCACGGGCGGGCCGGCGAAGATGAAGCAGAAGCTGACCGACATCGCCACGCGGTGGTGGGAGATCGGCGAGATCGACGCCGCCCGGGAGGAGTTCGGCAAGGCGAAGGACTACGAGGAGCTGAAGGCGATCTCGAAGAGCAAGTACGACGCGGAGCCGCCCGAGTGGCTCCGCTGGCTCGACGAGGCCGAGTTCAAGCAGGCCGCGCGGGGCCTGGTCGATCAGCGGCTGCGGCCCGAGCTCACGCAGCTCGAGATGACCATCCTGCTCGACACGTTCGACCAGTCGTGGAAGGACCACCTGTACTCGATGGACCAGCTGCGCGACGGGATCAACTACCAGGCGTTCGCGCAACAGGACCCCCGTATCGCGTTCAAGAAGCAGGGCTCGAAGCAGTTCAACGAGATGCTCGACGATGTGCAGGAACGCGTGGCGGAGTACATCTTCAAGGCCCGGCTCAACGTCGGACCGGCGGCCGGGCCGGGGCAGATGCCGCCGCAGGGACCCAGACAGCAGCCGCCGGCGGCGCGACCGCCCGCCGCCGCGCCGAACGCCGGGGGCCTGTTCTCCACCAGCATCGTCGGATCGGGCCTCGGCGACGGCACCGCCACCCCCGGACCCCGCCCCGCCCCGGGCTCCGGTGGGCAGCCACCCGCCGGCTGAACGGGATCAGCGCAACGGATCGGGGCGTACCGGCATCCGGGGCGCGGCCGGTGTACGCTGAACGCGTCAATCACGCAAGGGGATGGCATGAAGCACGAGGGCCAGCGGACGACGGCTTCGGCGAAGCGCGCGAGGGCGTTCACATTGATCGAGCTTCTGATCGTCATCGGCATCATCGCGGTGCTGGTGGCGATCGGGCTGACGCTCGCGCCGAGCGTGATCAACTCCGGGCGATCTCAGGCGACGCAGAGCACGATCTTGGCGCTCGAAACGCTGCAGTCGACCTTGTCAGCTGAGACCGATCTCCGGCCGAAGGACTTCGCCGCGTACACCATCGTCGATCGCACCGGGACAGAGTTTGTGCTTCCGATTGCTGATGGCCGACTCTCGACGCAAGGCGTCGACAGGTCCGAGCGCGCGATCCCTTCGCTGGGCCGATTCCTGCTCTTCGCCCGCGAGACGGTCGCCAACATCGAGGAAACCTGGACGCAGCTTGATTCCTCGAGCGTGCGAGTGACAGAAGACCTCGGCGATGAGCAGATCGAACTCGGCGGCGATGAGATCCTGGATGCGTGGGGCAACCCGATTCGGTTCGTTCACCCGAGCTACGACGGCGGCCACGGCAACTGGTACTCGCTGCAGGGAAGGGTGAATCCGCGGGACAATCTTGACCTGCCGAACGGCACCAGCGGCTCCAGCCTCATGTTGCGTCGCTCGTTTCGTCCGTACAGCCCGGGCGGCGGGCCGCTGGTGGGCACCGACGCAGCACCGGATCCGATCGGCGACGCCGACGAGGGGATCGTTCCGGGCGGGGCGAGCGGATACCTGTACTCGGCGGGTCCCGACGGCGACCCGGGGACGCGTGCCGATAATGTTTATGCCAGCGTGATCCCCGAATACCCGGCGGAGACCCGGGACGAGGACTGACCGCCGATACCGGCCGTGGCGGGGCTCGGCGGGCGGCCTATACTGGCTTCCACTTCCGGGGTGTAGCGCAGCTTGGTAGCGCGTCTCGTTCGGGACGAGAAGGTCGGAG
>DAIOTV010000094.1:0-6339 GCA_036751825.1 Phycisphaerales bacterium
CGCCCCACGCCCCACGCCCCACGCCCCACGCCCCACGCCCCACGCCCCACGCCCCGCTCCCGGCCCCGCCCCGGCTTCCCGATCCGGCACAGGCGGCCTCCCGCCGGCATTTTCTGCCCAGCGAACCCAAGGTTGGGGGCCCGGTTGGCCGATCGGACCGGTATGGGCTCATCAGCACTCGTCGCTTCCTCCGCCGGCCGTGGTGATTACCTGTTGGCCCGCAAGGCGCTCGATCAGATGGAGCAGCAGGGGGCGGCGGCGGTAGCGTTAATCCAGTCGGCGGGCGAGGTGGCTTCGGGCGCGCCCCGCGGCGCCGTCAGCCCGGTGCCCGGCGCGACCGAGCCGGGCCTGACGCTCGACCGTCGCGGCTGAGCGTCGCCGGGCCCACGGATCCGCGAACCGGTTCTGACGAGCGGGTGCGGCTCTGCCAACCCGGCAGCGGGCGGCGGCTGCCGCGCGGTCTTCGCAGGCGGCTCGGCCCTTCTCGGGCCTCAGGGCGGGCTGTCGGGGTGATTCGGGCCGCGGCGCGCCGGTTGCACGGTTCCCCGTGGATCGGTGGCATCCGGCGGCTCGGCCCGGGCGCACCGACCGCAGGAGGGCGCACGCCATGGGACCGGACCGCTTCACCACGATCGCGCAGCAGGCGCTGGCCTCGGCCCAGGCGGAGGCGACGCGTCGGGGCAACCCCGAGGTGACCGGTCTGCATGTGCTCCACGCGCTGCTGTCGGACCGCGGCGGGGCCGCCCGGGCCATCCTGACCAAGGCGGGGGTGAACGCCGAGCAGATCGCCACGATCGCGACGGGCGAGCTCGACCGGCTGCCCAAGACCAGCAGCGGCGCCGGCTCGAGCGGGCCGCAATTGATGAACCTCATCGCCGAGGCCGACAAGCAGAGCCGGGCCATGGGCGACGCCTACATCACGGGCGAGCACCTGCTGATCGCCCTGGCCAAGGCCAGGGGCCCGGCGTTCGATGTGCTCGACATCAACGCGGCCACGCCCGAGCTGCTCAAGAAGGCCGCCCTCGACATCCGCAAGACCTCGGGCGTCAAAAACGTGAACGACCAGAACGCCGAGGCGAGCTTCGAGGCGCTGAGGAAGTACGGCATCGACCTGACCGAGAAGGCGCAGCAGGGCAAGCTCGACCCGGTCATCGGGCGCGACGACGAGATCCGGCGCACGATGCAGGTGCTCAGCCGGCGCACGAAAAACAACCCGGTGCTCATCGGCGAGCCGGGCGTGGGCAAGACGGCGATCGCCGAGGGCCTGGCGCTGCGGATCGTCAACGGCGACTGCCCCGAGGGCATGCGCGACAAGCGGGTCATCGCGCTGGATGTGGGCCAGCTGCTCGCGGGCGCGAAGTTTCGGGGCGAGTTCGAAGAGCGGCTGAAGGCCGTGCTGCGCGAGGTGAGCGCTTCGGACGGCGCGGTGATCCTGTTCATCGACGAGCTGCACACGATTCTGGGCGCGGGCGCCGCCGAGGGCGCGGTGAGCGCGGGCAACCTGCTCAAGCCCGCGCTGGCCCGAGGCGAAGTCCGCTGCATCGGCGCGACCACGCTCGACGAATACCGCAAGCATGTGGAGAAGGACGCGGCGTTCGAGCGGCGGTTCCAGCCGATCCTGGTCGATCAGCCGAGCGTCGAGGAAACCGTCGCGATCCTGCGGGGGCTGAAGGAGCGCTACGAGGCGCACCACGGCGTGCGGATCAAGGACTCGGCGATCCTGGCCGCGGCGCAGCTGAGCAACCGGTACATCGCCGACCGCTTCCTGCCCGACAAGGCGATCGATCTCGTGGACGAGGCGGCGAGCCGCTTGCGGATCGAGAACGACAGCATGCCGACGGAGCTGGACGAACTGCACCGCCGGATCATGCAGCTCGAGATGGAGCGCGAGGCGCTGCGGATCGGCGCGGACGAGGCGAAGAGCGAGGACGCGGAGAACCGGGAGCTGGCGCGAATCGAGCGCGAGCTGAGCGAGTTGAACGAAGAGAACGCCGCGCTGAGCGCGCGGTGGGAGGTCGAGAAGCGTGACCTCGACAGCGTGAAGACGCTGAAGGAGCAGATCGATGCGAAGCGTGTTGAGCTCGAGCAGGCGCAGCGTCGCGGCGACCTGGAGTCGGCGGCACGGATCCAGTACGGCGAGATGCGCGAGCTGGAGGCTGGGCTGGCCGAGGCCGAGCGAAGGCTCGATGCGCGGGCGGCGTCGGGCGATTCGCTGGTCCGAGAGGAAGTAGACGCCGAGCAGATCGCCGAGATCGTCGCGAAATGGACGGGTATTCCGGTGTCGCGGCTGGTCGAGACCGAGCGCGAGAAGCTCTCGCGCATGGAGGACCACCTGCGCGACCGCGTGGTGGGGCAGGACGAGGCGCTGCGCGCCGTGTCCGACGCCGTGCGCCGCTCGCGGGCCGGCCTCAGCGATCCGAACCGTCCCATCGGCAGCTTCCTGTTCCTGGGGCCCACGGGCGTGGGCAAGACCGAGACCTGCAAGGCGCTCGCGGCGTTCCTGTTCGACACCGACGAGGCGATGGTGCGCATCGACATGTCGGAGTACATGGAGAAGCACGCGGTGTCGCGGATGATCGGCGCGCCGCCGGGTTATGTCGGCTACGACGAGGGCGGGGTGCTGACCGAGGCCGTGCGCAGAAGGCCGTACTCGGTCATCCTGCTCGACGAGATCGAGAAGGCGCACCCCGATGTGTTCAACGTGCTGCTGCAGCTGCTCGATGATGGCCGGCTGACCGACGGCCAGGGCCGAACGGTCGACTTCCGCAACGCGATCATCGTGATGACGAGCAACATCGGCAGCCAGAAGATCCAGGAGATGACCGAGGCTGGAGCCGAAGACTGGGAGATCGAGGCCGCGGTGCGCGATCTCGTCCGGCGAGGGCCCGGCGCCGACATCGCGAGCAGGCAGTCGGGCGACGCGAACGAGATGCGCGCGAGGCTGAACCTCGATGTCCACCAGGGCTTCATGCGGCCCGAGCTGCTCAACCGCATCGACGAGACCGTGGTCTTCCACCGCCTGGGCCGGGAATCGCTGGCGAACATCGTCGAGATCCAGCTCGGCCGGCTGCGCGAGCGGCTCGCCGAGAAGCAGATGACCCTCGAGCTGACCGAGGAGGCGACGAAGCAGCTCGCGACCGAGGGCTGGGACCCGGCGTTCGGCGCAAGGCCTCTGAAGCGCGCGATCCAGACCCGGCTCGAGAACCCGCTGGCGAGCAAGATCCTCTCGGGCGAGCTCGGCTCGGGCGACGCGGTGCGCGTGGATGTGATGGGCACGACCTTCACCTTCGAGCGCACTGGCCCGGCGGGGGAGACCGGGGCGGCATAAGCAAAGCGTCGCACGCCCAAGAGGGAGCGTGCGACGCGGGGTGTGGGGCTCGGGGGTCGCCCGCGATCAGCAGCCGCGGTTGTAGGCGGCGATCCAGGCGCTGAAGTCGGCGGGGGTGACGTCGCCGTCGAGGTTGATGTCGGCGCGGTAGTCGCCGGCGTTGAAGAGGCTGATCCAGGTGTTGAAGTCGCCGAAGTCGATCTCGCCGTTCTCGTTGGTGTCGGGCAGGCAGGCGAGGGTGATCTCGCCGCCCGCGCCGTCGACGGTGAGCGTGAGGACCTCGATGATCAGCGTGCTGACGCTGAAGGTCCCGTCGCCGTTGTCGTTGCGGAACTCGATCGTGACCTCGGCAACCTCAAGGTTGTTGAGATCGAGCTGCGTGGCGTTGCCGATGCCGGCGTCGCTGAACAGATCGCCGGAGCCCTGGAAGTCGAAACCGAGAAACGCGTCGTCGGCGATGGGCTGCTCGATGCCGGCGCCGATGAGCAGCAGATCAACCGGATCACCGGCCGGATCGCTCGGCGGCAGGTCGTCGAGGACGAGGGCGGCGGGCATGACGCCGGTGTAGGTGTCGTCCAGAACCGTCGTATCGACGCTCACGATCGGGAACGCGTTGGCCTGATTGGCCCCATCGATGTCGATGACGAAGTTGTCGCTGTCGAGGTCGATGACGGCGGTGCCCGAAGCGGCGAGGCCCAGGGCGACGCCTTCGAAGACGCCGAGATCATCCATGATGCTCGTAACCCGGCCCTGGTACTGCAGGGTGGTGGTCTGGGCGGCGGCGAGGCCGGCGGCCATCGAAAGGCCGGCGGCGGCTGCCATGCGGAAGGACTTGTTCATTGCGATTCTCCAGCGTGTGAAATGTGACGAGACCGAACTGACGCGACAGTGTCTTCGCAGACCTTATCCGAAGGGATGCACCATAGCAAAAAACCTGTGGAAAGTTTCCCAGAAACTTTCTTCGGCAACACTGACCCCTTCATGCGGCCGATTCCAGGGCTTCTGGAGGCACTACAGTCCGCCATGCCGAGCAAGGGAAGCCTCGACAACCGGATGGCAGGGATCGCAGAGGAGCTCGGGGTAGCCTTTCGGGCCTTGATCGAGCCCCTGGCGGGTTCGTCGCCCCGGGCGGCGGATGTCCAGGAGCAGCTCGGGCTCGACAAGACGCAGTCCTGGCGCGTCGTGAAGCTGATGAGCTCGGAGGACCCGTTCGAGGCGCTCTACGAGTCGCCCGCGCCCAAGGGGCTCGAGGGCATCGCCCGGGCGGCGAGCGCGGCGGGGGCGAGCGCCGAGTCGGTCTCAGCCGCCCACGACGCGATCGAACGCTACGCCAACCTGATCGGCGAGTTCCCCGACGGCCGGGCGGGGCTGGACGCGGCGCTCGCGGCGCACGTGCCCAAGGCCCGCGACGAGCTCTCGCGCGATGCCCGACGCAAGACCGCCCAGGGGATGGCGCAGATCTTCGGCGTGCGGGCGGCGGCGCGGTACTCGGCGGCGATCCTCACGCCCTCGCCCGACGACGACGTCTCGGTCGATGTGCTGCTGGTCACGGGCTACATCGGGTTCCGCCGGCTGCGGTCGGGGCCCGAGCCGATCGTGTTCGCGAGCCGGCACTACAAGCCGGTGCCCGGTGCCGAGCCGCCGCGGACGCTGACGCTCGAGGGCGGCACCGAGGACGACCCGCGGCTGCGGTACATCGAGGCGTTCAGCACGCTGCCGGCGAGCAAGCTGGACATGCGCAATTCGGGCGACGAGGTGCGGCTGCTGCTGGCCGAGGGCGAGCCGGGCGTGAACGAGCCGGTGACGATGTTCTTCGGCCAACGGATCGCGCGGGCGCTCAAGCGCTCCCAGGTGGACGAGCGGTCGTTCGAGATCGTCAACAACCTGCTCAAGAGCCCGAGCGATGTCGCGGTCTTCGACACGCTGATCCACGAGTCACTGTACCCCTCGGCCGATCCGCCGACGCTCACGATCGAGCGGTTCGGGTTCAACCCGGTCCGTCAGGCGTCGTGCTTCGAGGACAACGCGTTCCGGGTGGACGACGGGATCGAGGCCAAGAGCTTGGGCAAGGGGCTGGCGCGGTCGACCTCGCGCGAGGTGCCCGAGCTGCGCGAGGTGCTGGCGTCGGTGTTCCAGCGCTGCGGGCTGTCGAGCGAGGCGTTCCGGCTCTACCGCGCGACGCAGGTGTACCCGCTGCCGGGCTTCAGCGTGGTGACCTGGCTGCCGCTGGAGCCGCGTTAGCCCCTGAGCTCGCGCTCGAGCCGGTCGAGCACGTCCTTCGCATCGCCCGTCGTCGTGGAGGCGAGCACCGTGCCGTCGGGCCGGACGAGGTAGACGATCGGGAGCAGGTCGCCGGGGAGCGAGCGGGTGTCGGCGGCGGCGTAGAGGCGGTCGTAGGGCACGACGGGCCAGGGCATGTTGGTCTGGCGGATGTGCGCGTCGTGAGTCTGCGGGGTGCGGTCTTCGGAGACGAAGACGACCTCGAAATTGCCGTGGCGCTCGCGGAGCTTGGGGTAGCGCTTGAGCAGTTCGGGTGTGAAGCGTGCGCAGCGGGGGCAGATGCTCGAGCCGCGGTAGACGAGCAGGTAGTCGGCGTGGGCGAGGACGGGCCGGGGCTCGGTGTCGCCGGCGAGGGCGTGCTCGATGGACCGGACATAGAACGGCCGCGTCTCGTTGGCGTCGGCGAGCGCGCGGGCGCGGGCGAGCAGGTCGGTGGACTCGGGCTCGAGCGTCGGCAGCAGGCTGCCGCCGAGCCTGGCGACCTCGAGCGGTCCGCCCTGCCAGGCGCGCAGGGCGAGCTCTTCACCCGCGTTGATGCGCGAGCCGTCGGTGAACTCCATCGCGGTGCGCAGCGCGACGCGGGTGGGCCAGAACTGCGGCTTGCCGCGGAGCGAGTCGTAGGTCAGGGCGAGCGCCTCGCCCGAGAGGCTCGCGATGAGCGTGGCGGTGCGGTCGAGGATGTCGGTGTCCTCGAAGGCGGCCTTGAAGAGAAACTTCCCGTTGTCGAGCAG
>DAIOTV010000095.1:0-6287 GCA_036751825.1 Phycisphaerales bacterium
GCCTCGATCGCCGCGGACTGCGCCGCCTCGACCAGCCCGTCGGCCACCCGGGCCGACTCGCGGTCGAGCGCCTCCTGCCGCTGCAACGCCTCGGCGAGCTCCTCGGGGATCTCCCCCCGCCTCGCCCGACGCAGCTCGGCCTCCTGCTCGAGGCCCCGCAGCGACTCGCGCGCCGAACGCAGATCGGCGGACACCTGCGCCAGAAGCTGCTCGAGCTCGGCGAGCGTCGCCCCGGCGGGCGGCTGCGGCGTTGCGGGCTCGGAATCGTCGCCGAGCTCGGCGCGGACGGCGTCGAGCTCGGCGGGCGCGGCCTCCGCCTCGGACCGGAACGACTCGGCGCGCGACCGAAAGTCCAAAGCCTCCTGACGGGCGACCTCGGCCAACGCCAACGCCGACAAGCCCGCCTCGCGATCCGACTCCGCAAGCGACTCGCTGCGCTCGATCGCCCGCCGAAGGTCGGTCAGATCCGCCGGCGCCGGGTCCGGCGTGGGCTGGCCGAACGCCACCGATCCGCTGCACAGGAGCGCGAGCAGGACGACGACGAGCGGCCAAGGCTTCATCAGGATCGTCATGGCGGACCATATTCGTGCCGACGCGCCCGCGCACCCCGGATCGGCACCCGCGGCGACAAGGCCGGTGGTGCTCACGGGCTTTCCGGCGTTTCAGACGGTCGCATCCGCCGCGATCGCGGGTGCGAACAGTCCAGAAGGTGAACCAGCACATCAGGAGGCGAACATGACCGACGAGCACACCAAGACCTGGCCCGATCTCGCGATCGGCCTGTACGACCGGCTGACGGGCCGGAATGCCGAGATCACCTACGAGTTCAACAACCTCCAGGTGAAGGTGCCCAGCGGCACCGGCGGCTCGGCCGAGCACGCCGAGTGGCACCTGAACGGAGCGATCACCATACGAACCCGGGACAACGCGTCCGACCCAAACTGATCGTGGTCGGCCGCCTGACCGGCGCGTGCGACGGCGCGCCCTTCGTTGCGACGGCGTCCGACCAGCGGATCATCGTGCGGTTTCCCCTTCGCCTCGCGGCGATCCGGGCGCTCTGGCGTCTGCGCCGGGCGCAGACGCCGAGCCTGCCCAGGCCGCTCGGCATCGCCATCACGGCGCACCTCGGGCCGTTCAAGCTCGGCAGCCGGAGGCTGTGATGAACACACCCCCGCAACGCGTGCTCTTGACGGGCGCCACCGGCTACATCGGCGGTCGGCTGGCGCCGGCGCTGCTGGAGCGCGGCTATCGCCTGCGGTGCGTGGTGCGCTCAGCCCGCAAGCTGCGGGAGCGCGAATGGGCCGACGATCCGCGGGTCGAGGTCGTCGAGGCGGATGTGCTGGAGCGTGAAGCGGTTCGCCGGGCGGCGGAGGGGTGCGACGCGGCGTACTACCTGATCCACTCGATGGAAGCGGGCGCCGGCGGGTTCGCCGAGCGCGATCGCGAGCTGGCCGAGAGCTTCGCGTCGGCGATCCGGGGTGGCTCGATCCGTCGGCTGATCTATCTGGGCGGGCTGGGCGAGCTCGGCGACGGGCTGAGCGAGCACCTGCGGTCGCGGCGCGAGGTGGAGCGGATCTTCGAGCAGTCGGGCGTGCCGCTGACGACGCTGCGCGCCGCCATCGTTCTCGGGTCCGGCTCGGCGTCGTTCGAGATCCTGCGGTACCTGGTCGAGCGGCTGCCGGTGATGGTCACGCCCAGGTGGGTGAACACGCGGTGCCAGCCGATCAGCGTGATCGATGTGCTTGCGTACCTGGTGCAGGCGCTCGAGACGCCGGCGACCGCGGGCGAGCGCATCGGCATCGGCGGGCCGGAGGTGCTGACATACCGCGAGCTGATGAACCACATGTCGGATGTGCTCGGGCTGCGCCGTCGGCTGATCGTGCCGCTGCCGTTGCTGACGCCCAAGCTCAGCTCGCTGTGGATCGGGCTGGTGACGCCCGTGAGCCCGGCGATCGCGCGGCCGCTGGCCGAGGGGCTGCGCAACGAGGTCGTCGTGCGCGACACGCGCGCCCGGGAGCTCATGCCGAGGTCGACGATCCCGCCGCGGGTGGCGATCGAGCGCGCCGTCGAGAAGACGCGTTCGGGCCGGGTCCCGACGGCGTGGTCGGCGGCGGGCGTGATGCCGGGCGACCCCGACTGGGCGGGCGGGAAGGTCTTTGCCGATGCGCGATCGATCGAGGTCGCGGCGTCGGCGAGCGCCGTGTTCGCCGCGGTCTGCCGCGTCGGCGGCGGGCACGGCTGGTACGCCGCCGACTGGCTCTGGCGCATCCGCGGCTGGATGGACCAGTTCCTGGGCGGGCCCGGTCTGCGCCGGGGCCGGCGGCACCCCGAACGGGTCGGCTACGGCGAGGTGCTCGACTTCTGGCGCGTCACCGATGTCCGCCACGACGAACGGCTCGAACTCCGAGCCGAGATGAAAGTCCCGGGCGTCGCGGAACTCGCGTTCGACATCGAACCGGCCCGCGAGGGCGACGACGCGAGCGGTGCGCAGCGGCTGACGATGACGGCGCGGTTCCGCCCCAAGGGCCTGCTCGGGCTGGGCTACTGGTACGCCGTGCTCCCGCTGCACAACATCGTCTTCAGCGGCATGCTGGCCGGCATGAAGCGGGCCGCGGAATCGATCGAGCAGGGCACCTCCGAGCGGCCGCGGCACAACGACGAGGCGGGCGACGGCGGCGACGGCGTCCCCGCGCCGCACGCGGCGGCCGACGCGGCGCCGCGCGGGGCCTGACCCCGTCGAAACCCGAGGCCCCGTAGCATGACACGGCTGCCAGGCGGCCGCCACAGAAAGGACCGGCCATGCCGAGCGTTGCCGAGACCTATCCGATCCACCTCGCGGGCGCGGCGATCACGCCCAACACCGAGCTCGCCGTTGTCGACAAGCACACGGGGGCCGTCGCCAGCCGAACGGCCCTCGCGAGCCCGGACCACATCGAGTCGGCGATCGCCGCGGGCTTTGACGCGGTCGGCCCGATGGCGGCGATGGCGGCGCACGAGCGCAAGGCCGTGCTGCGCCACTGCGTCGAGCGGTTCACGCAACGCCGCGACGAATTGGCGCACACGCTCTGCGTCGAGGCGGGCAAGCCGATCCGCGACAGCGAGGGCGAGGTCACGCGGCTGATCGAGACCTTCGAGATCGCGGCGGAGGAGTCGGTGCGCATCGGGGGCGAGGTGATCCCCATGGACATCACGCCTCGCGCCGCGGGCTACCGGGGCATGACCAAGCGCGTGCCGATCGGGCTGTGCTCGTTCATCACGCCGTTCAACTTCCCGCTGAACCTGGTGGCGCACAAGGTGGCGCCGGCGATCGCGTGCGGGTGCCCGTTCGTGCTCAAGCCGGCGCGCAAGACGCCGCTGGGCGCGCTGATCATCGGCGCCGTGCTCGCCGAGACGGACCTGCCACGGGGCGCGTTCTCGGTGCTGCCCTGCGGCACCGACGAGGCCAGGCCGCTGATCGAAGACGAGCGCGTGGCGCTGCTGAGCTTCACCGGGTCGGACACGGTGGGCAAGAAGCTGAGCCGTCAGGCGGGGATGAAGCGGATCGTGCTCGAGCTCGGCGGCAACGCGGCGTGCATCGTCGACGAGGGCGTCGATCTCGACGACTGCGTCGAACGTCTGGTCTTCGGCGGCTACTACCAGTCGGGCCAGAGCTGCGTGAGCGTGCAGCGGATCCTCGCGCACCGCGGCATCTACGACGAGCTGCGGTCCAGGCTGGTCGAACGGGTCGGCGCGCTGGTGATGGGCGACCCCAAGGACCGCGCGACCGACATCGGCCCGGTGATCGACGAACAGGCGGCCGAGCGGATCGAGGCGTGGATCAACGAGGCGATGCGGGCCGGCGCCACGCGGCTGGTCGGCGGCGAGCGAGAGGGCGCGATGGTGCCCGCGACCCTGCTCGAGGGCGCGCCCAGCGACGCCAAGGTCGTGCGCGAGGAGGTCTTCGGGCCCGTGACGGTGCTCTCGGCCTTTGACGACTTCGACGAGGCGCTCGCGGCGGCGAACGACAGCCGCTTCGGCCTGCAGGCGGGCGTGTTCACCAACGACCTTCGGCGGATGCACCGCGCGTGGGACACGCTGCGCGTGGGCGGGGTGATCGTCAACGATGTGCCGTCGTTCCGGGTCGATCACATGCCCTACGGCGGTGTGAAGGACTCGGGCCTCGGGCGCGAGGGCGTGCGATCGGCGATCGAGCACCTGACCGAGCCGCGGCTGCTGGTGGTGCGCGACGTACCGAGCCGCGGGAGCTAGCCAAGCCCCGCGTCCGGCCCGGCGGCATCGGCGAAGACGCCGGCATGAGACCCCGCCTGCCCAGACCGAAGCCGCTGCCGATCAAGCCGGGCCAGCGCAGCGTGTGGGACTTTCCGCGTCCACCGGCGATCGAGCTCGAGCCCCGGCGGGTGCGGGCCGAGTTCGCCGGCGCGGTCGTCGCCGAGTCGTCGCGGTGCGTAAAGGTGCTCGAGACCAGCCACCCGCCCGTGTACTTCTTCCCGCCCGAGGACTGCGATGCGGCGATGCTCCGGCGTGCGGCGCAGACTTCCTTCTGCGAGTGGAAGGGCGAGGCGCACTACTTCGATGTCGTGGCGGGCGGCCGGGTGGCGCCGGGGGCGGCGTTCGCGTATCCGAAGCCCTCGCCGCGTTTCCGGGAGTACGCGGGCTGGATCTCGCTGTACGCGGGCCCGATGGACGCGTGCTTTGTTGGCGATGCGCGCGTCGAGCCGCAGCCGGGCGGGTTCTACAGCGGGTGGATCACGCCGGATGTCGTCGGACCCTTCAAGGGGATCGAGGGCAGCTGGGGCTGGTGACGGGCTCGCCGGCGGCGCGGTACCGTGCCCGCATGGCAGACGAGAAGCGATCGTCCGGGCCCATGGCCCGGTTTCTGGGCGTCGTCGAGTGGCTTGGCAACCTGCTGCCGCACCCGGTGTCGCTGTTCGCGCTGTTCGCGGTGGGCGTGGTGATCGCGAGCGCGGTGCTGTCGTGGACGGGGCTGAGCGCCGCCGACCCGCGGGCGGGCCGCGAGGGCGAGGTGTTCGTGGTCACGAGCCTGCTCTCGGGCGAGGGCGTGCGGTGGATGTTCCAGAACATCGTGACCAACTTCGCCGGCTTTGCGCCGCTGGGGACCGTGCTTGTCGCGCTGCTGGGCGTGGGCGTCGCCGAGAAGTCGGGCCTGCTGACCGCGGTCGTTCGCGGCATGGTGCTCGGCGCGCCGCCCAGGCTCGTCACCGCTGTCGTGGTCTTCGCGGGCGTTCTGAGCAACACGGCGAGCGAGATGGGGTATGTGGTGCTTATTCCGCTGGCGATGGCGATCTACCACGCGCTCGGGCGGCACCCGTTCGCGGGCATGGCCGCCGCCTTCGCCGGCGTCTCGGGCGGGTACAGCGCCAACCTGCTCATCGGCACGGTCGACCCGCTGCTGGCGGGCATCACCGAGGAGGCCGCCCGGCTGATCGACCCGGCCTACGAGGTGCACCCGGCCGTGAACTGGTACTTCATGATCGCCAGCACCTTCCTGGTCACCGGGGTGTGCTGGGCGGTGACGACCTACCTCGTCGAGCCGCGGCTGGGCGTCTACGACCCGTCCGAAGCCGACGACGACCTGCGGCTGGCCTCGGCCGAATCGAGCGAGATGAAGCCCGTCACGCCCCGCGAGTGGCGCGGCATCGCCTTGGCGGGGCTGAGCTGCGTGGTCGTCAGCCTGGGCATCGTCGTGCTCGCCGGGCCGGGCGGCGAGACGGTGCGCACCGTCCTCGGCTGGCTGCCCGGCTGGGGCGTCTTGCAGAACCCGGATCCGCAAGCAACGGGCGCCGAGGCGTTCCGCCCGCTGCTGCGCAGCGTGGTGCCCCTGATCGTCGTCTTCTTCGTCGTGCCCGGCTTTGTCTACGGCCGCGTCGTGGGCACGATGCGCAACGATGTCGACATCATCAACGCCATGGCCGACGCGATGCGCAGCATGGGGCTCTACATCGTCCTCGTGTTCTTCGCGGCGCAGTTCGTCGCCTTCTTCGGCTACTCGGGGCTCGGGCAGATCCTCGCGGTCAAGGGCGCGGACCTCCTGATCGCGATGAACCTCGACAACCCGGCGGTCTTCCTGCCGTTCATTCTCATGTGCTGCGTCGTGAACCTGATGCTCGGCTCGGCGAGCGCGCAGTGGGCGGTCACCGCGCCGATCTTCGTGCCCATGCTCATGACCATCGGCTACAGCCCCGAGGTGATCCAGGCGGCGTACCGCATCGGCGACAGCACGACGAACATCATCACGCCGATGATGAGCTACTTCGGGCTGATCCTGG
>DAIOTV010000096.1:0-6058 GCA_036751825.1 Phycisphaerales bacterium
GATGCCGTGGACGGAGGTGAGGCGTGGGAGCGGGACCATGTCGTCGCCGTGGCCGCCGAGCAGCAGGGCCTGGACATCTTCGATGGAGCAGCCGATTTTCCATGCGATGAATGTGCGGAAGCGTGCGACATCGAGCGCGCCGGCCTGGCCCATGATGCGGTGCGTCGGGAAGCCGGTTGCCTTCCACGCGGTGTAGACCATGGCGTCGAGGGGGTTTGAGACGACGATGACGATGGAGTCGGGCGCGTATTCCTTGATGTTTTCGCTGACGCTCTTGACGATTTTGACATTGGTCTCGATGAGGTCGTCGCGGCTCATGCCGGGCTTGCGCGGCAGGCCGGCGGTGACGACGACGACGTCGGACCCCGCGATGTCCTTGTAGTCGGCGGTGCCGGTGAGCATGCCGTCGAAGCCCTCGATGGGGCCGCAGCAGGCGAGATCGAGCATCTTGCCCTGGGCGACGCCGACACGGTCGGGGATGTCGAGCAGGACGATGTCGCCGAGTTCCTTCTGGGCGGCCCAGTGGGCGCAGGTGGCGCCGACGTTCCCGGCTCCGATGATGCTGATCTTGGCTCGACCCGTGGCCATTTCGGTCTCTCCTGAAGGCGTGGTGGCTCAACCCCTCGGCGGGCTGTATGCAGCCCCGCCGCCGGGCGCACTCTAGGCCCGGGTCCGGGTTCCGATGGCGTGGCGTGGCCCGTCAGAACGGGCGGGAATAGGCGTCCCAGGGCCGGTCCGGGTCGATCGGGGTGACGTGGAGCTCGACCAGTCGCGGCTTGCCGTTGCGGTCGTGGGTGGCGATGTGCTCGTAGTTCAGGTTGCCGGTTGCGTAGGCGATCGCGTCGGCGACGGCTGGCATCCAGGGGTCGTCCACGGCGACGGTGCCTCCGGGGCGGACGATGCGGGCGAGCAGCGTGAGGTCGATCAGCGCGCACTCGAACCAGTGGCAGCCGTCGACGAAGGCGAAGTCGCAGTTTCGGCCTCGTGCGATCCATTCGGGCAGCGCGATCGCGCTCTCGCGCTGGTCGATGGTGACGCGGCCGTTGATGCCGGCGCGCTCGAACAGCAGCGACGCGGCGCCGCCCCAGAAGTCGTGTCCCGCGTAGGGGTCGATGGCCGTGTGCCGACTTTCGACGCCGGCGCGAGCGAGACCTTCGAAGATTGCGAGGGTGCTCAGCCCGGTGGCGCAGCCGATCTCGAGGCTTGTGCCGGGTGCGCATCGTGCCACGAGGTCGCGCAGCCGGTCGCCGTCGTCGGGATGCGGCGTGTGGGGCACGATGGGCAGCGTGGTGCCGTCGCGTTTGGGAAGCACTCGCTCGGCGTAGACCGCGCGCCGGACGGCAGCGGCATCGGTCTCGGACGTTGTCGGCATCGCGTTCTCCCGTGGCGTTGACAGGAGTCGTATCGGCGATCCGGTGCCGGGACGGTCAGGCGAACTCGACGGGCAGTTCGCGCTGCCGGTCGGCACCCGGCACCGGCAGCGTCACGGGCTGCGCCTCGCCCGCCAGGATCGCGGGGACCAGGAGCGGCTGTCCGGCGGGCAGGTCGGACTCCATGGGCACGACATAGTCGCGGACCGGGCCGCCCTTCGAGAAATCGAACTGTCGGTAGACCTGTCGCGGCTCCGGTCGGCGTGTGGGGCCGTCGATCTCGGCGCCTTGGGCGGTGAGCGAGAACTCGATCGCGGCGAGCAGTTCGTCGTCGATCGGCCCGCCGTCGGGCTGGCGCACGAAGCACGCGGGCGAGGTTGCGAACAGCGGCACCCCGGGCGTGGGCATGAACAGATCGCCTTTGAATCCCGCGTCGAGCAGGATCGACACGAGGGTGGCGGGGTGGCGCCCGAGCAGCGACTCCGACGCCACGGTCCATTCGAGCCCCCCACCGCTGGCGGCGGCGAGGGCGAGACGGGCGTCCTCGACCAGGCCGGCGAGCGCCTCGGGCATGGGTTCGCCGGCGTAGATCGCGTTGATCGACGCGGCGTGCTCGCGGATGCCGAGGGCGGCGCGATCGAGGCCGAGGGCCCGCTCGCCGGGATCGAGGTCGTCGATCTCCGCGAGCGCGTGCGTGATGGATTGCAGCGCGATGATGTCGGGCACGGCCCGCTTGAGGCGTCCCTCGTCGCCGTCGTCGGGCAGCGCGACGGCCGAGCGGGCGAACTCGGCCCACTTGCCGAGCAGGGCGGCCCAGGTCATGGCCTTGTTGTGGGCCGGGTCGTGTGCGTTGTCGGTTGGCATCGGCTGAAGGATAGGTGCAAAAAAGGCGACCCCCGGGCAACGGTGGCCTGCCCGGGGGTCTGAGGGGTGGATCGCGTCGTGATCGGCGGGCGTTGCACCCGCCTCGACGCGACCCTGGTGGTGGGTCGCTTGCGTGTTGCCGGCGAACCCGGCCGGCTTTGGGTGGATCGGTGTCGGCGTGGTCAGCTGCAGCCGAGGCTGTTGCCGCAGTTCAGGCACTTGTAGCAGTGGCCGTTGCGGACGGTGATCTCGCCGCAGACATCACAGGGCGGGGCATCGCCCATGTTCTCGCTCATGGCGGCCGAGAGGGCCGAGGTGTGGGCTTCGATCTCGACCGACTCCATCTCGACCCGGAACGAGCCGTCCGCATCGCTCTCGAAGGCGAGGTCGACCGATTCGCTGCGGACCGCAATGACGCGCTCGGTCGCTCCGTCGCTCACGAGCGCAAGCTTCGGCTCGTCGCCCGGGCTGCTCGTCCCCCCGCCGATGCGTGCGATCGGTCCGCGGCCGGTCGGGGAGGTTGACTGTGTCGTGCTCCAACGCTTCTCTCCTGGCTTCCCCTCAGAAGCCGTCATTCGACCGCCGGCCTTGGCGGTGCTGCGCGTGGGAGCGTCCTTGCTCTCCGACTTGCTCGTGTTCGATGTGGTGCTTGACTCGCCGCGGTTGGGCAGGTTGGCCTCGCGGTAGCCCGGGATGAACTGCATGCCGAGCCAGCGGAAGATGTAGTCGACGAGGCTCTTGGCGAAGGGGATGTCCTTGTTCGCCGTCATGCCCGCCGGCTCGAACCGCTGGTGCGTGAACTTGTTGACCAGCGAGGGCACGGGCACGCCGTACTGCAGCGCGACCGAGACCGCGGTGCCGAGCGAGTCCATGAGCCCGCCGATGGTCGATCCCTCCTTGGCCATGGTGATGAACAGTTCGCCCGGCATCCCGTCTTCGTAGAGGCCGACGGTGAGGTATCCCTCGTGGCCGGCGACATTGAACTTGTGGGTCATGGAGCTGCGGGTGTCGGGCAGGCGGCGCCGCATGGGGCGGTGCACGATCTTGATGGTTTCGCTCGAGACCTTGCCGGTATCGCCGCCCGAGACC
This sequence comes from Phycisphaerales bacterium, assembly GCA_036751825.1. Taxonomy (GTDB): domain Bacteria; phylum Planctomycetota; class Phycisphaerae; order Phycisphaerales; family UBA1924; genus JANQQZ01. Next base: position 3,324 of record DAIOTV010000096.1, read on the forward strand.
GCGTCGGCGACGCCCGCGACCGCGGCGGCGACCTCGTCGTGCGCTTCGACGACCGCGTCCAGGTCGTCGTCGTCTTCGAGCTCGACATCGGACTTGGTGGAGAGCGGCTGGCTGAGCTTGCAGCCGTCGCGGTAGAGCGCGTTGGCCTTGAGGCCAAGCTCCCAGCTCATGCGGTAGCAGTCCTTGATGTCATCGACCGAGGCGTCGTTGGGCAGGTTGATGGTCTTGCTGATGGCGCCCGAGATGAAGGGCTGGGCGGCCGCCATCATGAGGATGTGGCCCTCGGGGCGGATGAACCGCGTGCCGGTGGGCCCGCACTTGTTGGCGCAGTCGAAGACGGGCAGGTGGTGCTCTTCGAAGCCCGGCGCGCCCTCGATAGTCTGCGTGCCGCAGACCAGGCGGTTGAGCTGCGCGATCTGTCGGCCCGTGAGCCCGAGCACCTTGAGCAGGTTGAACCCGCGGTCGGCCTTCGCGGCGGCGGGGTCGATGTTCAGGCGGCGGAGCGTGTCTTCGCTGAAGCTCCAGGCGCTGAAGGCGAAGCCGAGCTCGAAGACGCCGGGCAGGCTCTTCTCGATCGACTTCAGCTCGTCGGGCGTCACGCCCTTCTTGAGGAGCCACTCGGCGAGGGTTTCGCCGTCGGCGAGGCCCGGCAGGTCGTCGGGCATCGGCACGGCCAGGTTCAGCGTGCCCAGGATGGAGCGCGTGATCAGCGCGACCTGCTGCTCGCTGTAGCCCAGCGTGCGCAGGGCCGGCTCGAGCGAGGCGTTGGCGATCTTGAAGTACCCGCCGCCGGCGAGCTTCTTGAACTTCACGAGCGCAAAGTCGGGCTCGACGCCCGTGGTGTCGCAGTCCATCAGCAGGCCGATCGTGCCGGTGGGCGCGATGACGGTGACCTGGGCGTTGCGGTAGCCGTAGTACTCCCCGAACTCGAGCGCCTCGTCCCACGCGTCCACGGCGCGGTCGAGCAGGGTCCGGCCGTTGGCGAGCCGGAGCTTGCCGGCTTTGACGAGCTCGTGATCGATCGGCACGGGCCGGATGCGCAGATCTTCCCACTCGCTGGCGTCGCGGTCGATGCCGTGGGCGGCCCGCTGGTGGTTGCGGATGACCCGGAGCATGTTCTCCTTGTCGGCCTCGTAGCCGGCGAAGGCGCCGTGCTCCTTGGCGAGCAGCGCGCTCTGCCTGTACGAACGACCGGTCAGGATCGCCGTCAGCATCGCGCAGATCGAACGGCCCTCGTCGGAGTCGTACGGGATCCCGGCCTGCATCAGCATCGCGCCGAGGTTGGCGTAGCCGAGGCCGAGGGTGCGGTACTTGTAGCTCAGCTCGGCGATCTCCTTGCTCGGGAACGCCGCCATGAGGACGCTGATCTCGAGCACGGTGGTCCACAGATCGGTCGCGTGCTCGTAGCGCTCTACATCGAAGCTGGCGGTCTCGGCGTCGAAGAACTTGAGCACATTGAGCGACGCGAGGTTGCAGGCGGTGTTGTCGAGGAACATGTACTCGCTGCACGGGTTGCTCGCGTTGATCCGGCCCGCGCTCGGGCAGGTGTGCCACGCGTTGATCGTGCTGTCGTACTGCACGCCGGGGTCGGCGCACCGCCAGGCGGCGTAGGAGATGTCGTCCCAGAGCCGGTTGGCGTCGAGCGTCTTGGCGGGCGAGCCGTCGGTCCGCATGAAGGTCTGCCAGTCGGCGTTCTGGTCGACGGCGTCGAAGAACTCGTCGGGGATGCGCACCGAGTTGTTGCTGTTCTGGCCCGAAACGGTCTGGTAGCTCTCGCCGTTGAAGTCGTAGTCGAGCACGAGGCCCAGCCGGTCGGCGGTCTCGCGGATGCTCTCGTCGTGCTTCTTGAGGGTCTTCAGGCCCTCGACGAGGGCGGCGACCTTGACCTCCTCGCGGACCTTCCAGTTGACGAAGGCCTCGATGTCGGGGTGGTCCATGTCGAGGCAGACCATTTTGGCGGCGCGACGAGTGGTGCCGCCGCTCTTGATCGCGCCGGCGGCGCGGTCGCCGATCTTGAGCCACGACATCAGCCCGCTGCTCTTGCCGCCGCCCGACAGGGGCTCGTTTTCGGCGCGCAGGTTGCTGAAGTTCGTGCCCGTGCCCGAGCCGTACTTGAACAGCCGCGCTTCACGAACCCACAGGTCCATGATGCCGCCCTCTTCAACGAGCGAGTCGTCAACGCTCTGGATGAAGCAGGCGTGCGGCTGGGGGTGCGTGTACGCATCCGCCGCCAGCTTGATGGCGCCCGTTGCGGGGTCGGCGATGTAATGGCCCTGGGCCGGGCCCGTGATGCCGTAGGCGAAGTTCAGGCCCGTGTTGAACCACTGCGGCGAGTTGGGGGCCGCGATCTGGTGGATCAGCATGTAGCACAGCTCGTCGTAGAACGCCTCGGCGTCCTCGGCGGTGTCGAAGTAGCCGTGGGTTTCGCCCCAGTGCCGCCAGCAGCCCGCCAGGCGGTGGATCACCTGCTTGGCCGACCGCTCGGGACCGGTGACGATGGCTCCCGCGTCGTCGCGGATCCACGCCTGCGTGCGCACGGCCTCGGCGACGTCCTTCCCGGGCAGCGTCTGGGGCACGCCCGCCTTGCGGAAGTACTTGCTGACCATGATGTCGGTCGCGAGCTGCGACCAGCTCGCCGGCACCTCCGCGTCGGCCATCTCGAAGACGACCGACCCGTCGGGGTTGCTGATGCGGCTGGCCCGCTTCGACCACTGTGCGGTGGCGAAGACGTCCTG
>DAIOTV010000097.1:0-5555 GCA_036751825.1 Phycisphaerales bacterium
CGGCGGCGCGGCGGGCGTGGGCGAGCCGGGCGCGTTCGGGGCCCGGGCGATCACGCTCGACGGCCGGGCGTCGGTGGGCGTCGAGCTGCCCGGCGGCGCGAGCCGGCTCGCGCTGACCGCCGAGCTCCCCCTGCGGGTGCGGGCCTGGGGCCGGTGCGAGCTGCTGCTGTCGACCGACGGCGTGGTTCGGGCCCGGCTGCCGATGTCGGCGGCGACGCCGGTGATCGACTACGAGCTGGATCTGGACGGGGCGTCGACGCTGGAGCTGACGCTCGAGCCCGGCGAGTTCGGGCGGGTGCACTCGGTCGTCGAGGTGCGGGACGCGCTGATCGCGGTCGAGTGAGCAACGCCGCCCGCCGCCGGCTAGCGCAGCTTCAGCAGGCCCAGCCCGAGCACGGCCAGCAGGATGCCGACGATCCACATGCGGGCGACGACCTGCTGCTCGCGCCAGCCCCCGAGGTGCAGGTGGTGGTGGTACGGGGCGCAGCGGAAAACCCGCTTGCCGCCGGTGGCCTTGAAGTAGAGGACCTGGAGCACGACCGAGCCGATCTCGGCGAGGAAGACCGCGCACATCACGAGCACGACGACCTCCTGGCGGATGACGAGCGCGATGTAGCCGATGAGCGCGCCAAGGCAGAGCGAGCCGGTGTCGCCCATGAAGACCTGGGCGGGCGAGCAGTTGTACCAGAGAAAGCCCAGGCAGGCGCCGAGCATCGCGCCGGACAGCACGGCGAGCTCGCCCGATTCGCGGATGTACGGCACCAGCAGCCGCTGCGCCCATGTCTGCTCGCCCGCGATGAGCGTGAGCACGATGAGCCCGGCGGCGACGGCGGCGACGAGGCCCGTCGCGAGGCCGTCCATGCCGTCGGTGATGTTGACGGCGTTGGACATGCCCGTGATGAGCAGCACGGCGATGATGATGTAGGGGATGCGGCTGAGATAGACGAGCGATTCGTTGGTCTGCCAGGAGCCGGGCTCGTAGGTGCGCTGGAAGGGCAGGTTGAGCACATGCGCGAGGTCTTCGGGGCTGATGCCGCGGTTGTAGGCGAAGAGCCCGATCAGGACGGACAGCCCGATCTGGAACATGAGCTTCTCGCGGGGGTAGAGGCCCTGGCGGTTGGTCGAGCCCCGGCGGGCGCCGGTGAGCTTGAGCCAGTCGTCGAAGCCGCCGAGCGTGGCGGTGCAGAGCAGGACGATGAGGCCCATGTAGACGTAGGGGGTTCGGAAGTCGGCGAAGAGGAAGACGCAGAGGAACATGGCGCCGGCGATGAGCACGCCGCCCATGGTGGGCACGTTGGCCTTGGACTCGAAGTGCTTGCGGAGTGCGGCGGCGTCGGTCTGGCCGGCGTCGCCGATCTTGAGCGAGCGAAGTTTGGAGATCGCTTGGGGCCCGAGCAGCAGGACGAGGGCGAACGCGGACGCGGTGGCGGCGAAGACGCGGAACTGGAGCTGATCGAGCACGCTGAAGAGCGAGTAGAGCGTGAAGCCGCCGAAGAGGCCGACGCCGTCGAGCGTGTTCCGCAGGCTGTCGAGCAGGACGTAGAGCACTAGGTTCCCGTCGTGGCGTGTGCCGACTGGAGCGCGGCCACGACCCGTTCGAGGCCCATCGCCCGCGATCCCTTGAGCAGAACGGCGTCGCCCGGCGCGAGCCTCTTGGCGATGGATCGGCCTTCGCCGGCCTCGGGCTCCAGACACAGCATGTTGGGGGGCAGCAGGTTACGGAGCGGATCGGCCGCCGCCGCCATGGCCGGGCCGACGAGAACGACCAGGTCGGGCCCGTCGCCGGCCTCGATCGAGCGGGCGAGGGCCTCGCCGATGGCCCGGTGCTCGCGGGGGCTGGCGGCGCCCAGTTCGAGCATGTCGCCCAGGATCACGACCCGGCGATCGGCCCCGCGAGCCAGGCCCGCGAAGGTGGCGATCGCGGCGGCCATCGAGTCGGGGTTGGCGTTGTAGGCGTCGTTGACGACGGCGATGCCGGCGACGGTTCGGCGATCGAGCCGCATCTCGGCGCCGGCCGCGGTGGCGAGGGCGGCGGCGATGCGTTCGTCGGTCAGGCCCAGCCGGCGGGCGACGGCGACGGTCGCGGCGGCGTTCCACGCGTTGTGCGCCCCGACCAGAGGCACCTCGAACCAGGCGCGGTCGTTGAGCTGGAAGCGGACGCCCTCGGACGAGGGCTCGATCGCGGTCAGCCGCAGGTCGGCGGACTCGCGCTCGCCGAAGCGGATCATCGGCACGCCCGGGGGCAATGCCGGGCCCAGCTCGTCGCTGTCGGCGGTGACCACGGCGACACCCGAGTCGGCAAGCTCGAAGAGCAGGCTGGCCTTTTCGCGCGCGATGCCGGCGACGGTGCCGAAGGCCTCGAGGTGGGCCCGGCCGATGCTGGTGATGACGCCGACGTCGGGCCTGGCGATGGCGGCGAGCCTGCGGATTTCTCCGGGGTTGCTCATGCCGATCTCGCAGACGAGATAGTTGTCGGTGGGCCTGGCGTTGAGGATGGTGATGGGCAGGCCGAGGTCGTTGTTGAAGCTCTTGCGCGAGGCGGAGCCGCGGAGGGCTGAGCCGAGCACATGGTCGAGCAGGCGGACGGTGGTGGTCTTGCCGTTGGACCCGGTGACGCCGACGACGCGTGTGGAGCGGAGCGTGCCGCGGTAGGCCTTGGCGAGGCGGGCGATGGCGGATCGGCAGCTGTCGACGCGGACGAGGGTCATGCCGGCGGGGGCTCCGACCTCGCGCTCGACGAGCGCGAGCGGCGCGCCGGCGTCGGCGGCGGCGTGCAGGTGGTCGTGGCCGTCGGTGCGCTCGCCGGGCAGGGCGACGAAGAGCTGGCCCGGCGCGAGCTCGCGGGTGTCGATCGAGACGCCGTGGATCGGCTTGGCATGCTCGGCGCGGGCGAGGAACGCGCCGCCGGTGTGGGTGCGGATGGACTCGGGCGTGAAGAAGTCGGTCATGCCTCGGCGACCTCGCTGGCCCGCAGGGCGAGCGCCCGCCTGGCGTGCAGGCGGTCGTCGAACGCGCGGACGCCGTCGGCCGAGACCTGCGTCCGCTCGTGGCCCTTGCCGGCGATGACGACAACATCGCCGGGCGACGCGTCGGCGATGGCGTGCTCGATGGCGCGCTCGCGCTCGGCGTGCACGATGACCGCCTCGCGGGCGCGCGCGGGCATGCCGGCGATGATCTCGGAGATGATGGCGCTCGGGCGCTCGCTTCGCGGGTTGTCGCTGGTCAGAACGACCCGATCCGCGAGTCGAGCGGCGATGGCGCCCATGACGGGCCGCTTGGTTGTGTCGCGGTCGCCGCCGCAGCCGAAGACGACCCAGAGCGCGCCGTCGGTGTGTCGGCGGAGGGCGCCGAGCACGCTTTCGATCGCGTCGGGGGTGTGCGCGAAGTCGACGAAGACGGTGATGTCGCTGTCGGTCGCGCTCACGCGTTCAAGCCGGCCGGGCGGGGGGGTGGCTTTGGCGACGGCTTCGCGCAGCTCGTCCGGGGTCACGCCCAGCGCGTGGGCGAGGCACACGGCTTGCAGCAGGTTCATCGCGTTGTGGTCGCCGGCCATGGGCAGGCTGGATTCCAGCGCGCCGAACGGGCCGCGCATGTGGACATGGATGGCGCCGATGGAGCGATCGGTGATGGTGGCGGTCGCGTCGCCGGCGGACGCCGAGCAGCGGAGCACGCGGGCGCGGCAGTCGCGCAGCATGCGTTCGTGCGCCGGGTGCTCGGCGTTGACAATCGCGAGCGCGTCGGCGGGCAGCAGCTCGAAGAGGCGGGCCTTGGCGGCGGCGTAGTTGTCGAGGGTGCCGTGGTAGTCGAGGTGGTCGCTGCCGAGCGTGGTGAAGACGCCAGCGTCGAAGGCGAGGGCGTCGGCGCGGCGTTGGTCGAGGGCGTGGCTGGAGACTTCCATGACGGCGCAGGTGCAGCCGTGCTCGACCATGCTGGCGAGGGTTCGGCTGAGCTCGATGGCGGGGAGGGTTGTCATGTCGGCGTCGGCGATCTCGCGGCCGTCGTCGATGGTGACCGTTCCGATGAGCCCGCAGCGGTGGCTGGCGGCGTTGAGGATGCCGTGGGCGAGGTGCACGACGGTGGTCTTGCCGTTGGTGCCCGTGACGCCCGCGAGGCGGAGGGTGCGCGAGGGGTTGCCGAAGAAACGCTCGGCGATGAGCGCGGTGGCGAGCGGGAGATCGTCCTCGGCGAGCAGCGCGACGCCGGGGGCATCGAGCGCTCTCGCGGTGGCGGGGTCGGTGAGGATCGCGGTCGCGCCCTCGGCGATGGCCTGGCGGATGTACGCTCGGCCGTCGCTGGTCAGGCCGGGCCTTGCGATGAAGAGCGAGCCGGGCAGCACGGTCCGGCTGTCTTCGGTCAGGTCGCCGACGCGCACGCCGGCGGGCGCGTGGACGCGCTCGATCGGCAGGCCCTCGACAAGCTGGTGCAGATCCATGCCAGCGCTCCGCGCGGGGTCGCACACCTCGGCCCCGGACCTCCCTGCCCGGCGCGATGCACAATATATCAGCCCAGCGGGCGCCCGGTTCGCTCGGCGGGCTACGGCAGGATCAGCATCGCGTCGCCGAAGCTGAAAAAGCGGTACTCAGCGCGGATCGCCTCGGCGTAGATCGCCTTGAGCCGCTCGACGCCCTCGGGCAGCAGCGCCCCCACCATCGCCAGCAGGGTGGAGCGGGGCAGGTGGAAGTTTGTCAGCAGGCCGTCGGTCAGCTTCCAGCCGTAGCCTGGGGTGATGAGCAGATCGGTGTCGATCGCGCCCTGATCGAGGCCCCGGCCGGCGAAGGACTCGATGGTTCGGCAGCTCGTGGTGCCGACGGGGATGACACGCCCGCCCGCGGCCCGCCGTTCGCGGAGGCGGTCCATCACGCCCGGTGCCATCGCACACCATTCGGCGTGCATGTCGTGCTCTTCAACATGCGCGGCCTCGACGGGCTTGAAGGTGCCCGAGCCGACATGCAGCGTGACGCTTTCTCGCCCGACGCCTGCCGTGTGCAGGTCGTCGAGCAAACGGGGCGTAAAGTGCAGGCCCGCGGTGGGCGCCGCGACGCTGCCGGGCTGGTCGGCGTACACGGTCTGGTAGCGGTCGCGGTCTTCGGCGCGGTCGGCTTCGCCCCCCCGCTGCTGGCGGGCGCTGAGGATGTAAGGCGGCAGCGGCGGCAGGCCGATGCGGTCGAGCGCCGTCGCCGGGTCGCCCCCGACGCGCACGAGCCACGCGCCGTCTTCGTCCTCGGCCCGGCCTAGCAGCTCGAGATCGACGTGCTCGGTGCGCTGCGGGTTGGTGACGCGGAAGCGTGCGCCGGCGCGGTGTCGGCGGGCCTTGATGAGCACGACCCATGTGCCGGGCTGCGCGCCGTCGCGGAGATACAGCCCCTGGATCTTGCCGCCGGTGTCGATGTTCTCGCCCACGAAGCGGGCCTGGAGCACGCGGGTGGTGTTGACCACGAGGGTGTCGCCGGCGCTGAGGATCGCCGGCAGTTCGCGGACGGTGCGGTGCTCGAGCGCGCCGGGGTCGGAGCGGCGCACGACGAGCAGGCGGGCGCTGTCGCGCGGGTCGGCGGGCT
>DAIOTV010000098.1:0-5293 GCA_036751825.1 Phycisphaerales bacterium
TTCGACTTCATCGGCTTCGCCGGCGGGGGCGCGTTCAACAACCCGGTCATCACCGTCACCAACCCGACCGGCACGACGGAGTTCGCCGCCATCCGCGACCTGAGCTACGCGGTCGTGCCCGCGCCGGCCAGCGCGGGCCTCCTGGGCCTCGCGGGCCTCGCCGCCGCGCGACGCCGCCGCTGAGTCCGAATCAACGCCGCGCCCCGGTTCACGCCGGGGCGTGGCCTTCGCTCCGCGCATTCCGATCCAACGAGCCCCCGGCGCAAGCTGGGGGAATCGAGCACCGCACGATGAGCGGTTCCCCTCGCTCGCGCGAGGGGCTCGTGTGCGCCTCGGTCATCACGCAGGCCCCCGCGAACCCTTCCCCCCACTCCGCGTACAGACCCATATCGGCCCTGCCGATACCCCCTGCAAGGCCGACGCGCCATCGCCGCCCGAACGGGGGAGGACGCCCATGCTGCCGCTCGCTCACAGCCGACGCTCCACCGACCTCCCGCCCGAGCTGCTCGAGCACATGGTCAGGATCAAGGCCAAGGCCATCGACTACGGCCTCGACTTCTACGAGACCGTCTTCGAGGTCCTCGACTTCGACACCATGAACCAGATCGCGGCCTACGGCGGGTTCCCCGTCCGCTACCCGCACTGGAAATGGGGCGCCGAGTACGACCGCATGAGCAAACGCGACGCCTATGGCCTCGGCCGAATCTACGAGATGGTCATCAACAACGACCCCTGCTACGCCTACCTGCAGGAGTCCAACAGCGTCACCGATCAGAAGCTCGTCATGGCGCATGTCTACGGCCACGCCGACTTCTTCAAGCACAACTTCTGGTTCAGCAAGACCAACCGCAAGATGATCGACGAGATGGCCAACCACGCCACGCGCGTCCGCCGGCACATCGAGCGGCACGGGCACGACACCGTCGAACGCTTCCTCGACCGATGCCTGTCGATCGAGCACCTGATCGACCCGCACTCCGCGTTCGTCAAGCGCGAGGGGGCGGCCGACGACAACGGCGCGTTCGAGCCCAGCCGGCTGCCCGCCAAAGACTACATGGACCCGTTCATCAACCCGCAGAAGGCGATCGACGCCGAGCGCGCCGCGCACGAACGGCGGCGGGAGGCCTCAAGGAAAAAATCCCCCGCCGAGCCCACGCGCGATGTCCTGCTCTTCCTGCTGCGCCACGCCCCGCTCGAAGACTGGCAGGCCGACATCCTGAGCATCGTCCGCGACGAGAGCTACTACTTCGCCCCGCAGGCGCAGACGAAGGTCATGAACGAGGGCTGGGCCACCTACTGGCACAGCAAGCTCATGACCAACCACTTCCTCGACAGCAGCGAGATCATCCACTACGCCGACCAGCACTCGGGCGTCGTCCACATGGCGCCCGGCGGGTTCAATCCCTACAAGATCGGCGTCGAGCTCTTCAAGGACATCGAGCGCCGATGGGACCGGGGCCAGCACGGCGCCGAGTTCGACCGCATCGACAACATCGGCGCCAAGAAACGCCACGACGACGGCAGCATGAAGGGCCGCGACAAGATCTTCCAGGTGCGCACGATCTACAACGACGTCAACTTCATCGACGAGTTCCTGACGCCCGAGTTTGTCGAGCGCCACCGCATGCACCAGACCGGCCGCGACCCCAAGACCGGCGAGGTCAAGATCGTCAGCCGCGACTTCGACCGCATCAAGCAGACCCTGCTCTACCGCCTGACCAACATGGGCCAGCCGATGATGTATGTCGTCGACGCGAACTACCTGAACCGCGGCGAGCTGTTCCTGGCCAACAAGTTCAACGGGCTCGAGGTCGACGCCGCCAGGGCGATGCCCACGCTCGCGAACCTGTGCGCGATCTGGGGCCGCCCCGTGCACCTGCAGGCCCGCGTGAACGAGGAGATGCGTCTGTTCACCGCCTCCGCCCCCGACGACGAGGTCACGAGCGAGAAGATCAGCGAGGACACGCCGGCCCCGGCGCACATCGTGGCGTAGCGCCCGCGTCTCGGCCCGGGGGCTCGCGCAGGACGGCGCGCACCGTGCACGAGCCCTCCGCCGAACGCCGCACCTCGATCACAACCGCCCCCGCCCGCCGCAGGTAGCGGTCCACCAGCCGGCCGACCCGCGCCACCGGCACGCCCTCGATGCGCTCAGCCTCCATCGCCCGCCTCCCCCCGCTGCCGGGCCAGCCACGCGCACACGGCCTCCGCCGCGGCGCTGCCCGCGCCCGTTTCCATCAGATACACCGCCGAACGCTCGTAGCCCAGCCCGTCGAGAAACGACCGCAGCGCGAGCGCGTGCGCGTCGCTCGCGTCGAGCCACGCGGCGAGCTCGTCGGCGCACTCGATCGGCGCCGCCTCCGCCAACGCCTCGGCCAGCCCGGTGTCCGCCTGCCGAAACACCGAGGCCCGAACCTCGCGCAGCCGACCAAGCCGCGTCGCCGCCTCGCCGGTCGCGAAGAACTGCTGATGCCTGACCCTCGCCCCACCGGCCTTCGAGGCCCCGGGCGCCGCCAGGCCGCCAGCGGTCACCGTCGCGATCAGGGAGGGCGCCGCGATCGCCGGCGTGCCGGTGCCCTCGCGCGACGCGGCGACGGGCGCGATCGCCACCGCACGCCGGGCGTACCCGAGGACCGCGCGATCCGGCGCCGGCCCCGCCAGCCCGCCCCACGACGCCCCGATGCCGACCGTCGTATCGGTCAGAAAGACCACGGGCCTCGGGGTCGCGGCCCCGCGCGCCCGGCCCCGCGCTGCGCCCGCCCGCGACGCGACGGGGGCGAGCGACCCCCCGGCCTCGGTCAGCGTCAGCGCCGCATCGCCCACGGCAAAGGCCGAGCCCACCGACGCGCCGAACAGCCCCGCATCCCCCGAAACCGTGATGCCCGCGACCGAGGGCGGCGTCGCGCCCCCCGCGAACACCGGCGCCACCACCGCCTCGACGCGCGCGTGACCCATCTGCACGCCCGGCCTCGGCGTGGTCTCGGCGACCAGGCCCAGGCTCGTCGTCGTCGCCAGAAGCATGCGGCGCTCGCCCACGCCGCAGCCCGCCAGAGCCGCCGACGCCAGCAGCCACAGCGCACCGACCCGCAGGGTCATTCGTGTCGTTCGTGTCACTCGTGTCATGTGTGTCATGGCCCCCGCTCCGTTTCGGCGGGGTCGGGCGGCCGCTCCCACCAGGGCGGCACCGCCCCCACCCGCGCACGGAACGGGCTCGAGCCCGCCCACCCGATCCACACGCTCGTGTCGTCGCCGATCCGCATCCGCCGATCGCGGTGCGCTCCCAGCGCCGCCCATCCGCCCGACTCGTGCACGCCCGCGCCCGCGCCCAGCACCGTCGACTGCCGGACCACCGCCCGAACCCCGTACCCGTCCGTCTCGGAGACCTTCACCGCCAGGTGCCCAACGCCCCAGAGGTGCTCGGTGCCCGTCCGCTCGTCGTACCAGTGCACAGCGCACCCCGACACGCACGCCCAGCACCCAAGGCACCCCGCAACACCCAAAGCCGAAAGAACACGACCCATACACAGGCCGAAGGTACCCGCGTCGAGGCGGGGTCGGCGAGGCCCCGGGGCTCCGGCGGCGCGGGTCGCACGGATTCTGCGGCCAGCCCGCGGCGAAATCCCGACCCGACGCGTCGACAACAGGCGATCCAAACCCCACATTGGGGGGTCGGTGCTGCCTTGCGTGACGCCGACGCCATCCCAAGCCCCCGCCCGGGGGCGGCCGCTGGAACTCGCGAGGGTCGGCGGCCGCCCCCTCGCCCTTTTTCTCGGGCCCGCCCAGCCGCCCAAACCACGATTCCGCCCGGGTTTGCCGGCCAACGCCCGGCGCTGGCGTATATCTCTCCCCGTACACCTTTCGCGAAGACAGGGGATGTCTGTGTCTCGATTCCGAACGATCCGTGCTCTCGCCGCCCTCGGTGCCCTTGCCGTCGTCGGGCTGTCTGGTCTGACCCGCTCCGCCTCGGCCCAGCCGGGGCTGGCGCTGGGCGATCCGAACCTCGCGATCGCGCGGAACTCGATCGCGCCGCTGCTGTGGCGCTCGGGGCCCATCGTTCAGCCGGTGTCGCTGGTGGTGCCCTGGTTCGGCTCGAGCGACGAGCTGCCCGCCGACGCCTGGCGCACGCTGCTGGTTGTCGAGGCCGACAGCCCCGCGTTCGGCCCCGACGACCCCCAGCCTGGCCCCCCGCTGCTGCTGCTGCGGTACAACCCGGCGCTGTCGGCGGTGGAGATGCTCACGCGGCGCGAGCCTGTTGTCGGCCGCGACCCGGTGCCCGGCGAGGGCGGGCGGTCCGTGGGCGCGATCCGCGTCAAGGGCGTGCCCCTCGGCGAGGCCCGGCACCACTGCGCCGTGTTCACCTTCGACCCCGACACCAACGCCCTCACGCTGCATGTCGTCAGCCAGGGCTCCGACAGTGTCCGCTCAGCCGCCGCGCCCGCACCGGGGGGAGCCCTGCCGCCCATGGCCCCGTTTGCGAGGATTTTCTTCGGCAACCCGCTCGCCGGCGGCACCTCCCACACCGGGCCGATCTTCACCACCGTCTTCCGCCGCGGGCTGATCGACGCGGCCACGCTGCTCGACACCTGGCAGACGCCCGGCGGGCCCCGGCTGACCGACCTGACCGGCCCGGGCTCGAGCATCGACGACGACGCGATCTTCCTCGCCCTGCACGCCGGCTCGCGAAACTACACCGGGCCCGCCGACGACGGCCGGATGCAGGCCTGGTACAGCGGCGAGTCGCCCACCTGGCTCTCGGTCGCCGGGGCCAAGACCCTCACCGCCCTGCACAACGGCGCGCCCACGACCGACCTGACCAGCATCGCGCTCACCCCGGTCTTCGAGCCCGGCATGCCCTGGTCGGGCTGGTGGCAGCCCGCCACGCCCATCGAAGAGCTCAGGCTCGAGCTCACCCCGGTCGCCGGCACGCTGCCACGCCTCGCCGCCGTGCTCGCCGGCTCGCGCGTCGGCGACACCGCCCTCACCGCCTGGGGCCTGGGCAACAGCCGCTGGGCCAACACCACCCTCACCCCAACCTCGCTCACCGACCCCACGCCCCTCTCGCGATCGCACCTGCTGGGCCTCCGCGCCGCCCGCCCCGCGCGCGACGGCGGGCTCGTGCTGCTCAGCTTCACCGCCGTCGATTCCATCGCCGACTTCGCCTTCCTCGAAGACGACAGCGTCGATGTCGACCGCACCACCAACTGGACACGCTTCAACTACGGCAGCAGCTTCGCGCCCACGCCCGGCACCGGCGCGCCCGCGCACATCGACGCCGGCGGCACGCTCGCCTTCGTCA
>DAIOTV010000099.1:0-4040 GCA_036751825.1 Phycisphaerales bacterium
TCTTGTTCGCCAGCGGCTGCTTGCGCTTCACGATCGCGTAGCTCGGGATGTCGGCGACGAGCTCGCTCACGGTCTTGCCCGTGCGGGCCATGAGCGAGAGGACGAGCGCCATCGAGCCGAGCGAGTCGCGGACGTAGGTGACCTCGGGCCAGATGACGCCGCCGTTGCCCTCGCCGCCGAGCAGGACGGTCTTGCCCTCGCGATTGAGGCGCTTCATGGCTTCGACGACATTGGCCTCGCCCACGGCCGTGCGCACGACCGAAGCGCCGTACCTCGCGGCGATGTCGTCGATCATGCGCGATGTCGAGAGGTTGGCGCAAAGAACTACTTCGTCGCTCTGATCCTCCCCCGTTGCCGACGGGGGAGGTGGCCCCGCGCCAGCGGGGTCGGAGGGGGTGCCTTTCGATTCCGAAGAAACCCCCCCAGCCACCTTCGGTGACAGCTCCCCCTTCGGCGAAGGGGGAGCATTTCTGTGAGCCTCCAGAATCGACACCGCGCACAGCGCGAGCGTGTACTCCTCGCCGATGTACCGCCCGGTTTCGTCGACGATGGCCAGGCGGTCACCGTCGGGGTCCTGGGCGAAGCCGATGTCGGCCTTGAGCCCGGGCACGGCATCGCAGAGCCCGCCCTCGCCCGAGAGATTCTCGGCCGTGGGCTCGGGGGTGTGGGGGAAGATGCCGGAGTTGTCGCCCCCGATGTGCCCGACGAGGTCCACGCCGAATTCGTCGGGCAAGCGCCGAACGGCTTCAGCGCCCGAGGAGTTCACGGAATCGACGACGACGCGTGCCGAGCCGGTGGTGAGATCGCACGAGTCCATCGCACGCCGCACGGCCTCAAAGTGGTGCGATGTCGGATCGTCGATGGCGCTTGAAAGCACCTGCGGGATCGGGCGCCCCGTGGGCGTCCGCGCGTCGGCGGCGTGGTAGTTCTTTATGATCTCGGCAGCCTGCCGAGCGTTCGGGGCGGCGGCATCGGCAGCGGGCGGATCTTCAGGGGTTGCCGGCAAGTCCTCGCCGCGGCGGAGCAGCTTCAGGCCGTTCCATTCCTGGGGGTTGTGGCTGGCCGTGACGATGATCGCGCCATCGGCACCGAGCGCGTCGACGAGCACGCCGACCGTCGGTGTCATGCACACCCCGGCGTTCAACACGGACACTCCCGACTTCCGCAGACCGTCGACGGCCCACGACACGACCTCGTCGCCGCCGGCACGGCCGTCGCGCGCAACGACCGCCTTGGCGTGCGTGTCACGGGCGTGCAGCCACGCGCCGAAGCCCCCCGCGAAGCGCATCGCCACCTCGGGCGTGAGGCTCTCGCCCACGATGCCGCGGAGGCCGCTGACGCCGATCATCAGGGGGGCTTGGGGCTTGCCGTCGGTCGGGCTCTGGCTCATGGCTGGCGTCCTTCACACGGTCTTTACGGATGCCGGTCGCCGGATGCCCGGTGCCGTGCGCACCTACCCTAGCCGCATGTTCACGATCACCGTCGAGACCGTTTTCTCCGCCGCTCACGCCCTGACCATCGCCGGCCAGCGTGAGACGCTCCACGGGCACGACTTCCGCTGCACCGTCTCGATCGAGGGCGACCAGCTCGACCAGGACGGGCTGGTGTGCGACTTCCACACCGCCAAGAACGCGCTCGAGAGCATCGTCGACGAGTTCAACAACGCGAACCTCAACGAGCTCGGCCCGTTCAACCGCCCGGCGGGGGGCGTGAACCCCTCGGCGGAGAACATCGCCCGGCACATCTTCGACGAGATGCGCGACCGGCTGGAAGAAGCCCTCGAGCCCCACGCGCGGATCGCGGCGGTCACGCTGAGCGAGAGCCCGGGGTGCACGACGACCTATCGGCCGTGAGTCAAGCTCCCCCGCGTGCGGGGGAGGAGCAACTCTCACCGCTCCTCGTGCTTCTCGGTCAGCTTCTGCATCTCGGGATCGACGGGCCACGGCACGCCTTTGCCCGTGATCGCCCGGCAGATGCGGTCCACATGCGCGTGGCTGTTCTCGATGAAGACGCGGGCCCGCTGCTGCGAGCCGCCGCAGGCGGTGCCGGCGACATAGACGCCCGGCACGCTGGTCTGCATGGTGGCATGGTCGTACGCGGGCCGGTTGGTCGCGTCGGGGTCGATGCGCTCGATGCCGAGCTGGTCAAACAGCGTCTGGTCCTGCACATAGCCGGTCAGCAGCAGCACGAAGTCGGCGTCGCGCTCGATCGTCTCGCCGGCGCGCGACAGCACGACTCGGTCGTCTTCGATGCGCTCGACCTTGCACGAGGGCTCGAACCCGACCCGGCCCTTCTCGATGAGCCACTCGAGCTCGGGCAGCAGCCAGTACTTGATGCGGTCCTTGTCGAACGCCTCGCCGCGGTAGGCGATGGTCGCGTGCGCCCCGGCCCGGTGCAGTCGGATCGCCGCCTCGACGGCGCTGTTCTTGCCCCCGACGATCACGACCTTGCGGCCGAAGTACTTCAGCGGGTCGGCGAGGTAGTGGCTCACATGGGGCAGATCCTCGCCCGGCACGCCGAGCCGGCGCGGGGCGTGCATGTTGCCGACGGTCAGGACGACCCGGCGGGCGAGGACCGTCTGGTTGGATCGCGGCTCGGCGGGTTCGGGCATCCGCTCGCCGCCGCCGACGCCCGTCGAGCTGCGCGCGACCTCGACCTCGAACCGCCCGCGCGCCCTGCGGATGCTCGTGACCCGGCGGAAGGTCTCGACGGTGAGCTCGATCTGTCGGGCGGCGTTGACGAGGTAGCGCACATAGTCGTCGCCCGTGGCCTTGTCCTGGCCGCTGACGGCCAGGGGGATGCCGCAGATCGCGATGCGGTCGGGGCTGGAGAAGAACCGGGTGCGCGGGGCCCACCAGGTCATGGTGTGGCCGATGGCGCCGGCCTCGAGGTGGCGGACGCTGGCGCCGGACGCCTTGAGCGCCGCGTGCGTTTCGAGGCCGATGGGCCCGGCGCCGATGATCACCGCGTCCACCGCGTCCACCGCATCCACCGCATCCACCGCGTCGGCTGGCGCGGAGATGGCGTTGGCGTGGTGCGTGGTCACGAACGAACCGTAGCCCCGGGCTCAGGCGGCGCGGTGCACGCGGCGGGCGGCTTCTTCAAGCACCGCCGACATCGCCTCGCGGGTCATCGGCTTGAGCAGAATGTCGTCGACCAGCCCGGCGAATCGCTCGGCCAGGGCACCTGCGTTGGCGGGCTTGGTGTGGAGGAGCATCAGGCCCGTGTACCCGGCATCGCGGAGCAGCAGGCCCGCCTCGAGCCCGTCGCGGCTGTGCAGATCGGGGCTGAGCAGCACGACGCCGGGCGGGGGCAGGTCGCCCGAGGTCCACGCGGCGATGGCGGCCCGACCCGTGGGCAGCGCGTAGCCATCAGCGCCGAGCGACCGCACCCGAACCTTCGCGAGCGTGACGGCGAGTGGGCAATCGTCGATCAGCCAGACCACCTGCGGCATCGTCGTCCCTTCCAGATCCACAACGGATCGGCCGAGTTCGGGGCCGAGTTCAGTTTGTCTCCTCGGTCAAAGCCACGCCGGGCCCCACCCGACTCGGGGAGGCTCCGGCACGCCCCGCCGGGTCGTATACAGCGGACGCCTTGCGTGCAAGGAATCCCGGGTGTCGGCCATCTCGCGTGGTCGTCGGCGTAGAGTCGGGAACGAACCCCCGTCTGGAGAGATTCCGATGCCCAGCCTCACGATCGACGTCCGCAAAGTCCTCGGCAGCGATGCCGCCCTGCTCGACCACACCAGCAAGACCATCGGTCGCGATCATCTGCACCTTCCCGGGCCGGACTTCATCGATCGGGTCGTGGTGCACACCGACCGTTCGCAGAACGTGCTGAACAACTACCAGCGTCTGCTGAACTCGGGCCGGCTGGGCGGCACGGGCTATGTGTCGATCCTGCCGGTGGACCAGGGCATCGAGCACTCGGCTGGGGCGAGCTTTGCGCCGAACCCCGAGTACTTCGACGCGGCGAAGATCGTCGAACTGGCGATCGAGGGCGGGTGCAACGCGGTGGCGAGCACCTTCGGCGTGCTGGGG
>DAIOTV010000099.1:4050-4863 GCA_036751825.1 Phycisphaerales bacterium
GCAGCCGCAAGTACGCGCACAAGATCCCGTTCCTGGTCAAGTTCAACCACAACGAGCTGCTGACCTACCCGAACCAGTTCAACCAGATCCCGTTCGGCAACATCCGGCAGTGCTGGGAGATGGGCGCGGCGGCGGTGGGCGCGACGATCTACTTCGGCAGCGAGGAGTCGGGCCAGCAGATCCAGTACGTCGCCGACATGTTCGCCGAGGCGCACGAGCTGGGCATGGTCACGGTGCTCTGGTGCTACATTCGCAACAGCGCGTTCAAGACCGGCGGCAAGGACTACCACACGGCCGCGGACCTGACGGGCCAGGCCAACCACCTCGGCGCGACGATTCAGGCCGACATCGTCAAGCAGAAGCTGCCCACGCTCAACGGCGGGTACAGGGCGCTGAACACGGGCGACTCGAGCTACGGCAAGTTCCGCGAGGAGGTGTACACCAAGCTCGCCGGCAGCAACGCCGACGGCACCGGCGGGCACCCGATCGACCTCTGCCGCTACCAGATCATCAACCAGTACATGGGCCGCGTGCCGCTGATCAACTCGGGCGGCGAGAGCAAGGGCGAGAGCGACCTCGCCGACGCGGTCAAGACCGCCGTCGTCAACAAGCGCGCCGGCGGCATGGGCCTGATCTCCGGCCGCAAGGCCTTCCAGCGCCCCATGAAGGAAGGCGCCGCCCTCCTCCACGCCATCCAGGACGTCTACCTCGACCCCAAGGTCACCATCGCCTAGGTAGCCCGGCACTCCGTGCCGGATCTTCATTCCCCCGGCCCCCCGGCTCGCCGAGCCGGGCGGCTTTCTCTTCTCTCTT
>DAIOTV010000100.1:0-3136 GCA_036751825.1 Phycisphaerales bacterium
GGGGGACGCGAGCGGCGACGCGATGCTCGCCGACCGCGACAGCTCGCCCGTGCAGGTCGTCGCGCTCAGCGACACCGAGCATGTCGATCGCCGGATGGCGATGGTCCGCAAGCTGGCGGCGGCGATGGACGAGTGCGTGGACCAGGAGCAGCCGGTGGTCTATCCGCTGCCCGAGCCGGGGCCCGGGCGCGAGGCGGACGAGGTGCTGAGCCGGGCGGTGACGCGGGCGCACCGCGAGCTGGCCGCCAGCGACGCGAACCTGAAGCTGACCTCGCTGCCGATCCGCGACGGGGGCGAGACGCTGGGCGTGGTGACGATCGAGTCGGCGTCGCCGGGGCAGACGATCGACCTCGCAACCGTCGAGCTGCTGCAGGCCACGCTCGACCTTGTGGGCCCGGTGCTCCGGCTGCGTCGCAGCGACGACCGCACGATCCCCCAGCGGGCGGCGGACCTTGTGCGCGAGACGGCGGCGTGGGCGGTCGGCCCGAAGCACACGCTGTGGAAGGTGGCGGGGCTGGCGGTGGTGGCGGTGGTGCTGGCGTCGGTGCTGGTGAGCGTGCCCTACCGCATCGAGGCGTCGGTGTCGCTCCGGCCGATCGAGAAGCGCGTGATCGCGGTGCCGTTCGACGCGACGGTGCGCGAGGTGATGCCGACGGCGAAGGCGGGCGAGCGGGTGTCGGCTGGCGATGTGCTGGCGGTGCTGGACACGAGCGAATTGGAGCTGAGCGCGGTCGAGGCGCGGGGCGCGGTGCGTCAGGCGGAGGCTCGGGCGAACGAGGCGATCCGCCGGGGCGAGGGCGCCGAGCGTCAGCAGTCCGAGGCGCAGGCTGAGCAGGCGCGGGCGCGGCTCGATCTGTTCGAGAAGCGCATCCGCGACGCGGTGATCCGGGCGCCGATCACCGGCACGATCATCGCGGGCGATCTGAGCGACCGGGTGGGCGCGCGGCTGGGCCAAGGCGAGGCGCTCTTCGAGATCGCGCCGCTCGAATCGTTGCGCGTGATCGCCAAGGTCGACGACCGCGACATCGGGCTGGTGAACGAGGCGATCCGCGACGGGGGCATGGTCGGCACGGTGGCGACGCGTGCGTACCCCGACCGCCGATTCCCGCTGACGGTCGAGCGCGTCGTGCCGCTGGCGACGGCGGGCGAGGGGCGGAACACCTACGACGTGTACGCCACGCTCGAGGAATCGGCGCCGTGGATGCGCCCGGGCATGGAGGGGCTGGCCAAGCTCGAGGTCGGCGACCGCCGGCTCGTCTGGATCGCGACCCGGCGCATCAGCGACACGCTGCGCATGTGGCTGTGGTGGTGAGCGGACGATGAGCGAGCGCCCGACCTACAGCCCGCACTGGCACCGCGTCCGCGCGACGCGCCCAAGGCTCCGGCCTCATGTCCAGGTCACGCGGCAGCGCTACCGGGGCCGACGCTGGCATGTGGCGCACGACCCGGCCTCGAACAAGTTCTACCGCATGAGCCCGGTCGCGAACGAGCTGGTCGGGCTGCTCGACGGCAAGCGCACGGTCGAAGACGCGTGGACCATCGTCGCCGAGCGGCGCGGCGCCGAGGCGCCCACCCAGCCCGAGGTCATCGAGCTCATCTCGCAGCTCTACAACTCGAACCTGCTCAGCGTCGACGCCAGCCCCGAGACCGAGCAGCTGCTGCGGCGAGGGCGCGAGCGGCTCAAGAAAAAGGTGCAGAGCCAGGCGATCGGCATCATGTACTTCCGCATGAAGCTGTTCAACCCCGACGGAATCCTGAGCGCCGTCGAGCCCGTGCTCCGGCCCGTGCTGAACCGGTGGGGCTTCGCGGCGTGGCTCGCGTTCGTCGCGTTCGCGCTGTACAAGCTCGTCCCCGAGCTGGACGCTTTCGCCGCGGGCTTCCGCGACGCGATCGCGCCCAGCAACTGGCTCTGGATCATCGCCGTGTTCGTCGTCGCCAAGGCGCTGCACGAGCTGGGCCACGGCGTGATCTGCAAGCGGTTCGGCGGGCAGGTGCCCGAGTTCGGTGCGCTGCTGCTCGTGCTCGTGCCGAGCCCCTATGTCGATGCGTCGGCCTCGTGGGCGTTCGCGAGCAAGTGGCAGCGGATGGCGGTTGGCACGGGCGGCATGATCTTCGAGCTGTTTCTCGCCGCGATCGCGGTGCACGTGTGGCTCGCGACCTCGCCCGGCGAGCTGCCGCACCAGCTGGCGTACAACGCGATCCTCACCGCCGGCGTCTCGACGCTCATCTTCAACGCCAACCCGCTCATGCGGTTTGACGGCTACTACATCCTCAGCGACCTGCTGGAGATCCCGAACCTGATGAACCGGTCGTTCCGGATGCTGCAGTACCAGTTCCAGAAGTTCGTCTACCGGCTCGAGAATGTCGAGGCGCCGACGACCGACCCGGGCGAGGGGCTGACGCTGACGGTCTACGGCATCGCGGCGACGGTCTACCGCGTGTTCCTGTTCGTCACGATCACGCTGTTCGTTATGGGCCAGCTCTTCGCGATCGGGCTGCTGCTGGCGATCTGGACGGCCGCGGCGTGGTTCCTGATGCCGGTGGGCAAGTTCCTGCGCTGGCTGAGCTCGAGCCCCAAGCTGGCCGAGCACCGCGGGCGCGCAGTCGGCGTCAGCCTGGCGATGCTCGCGGTGGGCGTGGTGCTGGTCGGGCTGATCCCGGTGCAGGACTCGCGCCGGGGCGTGGGCGTCGTCGAGAGCGCCGCGCGGACGGGTGTGTTTGCGCGGCAGGGCGGCTTTCTGACCGAGATTGTGGTGCCGCCCGGCTCGCGCGTCGCCGAGGGCGAGCCGATCGCGATTCTTGAGAACGACGAGCTAGTGCACCGGCTTCGCATGGCGCGGGCGATGCTCGCCGAGTTTGAGAGCGTGGAGCGCGAGATGACCGCGACGAGCCCGAGCTCGGTGGTGATCGCGCGGGACCGTGTCGGGGCGCAGCGCGACGCGGTGGCGTTTCTCGAGTCGCAGGTGGACCGGCTGACGGTGCGCGCGCCGCACGCGGGCGTGCTGGTCGGGCCCGAGCTGTCGGGGATGGTCGGCGGGCTGGTCGGCGAGGGCGATGCGCTGGGTGAGATCGTGGATGTTGACAGCGTGCGGGTGGCGGCGACCTTGCCTCAGCTCGAATCGGCGTGGCTGTTCGA
>DAIOTV010000100.1:3146-4833 GCA_036751825.1 Phycisphaerales bacterium
GTGGCGATCCGGCCGGTGTCGCTGCCGGGGGTGGTGGTCCGGGGTGAGAACGCGGTGGCGATCGATGCGGGGCAACAGGTGCTCCCGCACGCGGGTCTGGGCGTGTCGGGCGGCGGCGCGGTCGCGGTCGATCAGCAGGACCGCTCGGGCCGGCAAACCGAGCGCGCGCAGTTCGTGGTGTATGTCGAGCCCGGGCCGAGCGATCGCTGGCTGCCCACGCCCGGCGAGCGCGTGCACCTGCGGTTCCGTCTGTCGGCGAAGCCGCTGATGGTGCAATGGGCGGACCGGCTGCACAAGCTGATCCAGGGGCGGGTGCAGCTGTGAGTGTCGGCGGGCTGACGGCGTACGACGCGCTGGTCGAAACGATCAACGCGCGCCGGCGGGCCAAGCCGGTGCACAAGGGCGTCGATCAGTTCGTCGCGATGGGCGCGCTCAAGCTCCGGCAGCGGCGCACGCGGCTCGAGGTGCTGCTCCGGCGGGCGGAAGCGGTCGACGCGCTGGCCCCGGAGGTCCGCAGCTACGCCGACGCTCGGCTGAACGAGGAACTGGCGGGCATGCGGGCGGCGTTCATGCTGGGCCGGGTTCCGGACGAGGCGATGACCCGTGCGATGGCGCTCGTGCGCGAGGCCGCGTCGCGCGAGACGGGCGAGGAGGCGTACACGGTTCAGCTCGCCGGGGCGCTCGCGCTGGTGCACGGCCGGATCGCCGAGATGGTCACGGGCGAGGGCAAGACGCTGACGGGCTCGCTCGCCGTGCCGCTGCTGGCCTGGCGGTACCGGCATGTGCATGTGCTGACGGTGAACGACTACCTCGCGCGGCGCGACGCCGAGAGCCGCCGGTCGCTGTACAAGCGGTGCGGGCTCGGGGTCGCGGCGATCCAGCAGGAACAGTCGCCGGCGGAGCGGGCGAAGCTGTACGCCGGGCCGATCGTGTACGGCACGCCCAAGGAGATCGCGGCGGACTACCTGCGCGATCAGATCCGCATGGGGCGGGTGGACTCGCCCTGGTCGGGGTGGCAGACGCTGGGCGGCCGCGGGCCGATCGTGCCCGGTCTGCACGCGTGCCTGGTCGACGAGGCCGACGCGGTCCTGATCGACGAGGGCGTGACGCCGCTGATCATCGCCCGGCCGCGGGAGATGGACGGGCTCGCCCCCGTGTACGAGCGCGCCCGCGCGCTCGCGAGCGAACTGGAGGAGGGGCGCGACTACGCGGTCGATCACCTGCGAAAGAAGATCAGGCTGACGCCGGTCGGGACGGCGGCGCTGCGGTCGGCGTTTGCGCAGGAGAGCGACCGGGCGTGGCGGATCGAACGCCGCGGGATGGAGCTGATCCGTCAGGCGCTGCTCGCCGAGCACGGCTACATCCGGGGCCAGCAGTACGAGCTGGTCGACGGCCGGGTGGTCATCGTCGACGAGTACACGGGCCGGTTCCTGCCCGATCGCTCGTGGGAGCACGGGCTGCACCAGGCGGTCGAGGCGAAAGAGGGCGTCGAGATCACGGCGGACCGCGAGACGCTGGCGCGCATCAGCTTCCAGAAGTTCTTCCGCAGCTACCGGTTCCTCGCGGGCATGACGGGCACCGCCGCGGACGCCGCGGGCGAGATGGAGCGCGTGTACGGCCGGCCCGTGACCGTCATCCCGACGCACCGGCCCGTGGCGCGCGAGCAGCGGCCGACGCGGATCTTCCG
>DAIOTV010000101.1:0-4735 GCA_036751825.1 Phycisphaerales bacterium
CCTCGATGAACTGCTCGCCGAACTTGCCGATGGCGACCGACTCGTTGCCCCAGCTGCCGGACCCGGAGCCGGGATCAATGGTGACCTCGGTGGCGACGATGGTGCCGCTGGGGTCGGTGGTCCATGTGCTGGTGAACGAGTCTGAGCTCGTGCCGATGGTGAGGGTGGTGTTCTTAATGGTGCCCTCGGAGCCGAGGGTGAGCGTCTGGCTGAAACTGTCGCTGGGCGACTCGACAGATGAGCTCTCGCTGCTCGAGCCGGACCCCGAACTCTCGCCGCTCGATGCGCCGCTGCTTGCACCCGAGCTGTTCATGGACGAGTCCATGCTGGACTGATTGGAGCTGCCGCCCGAGCCAGAGCCACCGGGGCCGGACCCGCCCGGGCCGCTGCCACCGGGACCTGAGCCCGAACCGCCGGGCCCGCTGCCGCCGCTCGAGTTGCCACCTCCTGAGGACCCGCCGCCGGACGACACCGGGTCGTCGGTGGAGTCCATGGACGACTGCATCGATGAACCGCCGGAGCTGCCTCCGCTGGAACCCCCGCTCGACCCACCGCTGGATCCGCCGGATGACCCGCCAGAGGAGCCGCCGCTGGATCCGTCCGTGGAGCCGCCGCTGGAGCCTTCGGTCGAACTCGGGGCCGTACTGTCGGGCGTGCCGCTGTCGCTCGTGAACGCATCGGTCGTGTAGAACGTCAGCGTTGGCGTCCCGCTCGGGCCGGTCGTGTAGATCACGTCGCCAGTGGTCGAGTAGCTCGTGCCCTGCGAGGGCGTCGGCGTGCTGCTGGCCGGCGTCTGGTACGACGAGTCCGGCGTCCCCGGCGTGGAGTAATCGCTCGAGCCCCCGCCCTGCGGGGCCCGGCCCGTGGCCCAGACGGGGATGTAGAGGTAGTACCGGGTCGGCTCGCTCATCGGTTTGTCCCCTGGGCGGCCTCCTTCGGCGGCTCGATCGGCGTGTACCACCCCTGGGTGTTGACGGGCTTGGCGCACTCGGCGCTGGCCGCCGCGATCGCGTCCTGGTAGGCCATCCGCTCGAACACGCCGAGCTCGCTGCCGGGTGAGCAGTTCACCACGCGGAAGCGGTGCTTCTCGAAGTGCGGATGGAGGGCCTCGAAGCGCCGGCTCAGCGAGTCGTAGAGCATGTTGTTGTGCTTGATCGCGGCGGCTTCGCGGGTCTCGTCGAAGGCGTACTTGCGGTCCACGGCCATCTTGAAGTCGCAGCCCAGCAGATACACCGTCCGGAACCCCAGGTGGTGCAGCAGACGAAGGGCCACGAGCATCACGCTCCGCTTGCCCTTGATGCCCAGCGAGTCGGTGGACTTCGGGTCGTTGCCCCAGGGGACTGTGTCGCCCGTCAGGAACCGCTCGTGGTCGAAGTGATTGCTGCGGCGGAAGAACAGCACGCTGGGCATCTGCGCCACGCGGAATGCGCTGTCGCGCAGGGTGCCGTCCCTCGCCTGGATCCGGAGATTGCGACCCCAGTGGCAGACCGGGACGAACTTGAGCACGCCCGGGTCTTTCCAGCCTGTGTCGATGAACCGGCCCGGGTCATCAACGCACGTCCACAGCGTCGGGCGGTGCACGGTCCACGAGTTGTTCACGCCCATGGTCACGATGCCGCGCCGGTTGAGCTGCGTGAGATCGATGTCGTTCAGCGACGGGCCTGACAACACGAGGAACGCCGAGCGACCCTTGTAGAACCCGCCGAGCGAGATCGAGTCGAAGTCGCTGGTGTAGAACCGCAGCCCGCTGCGGGCAGGGGCTCGCGTCTTGATGCCGCGCTGCAGGGCGATGATGTCGGACTGGTTGGGGTTGTTCACCGGAACCTCCCGGTGATGTAGCGGCCGGCAGCGCGGGTGTCGCTGATCACGCCGACGCGGCCGATCGTCTCGATCCACCAAGCCAGGGGTCGGACGGTCGGGTGGAGGTTCTCGCCGGCGACGGTGATGCGGCTGGGTCGGGTACAGACCGAGACGCAGAACCACCCCCGCGGCCGGGCGACGCGCCGCATCTCGTTCAGCACGGGCACGACATCCTCGGTGAGCAGGTGCTCGAGCGCGTCGAAGCTGGTCACGACATTCGCGACGCCCTCCACGAGCCCCGTGTCATGCATTGGCTTGGCGATGTCGGCCTCACGGAAGGCGAAGTCCACGCCGAGGCCGTCGATGCCGTGGCGGCGGAGGTTGGCGATGAAGTCGTTGCGGCCGCAGCCGAAGTCGACCACGAACCGGGGCTTCCAGCGCTTCACGATCGCGATGGCATCGCGGCCGTGGTTGGTCGCCCCGTGCGCAGAGCCCGGGCGCAACGCGAGCGCCACGTACTTGCTCCGCTCGTGCTCGCGGCGAGCGACCAAGTCGTTGGTGGATGCGTTCGTCGGAGTGCTCATCCGGCGCCCTCCACGAACAGATTGAACTTCCGGTCGCCGTCTGCCGGGTCGGCCAGCTCCATCAACGTCATCGGCTCGAAGACCCAGACAGGCCGCCCCTTGCTGTTGCGCTCGCAGGTCAGCTGCACGCAGACGCCCTCGGGGATCGGCACGAGCTTCGGGCGGAGCGAGCGAGCCGGCGGGCAGTCGGGCAGCACACCGGGCAGGTCGCACACCGGGCCGAGGCCCAGCAGGCCCTCGAAGCCCGTTCCAGGCGTGCCCTCGTTCATGTGGTGGGCCTCGAACCGATTGATGGCGAGCTTGGTCGGGTCCTCGCCGCCGCTCGGAAGCTGCGATGAGAGCCCCTCGGGGACGGCGACGTAGCGCAGGTAGGTCTCGCTGCCCGGGTCGCCGTCGAGGCGGGCTTCCTGCCACGGGTACCGCCACCGGTTGCTCTCTGTCGGGATCGGCTGGGCCGCGCCGAGGATCGCGGTGACGCGGCCCGAAGACGGCCGACCCATCTCGATGACCGCCCACTTCTCGCCGACGCCGGCTTCCTTCCAGAGGATCGGGACGCCGCCCATCGGCGTGCTGGTGAGCACGGTCTCCTCGGGCGCGAGCTCGCAGGTGGTGTCGAGCTCATTCGCGACGTACACACGGGCGGGCGTGACGCCGGTGAGAACGCAGCGACCGAGTTCACCCGCCTTGATCGGCTGGGTCGCCAGCACGAACGCCATCGGGCTCGACTCCTCGGTCGCGATCTCGCCCGTCAGCGGCGTGCGGCTGTGGAACGTCCGCTCCTGATCGTCGTCGCCCGGCTCGACCAGCACGCCCGAAATCGCGAGCACGTGGTACGGCTCGATGGTCTGGTCTGAGTCGTTCCGTACGAGCACCAGCCCGCGGGGCACGGCATCGCCGAGAGGACCGCCGGCTCGCGTCTGCTCGCGCCGGCGCTCGGCCACGGCGGCGTCAACGAAGGCGTTGTACGCCCGCGCGGGGATCACCAGCGGCTGGCCGGTCTGGACTTTGCGGAAGGCATCGGCCATGCGTCAGATCCCCAGCGCCGAGAAGTTGCCCTCGTCGTACACCCGCTCGACGTACGCCGCGACGGGCCGCTTCACGATCGCGTTCGATCCCGAGTCCTCCGCGTCGGCGTAGCGGACCCACAGGTACTCCCAGCCCTTCTTGTTGATGCCGCTGATCGGCCCGACCGAGACGCCCGAGGCGTTCGGGCTCGCGGCGAAGCGGAACGTGATCTCCCAGTCGGAGTCCGCGGTCGTGCCGCGGCGCGAGCCGGACGCGCCGAGGAACAGCACCTCGCCACCGTTGAACCCCTTCCACGAGCCGCTGTTGACCTTGCCCGTGAGGCTGAACAGCGTGCCCTTGTACGACTGAGTCACCTGCGTCGCGGGGAGATAATGCGTCTCGCTGAACTGGTAGACCGGCACCGCGATGTCGACGCCCTCGACGCCGTCGGCGGTGACGCCGATCGCGCCTTTGAAGTCGGGCGCGGTCGTTCCGGACGCGCCGTAGCGCTGCACGGTCTGCTTGCTCTGGGTGATGTGCTGCGTGCCGCCACCGGTGTCGAAGCTGAAGACGCTCTCGCCGGTCTGTGGGAACCCGCCTAGGTCCTCGCGGCCGTAGCGGACCGTGGCCTCCCAGTGGTCCGGCCCGACCGGCTCGATCGAGATCGAGAGCTTGGTGAGCCCGTCGTAGTTCGCGGGGCTGGCGGTGTCGGCGTGGCCGCGGGCGGTGAGGTCGTTCTCGACGCCCCGGATGTCGTAGACCAGCTCGGCCGACGGGTTGTCGCCCGTGGTCGAACGCCGGCTCTCGAATTTCTCCGTGACGATCGTCGGCACGCGTGCGGTCTCCTCAGGCGAAAGTCAGGCCACCGGTCTGCGCGGCGTCGGCCAGCCGCTTGGTGTTGCGGGCGGTCTGCTCGGTGGCCTTGGCGGTGCGCTCGGCCGCGGGATCCCCGCCGGCGAGCGACTGCACCGCCAGCGCGTTGAATGTGCCGCGGACCTCGATCCGCTCGGCGATCGCGTCACCCAGACCGCCGAGCCGATCCTCGAGCTCGGTCAGCAGGCTGCGGGGCCCCGTGGGCGCATCGCCCTCGGCTTCTTCGCGTCGTCTGCGGGCCTCTGCGATCGCGGCGTCGAGCTTGGCCCGAGCCTCGTCGAGCCGCCGCTGGGTTTCCTCGAGGCGGGCGTCCGTGCCCTCCCGAAGCGCTTCCTGCGTTTCTTCGAACTGGCGGCCGATCTCGGCGAGCGTATCCTCGACGGAGCCACCGTAGTCGAAGCGGGAGCCGTCGGCATAGATGAAGCGATACCAGGGCTCGACGTCGCGCACGTCCTTCAGCGCCGGACGGAGCA
>DAIOTV010000102.1:0-4716 GCA_036751825.1 Phycisphaerales bacterium
TCCGCGGGCACGCGTGTGCGGCGGTCGTAGTCCCGCCGGGCCTCGCGGATGTTCGCAGCGGCGTCGGTGTCGATCGAGGTGTCGACCTCGCTCTCGCACGCTTCGATCAGCTCGCCCAGCTTGGCGTCGCTCACGCGCTCGTGGTGGAGCTTGGCGAGCAGCGCCGCCTGCTCGCCGCGGGCGCTGGCGCCGCCCGAGGGCATGTAGGTCTCCTGGTCCCAGCCGAGCACGTTGCCGATCGCGCGGAGCGTGGCGCACTCGCGGAGGTGCTCGGAAAGCTGCTGGTAGGCGGTCATTCTGCGGTCTCCGATTGGGCGAGCACCTGTCGGGCGTTCTGGGCGGCGATGAGCGAGTAGGCGGTGATGAGCACGGGGTTGCTCTCCATCCAGCGGTCGTCGACGGCGCGGACGGAGCCGTCGGGCTGCTGGAGCTCGGTGAGCTTCTTTGCGAGGTCCACGGTCCAGTCGGCGTCGCCGCTGCTGGTGGGCAGGGTGAGCTCGCCGCGAGCGCCGAGCGCCCGGCCGAAGACGAGCAGGTAGTAGTAGTACCCGTCGGTGCCGATGCCGGGGTTCTCGTCGAGGGTGTAGTTGGCCGCCATCCAGCGCATGGCTGCGGCGACGCGCGGGTCGGTCTCGGCGAGCTCGGCGTAGGCGTAGCTCTTGAAGCCGGCGTAGGTCATGCTGCCGTAGGCGCGGAGGCGGCTCGCGGTGGTGCCGTCGCTGAGCGTCTCTTCGATCTCGCCGGCCTTCGATTCGCCGATGCCCAGGTCGGACGCTTCGCCCGAGGGGCTTGTGGCGTAGATGAACCCGCCCTGGGTGGAGCCCTCGGCGTAGGGCATGTCGTTGGCCGTGCCGAGCATCTGCGTGCGTTCGAGGAAGACCAGCGCGCGCTGGACGGCCGGGTCGTCGCCCGGCACGCCGGCGTCTTTCATCGCCTGGAGCCAGAGGGTGAGGTTCGAGTTGTCGGGCCGGCCGCTGCGGCCGTAGCCCACGCCGCCGAAGAACGGGTGCGAGCGGTCCACGGCGTCGACTTCGTCGGCGAGCGCGGCCGGCACGCTGGCTGTGCTCCCCCACTGCAGCTCGCGCAGGAAGCTGACGGCGGGCTCGATCGCGACATCGGCTTCGGGCAGTTCTTCGCGCGCGAGCGCGAGGGCCGAGACGCAGATGGCGGTGTTGTAGCTGGCGAGGATGCGGTCGTAGATTCCGCCGTCGTCCTGGCGGTAGCTCAAGATGAACTCGACGCCGCGGAGCACATCGGGGTCGGATGAATCGATCGCCGGGTCCATGAGCATGCCGGTGATCGCCAGGCCTGTGATGGCGGGGAAGACCGGGCCCTGATCGGGCACGGCCCAGCCGCCGGTTTCGTCCTGCTGCGAGCGAAGGTACTCGATCGCGCGGTCGGCAAAGCGTTCGAGCCGCTCTTCGGTGGTCTGCGCGACCACCAGCGACGGCGCGAGTGCCGACAGCACAGCGGCGATGCATCGGACGATCATGGGTTTCCTTTCGATCGGCGGCGGTCCTCGGCGTCGAGCACGATACCCGCCGCGGCGATGGTCGCGGTCTCGATCCGCATCACATGCCTGCCGAAACCGGCGATCACCGCGCCGGCTGCACGGGCCTGGTCGATCTCGGCGTCGGTCCAGCCCCCCTCGGGGCCCACGAGCAGCGTGAGGTCCGCCGCGCCTGTCGGTTGGTAGGGCTCGCCCGAGGCGTCCGCGATGATGACGCCCGGCCCGACCGCTTCTTTGAACGAGGTTCCTCGTTCGACGGTCATGGCCCATGCCCGGCCCGACTGCTTGGCGGCTTCGAGCGTGACGCGGCTCAGGCGGTCGAGCTTGCCGCCGCGGGGGTCGACGACCGATCGCGTGCAGTGCAGCGGTGCCCAGGCGGCGACGCCGACCTGGCTGAGCTGGTCGATCATCGTTTCGAGCCGGGGGCCCTTGGGGACGGCCGAGACGACGGTCAGACGCGGCGACGGCTGCGGCCGATGCTCGAGATCGACGATCCGGGCGTGGAGGGCCCAGCCGGCTTTCTTGCCCAGTTTGACGATGTCGGCGACCTCGGCCCGGGCGACCCGGCCAAGGCCGTCGAGCAGCTCGAGGGGCTGGCCGGGCTCCAGACGCTTGACCCGGGCGGCGTGGTGGGCCTCGTCGCCGGTGATCTCGACGGCGGCACCCGGGGCGGTGTCGGTTGCGAGCGGATCTGACAGCATGATGCGGTGCATAATCAACCCCGGACCGGGTGACCCGCCTTTGGGGTGGCCCGCCCGATGCCCCGGTTCGCGGGACGGCCCTTGAGTGCGGAGGCGGGCTGACCGATCATGCAGGCAGGGTGCGCAGAAACCATGGCCGAATCGCAGGATAGCCTGACCGACGAGCAGCTCGACCAACGGGTTGACGCCCTCGTGGACGAGATCAACCGGGTCTCGGCGAGCATCGCCAGCGCGATCAGCGACGATGGCGATGCGGACACGGACGAGGCGGGCTCGGCGGTCGCGCTCGCCGACGACGACAGCCCGCGCGACGACGACAGCATCCACGGCGTCGAGACCGAGCCGCCCGCGGGCCTCGCGGACGAAGCCGACGATCGCGACCCGCTGGACGCCGACGGGCGGTTCGAGGGTGATGACGACGAGCTCGATCTCGGGCCGGCGGGCGCCGATGCGCCGGGCGACGGGGCGGAGGCGTCGTCGCTCGAGGACGAGGTCGACGCGATGCTCGGCGACGCCGACGCGGACGCGTTGCTGCTGGAGGACGACGCGGGGATCGCGCCGCTCGCCGGCGACGAGGCCGAGCGGGTCCTCGCCGACGACGACGAGCTGCCACCCGAACCGGTGGAGTCACCGGAGGCCGAGACCCAAACTCAGACCGAGCCTCAGACCGAGCCTCAGACCGAGACCGAAACCGAAGTTGAGTCCGAGGCCGAGTCCGTGCCTGAGCCCGAAGCCGAGCCCGAGGCCGAGGCCGACTCGGACGCGGAGCCGGCTGCGGCTTCGGTCGAGGACCTCGACGCCGAGCTGTCGGATCTCGCCGACGAGCTGCTGGAGGGCGACTTCGACGATGTGGCCTCCGTGCTGCAAGCCGGCAACCCGACGGAGCTGCACGATTTGTCGGGCGTGCCAAAGCCGTCGGCGGTTGGCGCGGACGCGGCGTCCGACGACGGCGCCGGCGAGGAGTCGGAGCCCGTCGTCGACGAGGCACCCAGCGAGGCCGAACCCGCCGGCGCGCCCGAGCCCGCCGTGGCGCGAAGCACGGCCGGTTCCGGGTCGACCGACACGGGCGGGGTGTCGGAATCAACGGGTGTTCCGGTCGAGAGGCCGGCGGCGGCGGTCGCGGTCGCAACGGCTCGCCCGGCCTCGAACCGCGTGCCGGCGCTGCAACGCGTCTCGGTGTTCGTGTACGAGACGGCCGTCCGGGCGAACAAGCCGCTCGACGGCAAGCCGACCTACGCGCGCGACATCGTGGGGTGGTTCGCCGCGGTCACGCTGTTCAACGCGGTGGCGGTGTGGGCCTTCTGGATGCTCGGGCGGGACCCGGCGCCGGCACCGACATCGACCGACGCGGTCTCGATTGCGGTGCCCGAGGGCGCCGACGCGCCGGACGACGCGCTGGAGACGGCGGCGGGCTCGTTCAGCGATCCGGAGTGATCGAGGCTCGCCAGTCGGCGTCGAGCTCGGCGAAGCCGACGCCGTACACCTCGCGGGACGCCTCGTCGAGCGTGGCGCCGTTCATCATCGTGCGCAGCAGCTCGTTTCGCTTGGTCCGGCCGAAGCGGTCGGAGACATAGCCGGCGAAGTGCAGGCCCTGGACGTAGAAGTAGCTGTAATCGGCGGGGTCGGTCTCGTAGAAGTTGGTGATGCGTTCCCAGGCGATGAGCTGGTCGTTTCTGGCCCAGGCCTCGACGGCTCGGCGGGCGCGGTCGTAGCCGCCGCTGTACTTCGACGCCGCGAGCTCGGCCGTGCCCTCGAGCAGCCACCAGGGCATGGCGTGGGCGCGCTCGATGGCGAGGGAGAGGTCGGGCCCGCCCATGGCGAAGGTGAGCGCGTGGCCGTACTCGTGCGCGAGCACGGTCTTGAACGCCTCGGGGCTGGTCGCCCGGCCGATGAGCTTGATCGACTCGCCGGGCTCATTCCACCCCCCCAGCGGCTCGGCGTAGGCCGGGAAGATCGAGAATTGCAGCTCGAGCATCGTCGGATACAGCTTGACGACCTGCGGGTGATCGAGCACGGTCTCGAACCCGGCCTCAACATGGGCCTTGACCTCGGGCCAGAACTGGGCGGCCTCGCGCGCGAGGTAACCCGCGCCGGTGGCGTGCAGGACGCGCAGGCCCTCGGCATCGCGCTCGATCCAGTCCCGCCCGCCGAACTTCCAGAGGCCGTCCTCGTTCACGAACCGCCCTGGGATCTCGAGCTCGCGGTCGTCGCCCTGCCAGTTGGGCGTGTTCCAGACGATGCGGACGGTGGCGGTGGCCTCGCCGTCGTCGCCGATCGTGGGCTCGCTGGTGATCTCGTAGGTCAGCACATCGGGCGCGATGCGCAGGATGTCCTTCGCCCAGGCCCGCTGCTCGACGAGGAACTCGGGCTCGTCGGTGGCGACATGCTCGAGATAGCCCTCGGCGTCGCCCGCGATGGCGGAGGCGGACATCGAGTCGAGCGTGAGAGCAAGCCGCTCGGCGAGCGGGGCTTCCGCCGGCTGGGCGAGCGAGGTGAGGCTGAACG
>DAIOTV010000103.1:0-4232 GCA_036751825.1 Phycisphaerales bacterium
CCACTCGGGCAGCTCGCCCCAGGTCGAGGGGTCGTGGTGACCGTCCCCGCCCGCGGCGTGCGCGTGGTGGCCCCCGGTGTGCGGGTGGCTGTGCGTCTCGCCGGACGCCCGGCCCTGCGCCCGGCCCTGCGCCCGGCCCGGCGAAGCCCCGTCGTCGTGCGCGTGCTCGTGGTCGTGCAGGTCGCACCCGGCGAGCGCGACCAGCACCGCCGCCGAGGCGGCCACGAGCCTACGGGCTGACGATCTCCGCCCGGTCGTTGCAGACGATCCGTACGACCAACCCATCATCGCTCGCGCTCCTCATCCAGAACTCTTCCAGCACCGGCGCCCGGCCCGGGTTCCGCCGCAGCTTCTCCGCCTCGGGGTCGGGCCCCATGCTCCACAGCGCGTACCGCACCGGGCTCTCCTTCGGTTCGCGGATGTACCGGCCGGGGCCCTCGAGCTTCGGGAACGAATCGGGGATGAACAGCTTCGACCCCTGCTCGCCCTCGAGCACCGTCGCCTCGTTCATGATCATCGTGCCCGGCGCTCGGAAGCGGTAGGGCGCGCCCGTGAACGGGTCGTGCATCCGAACATGCAGCACGCCCGTGTCCTCGCCGGTCTCGCCGGGCAGGTAGTCCTGCTCGGCGAGCTCCGGAGGCAGCTCGTAGCTCAGCCGTGTTGAGCACCCGCCACGCGTCGGCGGGATCTCCCCGTCGTGGCTGTCGGCGTACATCACCAGCGACAGGTCGATCTGCCGAAGATCCGAGTGCGCACGGACCTTCCGCGCGCTCTGCCGCGCGATGCCAAGCGCCGGCAGCAGCAGCCCGATGAGCAGCGCGACGACCGCGATGACCACGAGCAGCTCGATCAGCGTGAAGCCGCGGCCGGAACGAATGCAGCGCCGGCGATCCGTGCCGGCGACCATTACGGGCACCTCGGGCCGTTGGCTCCGGCGTTGAACGCCAGGACCCACGCGTTGAAGTCGGCCGGGGTCACGGCTCCGTCCTGGTTCACATCCGCGTCCGGGTTGCCCGCGTTGAAGTTCAGGATCCACCCGTTGAAGTCCGCCGGGGTGGTCACGCCGTCGCCGTTCTGGTCGGCACAGAGCCGCGTCCACACGTCATCGGCCGACGTCACGATCACGAGGTAGCCGTTCGTCCCGCCGGCGGGCGAGGGCGAGGCCGCCTGATCGAAGATGCCCACCACGTCGAACGTGCCGCTCGGCGCCGAGGCCGGCGTGATGTTCGGATCCGTCCCAAACCGGATCGGCAGCGTCCGCGTGCCATCGGTCACCTCGGCGATGGTTTCCGACGCCCACAGCGACGGATCGACCACCTGCACGCCCCGCAGAACGACCCGCGTGCTCTGGTAGGCCTCGCCGCCCGTCGCCCGAGTCGGATCGAAAATGTCCGCGTCCGCCGCGTCCTTCACGTCGTCCAGCGTGATCTCCGTTGGCTGCGGCAGGCCGAAGCCGGCCTGGATCAGCACCACCTCGAAGTCCGCCGACGGGTCGTTGTTGTGCGCCTCGTTCACATTGAACTTGCCCGAGAAGTGCAGGCCGATCCGCGCCCGCACCTCGACCAGGTCGCCCGCCTGGAACTCATGACCCGTCGCCGCGTCGAAGTTCACGCGGGCCAGCTCGTCCAGCCACTCCTGATCGGTGTAGCTGAACGCGTCGTCCTGGTTCGAGGGGTGGTTGCCCAGGCTCTGGGCGAGGAACATCGCCGTGCCACCCGTGTCGCCCGGCTCGGTCGCCTGGAAGTACACTTGCTGCTGCCCGCCGAAGGCGAACGCTGTCATCGGCCAGTTCACCGGCACAAAGTTGGGCGAGTTGTCCAGATAGGTCCCGGGCGAGTTCAGCATCACGCCACGAAGCTTTAGGGGAAACCCGCCCGTGTAGGCCGGCGACCCGTTCGGGTTCACCGCCTGGTACGCCGCGTGCGTGGTGAAGGGCACCGTGCTCCAGTCCTGAGCCTGGGTTCCCCCAGCCGAAGCGAGCCCTGCCGCCAGTGCCACCATCGAGGTCGTACGCATTGTTCGCTCCTGTTTCGATTCAACCGTCCCCACGAGCGTGAGGATATCCCCGCAGAGATAGATTATGCAGCATAGTGAGAGCCGCTTCTCGGCTCAAGACCCGGCGACGGGATTTCGGCGGGTGCCGCACCCGGCACCGCCGGCGGCGCGTGCCCCGTCCGGACGAGCCCTGCAGACGCGGACCCGTGGGTCTGCAGGCCGCGGACCCGCCCGGCGAGCCGGTGGCGCGGCCGAGCGGGCACAAAACGCAGCGTCGGCCGGGGAGCGAGCCCCGACCGACGCGTGTGTGGCCTCATGATGTCAATCCGGGAAGGCTGCGTGTCAGCGCTGGCTGACCTTGGTCGGCTCGTCGCTGCTCTTCGAGTTCCACAGGACCTCGTCGTTTACGCTCAGCTTCGCGGCATCGAAGATGGCCCGGCCGTCACGCTCCGTGCGTTTGCCCTTGATGGTCACGCGATCGCCCTTGGAGAGGACATCGCTGTTGGCGTTTGGTCCGAGGTCGCAGACGATCTGATCGCCGTCTTCCATGGTCAGGCGGAGCACGGTGTGATCCTTCATCTTCTCACCGAGGCGGTCGGACTTGAACTCCTCGATCTTGGAGATCGTGCCGCGGACGCGCTGCATGTTCTGACCCTCTGCCATCTGCTTGGCCTGCTGCTGGTTCAGGTCCTGCGTCTTGGCCTCCTTGGCCCGCTCGCCGCGCTTGCGGTCGCTGTTGGCCTGCCGGTTCTGCGACTGCTGATCCGAGACCGGCGTGGCGAAGATGTAGTAGGTCCAGTCGGAGCCGGCGTTCGACGAAGCGTCGTTCTTGCCGTCCTTGTACCCCGAGGCGTAGCCCTGACTGCGTCGATACTCGCCCTTGTTCGAGTCGCCGGAAGAGGATCGATCTGATGAGGTGTCGTACACGGCTTCTGCGCCGTCATACCCGTCGTAGTACCCGTCGTAGTACCCGTCGACGTACATGGTGCGATCGGCCTCGTACCACCAGTTGCTGTCGTAGTCCTCGTCGTCGTAGCTGTAGACCGTGTCGTACTCGAAGTCGGTGTCGGCGCCTTCGATGCCATCGAAGTCGTCGTCGAACCAGTCAGACGGATCGTACCACTCTTCCTCGTGGTACCCCTCGTCGTTGTCCCATTCCATGGACTCCTCGTCGTCGGAGTACTGCGCCTGGACGGCGGCCGGTGTTCCGGCGAGGCCGAGGCTCAGGCCGCACGCGGCAAGAAGCGCGATCGGCGTTCGGTTCAGCATTTCGGTGTTCAGAATCATGTGGATCCTTTCTGCCCTGCGGGCCGTGTAGTGCGAGTCGTCGATCGGTACATCCGGTCAACGTAGAGGCGGAACAACCGTCCCCTGTCTCATGCAAAGAGGTTCGCGTCCAGGCGTTGCACACCGGTGAACATGCTGTGAATCGGGATTCATAGTGGGCCGCGGCCCTGTGACCCGCGCGATCGAGCGTCGCGGCGGCCTTACAGGGGCGAGGCGGCGTGGTCGGGTCGACGGCCCCAGCGCCGCACCGCGATCACGGCGAAGGCGATGCTGGCGACCACCGAGATGACCGCGAGCGCCGCGTACAGGATCAGCCTGCCCGCGTGACCGCTGATCGCCTCGGCGCGGGCCTCGAGCGCCATCGGGCCGGTGGTGACCTCGATGCGATCCACCAGCGCGGCCGCCTCTTCGAGCGTGTCCTCGAGCGCCCGCACCGTCTCGGTGTACTCGGTGATGTCGAACGGGCGCCCCGGCGCTTCGTCGTCGGCCTCGTCTTCGGTCTCGTCCTTGTCGAACTGCGCAAGCAGCGGCTTGAGGGATTCGCTCAGGCCGGTCAGCGCATTCGTCGTCTGCTCGAGCGAGCGAACAAGCTCCGTGGCCTCGCTCGTGGTCGCGCCCGCCGAGGCGATCACCGCCTCCGTGCGGTCGAGCAGCGGTGAGAGCGAGGCCTCGCGCTCCGCCAACGCCTCGATCGTCGCGTTGACCTCGCGGCCGACATCCTGAGGCAGTGTCTCCGCCGTCGCGACCAGCCGCTGCACGGCGTCGACTGTTCCCGTGAGTTCCGTGGTCGCGAGCGTCTCGAACACGATCGCCTCGAGCCGCCACTGCGTGAGCACGATCAGCCGCGGTGCGAACCAGGTGGCGCTCTCCGACACCACCGTGATCTCGTCGAGGCTCTCGCTGGCGTCGCCGAGCGGGACGAAGGTGTTGAGCAGCGACGACGGCAGCCC
>DAIOTV010000104.1:0-4199 GCA_036751825.1 Phycisphaerales bacterium
GGTGCGTGCGGGGGATGAGCCACGCCCAGATCGCCGCCGTCACGGGCCTGCCCGAAACAACCGTCGAGACCCGCATCGCGCGGGGCCGACGCACGCTCAAAGAACTCGCGCGAGAACGCGACACCGAGGCGGTGACGACATGACCGAGGCCATGAACGAACAGGACCGGCGCGACATCCTCGTCGCCCGCGTCGTCGACGGCGAGGCGACGAGCGAGGACTGGCGCGAGCTGCGCACGATCGCCTCGGCGGACCAGGCCATCTGGGCCGAGCTCGCCGAGCAGCAGGACCTCAAGCGCGAGCTCGAGGCCGCGATGGCAGACGCCGTGCGCGTCGCCGAGCGCGTGGCGCTGCCCATGCACGAGCACGCGAGCGTGGCGCCGAGCCGCCGGCTGAAGCTCGCGCTGACCGCCGGCGGCTGGCTCGCCGCCGCCTGCGTCGCCGTCGCGTGGGTCGCCGGAACGACCCCGCAGGCCGCCACCCCGCCCCGAACCGACGCGGCCCCGGCGACGACCATCGCCATGGCCAACCCGATCAACACCGCCGCCGAGGCGCTCGCACGCTACCTCGAGCTCGGCAAGCAGTCGGGCGAGGTGCTGGGCGAGATGCCCTCGAGCCTCGTGCTGCAGCGCACACCGAACGCCGACGGCGGCTACGACGTGATCTATCTCCGCCAGATCGTAGAGAAAACCACCGTCGACGGCGTGTACACCCACGCGACCGACGACACGGGTGGCACGCTGTTCGTCCCCAAAGCATCCACCACCACCGCGCGGCCCGCCGGGGACAGCGCGCCCATGCCCGCCGTGTGGTGACCCATCGAATACGCACGCGAACGAGATCGCAAGGAGTCTGACATGACACGCATCAACCGCACCAAGGCGACGCTGGCGCTGGGCCTGCTCGCCGCCGCCGGCCTCGCCGCCCCCGCCGCCGCGCAGGACAACAGCAGCAGCACGAGCACGAGCATCAGCATCAGCAACGGCGTGGTGCGCGGCGAATCCACGCGCGTCGTCGACGGCGTCGCCTACTCGATCGAGTTCGACGGCGAGGGCGTCAAGGCCGCGTTCATCGACGGCGAGCCCGCCGACTTCAAGGTCGAGGGCGACACCGCCATCCTCGCGCACGACGGCGAGCGCATCGAGGTCAAGATCCCCGAGGTCGGCGCCAACACCGGCGGCCGCGCGCTGGGCCTCTTCCCGGGCGAGCGGCTGCGGCTGGGGCTTGGAGCCGACGAAGGCCCGGGCTTCGTGTGGACGCAGCCCAGGACCATGGTCGGCCTCTCGCAGACCAGCCTCGACGAGCAGCTGCGCGAGCACCTCGGGCTCGAGCCCGGCGTCGGCACCCTGATCCTCAGCGTCACCGAGGGCCTGCCCGCCGACAAGGCCGGGCTGCGCGAGGGCGATGTCCTCATCGCCGTCAGCGGGCGCGAGGTCACGGGCGCCGCCGTGCTGACCGACGCGCTCAAGGACCTCGAGCCGGGCGACGAGCTCGATGTCACCGTGCTGCGCAAGGGCCTGCCCGAGACGATGACCATCGAGGTCGCCGCCTTCGACGCCGAGAAGCTCTACGCCGGCGCCCCGCCCGCCCCGAACGCGCCCCGCGCGCCGGGCCAGCCCCGCGTGCTGCGCTTCGGCGACCTCGAGGCCGAGGGCTTCCCCTTCGGCAACCCGTTCGAGATGGAGTTCGACTTCGAGGCCTTGCAGGACCGCATCCGCGGCGAGATCGACGACATCCAGCCGCTCAACCCCGAGCAGCGCGAGCAGTTCGATCGCGCCATGGACGAGGCCCGCGAGCAGGTCGAGCGCGCCATGGAACAGGCCCTGCGTGCCCGCGAGCTGCGGTTCAACCCGAACTGGAACGCCGACCTGCTCATCCGCCCGGGCGACCGCGATCGCGCCGTCATCATCGAACGCGACGCGCGACGCGGCGGCCAGGGCGGCGACGACCGACTCGGGCGGCAGAACGCCGAGCTGAAAGCCGAAGCCGAGTCGCTCCGAGCCCGCAACCGGGAGCTCGAACAGCGGTTGGAATCGCTGGAAACCCGGCTCGATCGGCTGATCGAGCTGCTCGAAGCCGACGACGGCGCGAAACCCGCCGACTGATCGTCGGAACAACCCGCTGATGCCGGCCGTGCGGGTCGCGAGACTCCCCCGCTGCCAACCGCCCGCGCCCCCCGACAAGGGGGGAGGCCGGCATCGCACCTCGGCCCGTTTCACCGCTGCGAAACGGGCTGCACCAGGGCGGACGCCGGGATTGCTCTCGGCGTCCGCCTTCCTTTGGCATCTTCCCGTCACGGGGTGCCACGGCTTGACCGTCTTCGGCAAGCCGTGCTCAGCATGCACCCGGGCACCGCGTGCCCTTCGGGTCAAGCCGTGGCACCCGGGTCGCGGCGGGCCGGTACCATCGGTCAGCCACGCACGGAGGCACCGCATGACCGACCAGACCGATCAGCCCGACCAGCCCGATCAGCAGCAGCACGCATCGACCGACGAGATCGCGCGCATCCGCGATGTGCACCACCGGCTGAAGGCCGAGATCGGCAAGA
Source organism: Phycisphaerales bacterium (assembly GCA_036751825.1). GTDB lineage: Bacteria > Planctomycetota > Phycisphaerae > Phycisphaerales > UBA1924 > JANQQZ01. The sequence continues at coordinate 2,548 of DAIOTV010000104.1, forward strand.
TCATCGTCGGGCAGGACGATGTCATCGAGCAGCTGCTGACCTGCATCTTCTGCAAGGGCCACGCGCTGGTCGTGGGCGTGCCCGGGCTCGCCAAGACGCTCTTGATCTCGACCATCGCCAAGAGCCTGAGCCTGAACTTCAGCCGCATCCAGTTCACGCCCGACCTGATGCCCAGCGACATCACGGGCACCGAGGTCTTCCAGGAAGACAAGACCAGCGGGCAGCGGATGCTCCAGTTCATCCAGGGCCCGATCTTCGCCAATGTCATCCTCGCCGACGAGATCAACCGCACGCCCCCCAAGACCCAGGCCGCCCTGCTCGAGGCGATGCAGGAGGGCCAGGTGACGGCGGGCGGTCAGATGTACCCGCTGCCCCGGCCCTTCTTCGTGCTCGCCACGCAGAACCCGATCGAGCAGGAGGGCACCTACCCCTTGCCCGAGGCGCAGCTCGACCGGTTCATGTACCAGATCCGCATCGGGTACCCCTCGGCCGAGGAGGAGCTCGAGATCGTCCGCCGGAGCGCGCACAAGGGCGAGGTCGAGATCGCGCCGGTCGTGGGCGCCCAGGAGATCATGCAGATGCAGACGCTGGTGCGTCACGCGCCGGCGGCGGACCATGTGATCAAGTACGCCCTGCGGCTGGTGCGGGCCACCCGCCAGCCCGAGCCGGGGGCCGAGGACCGCCGGCCCCAGGTCGTTCGGGATTATGTCGGCTGGGGCGCGGGCCCGCGGGCGAGCGAGAACCTGATCCTGGCGGCCAAGGCCCGGGCCCTGATGACCGGGCACACGCACGCGGACATCGAGCATGTGCAGGAGGCGGCGCTGCCGGTCCTCCGCCACCGCGTGCTGACGAACTTCAACGCCGAGGCGGACCGGGTCTCGGCCGACGATGTGGTCCGCCGGCTGCTCGAGGATGTCGCCGTTGCGGACGATTCCCCGGAGGCGGTGGCCTCTGTGGACCGGGCGATCCCGTAAATTTCGGCGCGAAACGAATCTATTGGGCTGTCGGAACGAGAATCCATTCCTGCGGGGCATGCTCCTCGTGCTGCCCGCAGGAGATGACGCGATGCTTTCACAGACCGCCGAGTACGCCCTCCGTGCTGTCGCCGCTCTGGCCCCCAACGCCGGGCAGCTGGTGCCGACGACCGATCTGGCCAGGCAGGCGAATGTGCCGCCGCCCTATCTCGCCAAGGTGCTCCAGCAGCTGGCGTCGGCGAAGATCATCCGGGGCCGTCGGGGTGTGGGCGGGGGCTACACGCTGAACCGCCCGGCGGAGGAGATCAACCTGCTCGAGGTCGTCATCGCGGTCGGACCGCTCCGCGAGCCCAAGACCTCCGAACAGATCCAGGCAATCGGCGACGGGCTGCACCAGCTGCACGAATTGATCGACGGCACCGCCGATGTCCTCCGCCGACGGCTCGAGGGCACCAGCGTCGCCGATGTCGCCCGCACCCCGGTCGACACCGCCGCCCCCGCCGCCCCCAAGCCCGCGGCCGCCCCGAAGACCAACGGCATCGCCGGCCGCGCCGCCACGAGCCTGCGCAACGGGCAGACCAACGGCTCCATGGACCGCGCCGGCACCTTCTCGAACTGACCCGGCCCCAACTGACCCGACCCCAACTGACCCGACCCCAACTGACCCGACCCCAACTG
>DAIOTV010000105.1:0-4194 GCA_036751825.1 Phycisphaerales bacterium
ACCCAGCGGGCGCCGGCGTTCTTCAGGTCGTTCTTGATCGAGGGGTAGCTCGTCAGCTCCCGGCCCTCGACCACGCCGCAGTCGATCAGGATCTGCGGGGCGTGGCAGATCGCCGAGACGGGCTTGCCGGCCTTGAAGAACCCGCGGATGAACTCCGTCGCGTCCTGCCGCATGCGGAGCTTGTCGGGGTTCATCACGCCGCCGGGCAGCACGAGCGCGTCGTACTCGTCGATGCGGCCCTGCGCCTCCTCGATCGTGCGGTCGACCTCGACGGCATCGCCCCACTCGCCGTCGTTCCAGCCCCGGATCGACCCCGGCTCGGGCGCGATGATGTGCACGGTCGCTCCCGCCTCGGTGAGTTTCGCGACGGGCTCGGTGAGCTCGCTCTGCTCGAATCCATCGGTGGCGAGCACGGCAACAGTGGCTTGAAGCTTCTGCATCGTGTGTCCTTTCGGTTCATTGATCGCGTTGTCGGGCGGACCCGCGCTCGGGGCGGGTCGCCTTCACAAGTAGAGTGCGGCAGCGCGATGCAGCGACGCTGAAACCGCAGTGAATCGAAGTTCATGTTCCGCGCACGCGGCGCATCGGATCAGCAGCCGGCGCTGAAATTCAGGATCCAGGCGTTGTAATCCGCCGGGGTGATCGCGCCGTCGCCGTTCTGGTCGGCGCGCGGATCGCGGGCGTTGTAGGCGATGATCCAGGCGCTGAAGTCGGCGGGGGTGAGCAGGCCGTCCTGGTTGACATCGGCGACACAGGCCGGGGTAAGGATCTCGCCGAGCAGCTCGAAGGCGACGCCCGGGTGATCGAGCCTGACGAGGCCGGCCTGGGTTTCGATCAGCACGCCGCCGTCGCCGGTGGCCCCGGCCCATCGCCACTGCCTGGGCGCGTCGCCGAGCGAGGGCGCAACGAGAAGGCCCACCGCTTCGATGCCGTAGCGGGTGCCGTCTCGCAGGCCGACGCCGCCGGGGATGTCAATGTCGTAGGCGACCACGCTCGGTTCGCCCGAGGGCGCGTCCGAGACGGCGCGAGCGATGCCCGGCGTCGTGCTGGCGATCTCGGCGACCACGCCGTTGGCGGCGTTGAGCTCGAGCACGCGAAGCCGGATCGCGTAGGCGTTGCCGGTTGGCGCCGCGAACAGCCGAACGCGTTCCAGCACCGCGTCGCCGTCGGCGATGAAGTCATCGACGAGCACCCGGGCCGGCTCGAATGTCTGCACGCCCGTGAGCCGCTGCGACGCCTGGCTCGAAATGTCCGGCGCTGGCGGCTGACTCGCGATGACATCCATGGGCTGCGCCGCTGCCGCACCGGCAAGAAGAACCGAACCGAGTACGCCGACAACACAACCCGTCTCCATGGCATCGCTCCGAGGGCCGGCCTTGGCCCTTGAGCGATACATACACCGATCCCGCGGGTTGACCGGTCGATCGGCCCGCGGGATCGGCACAGTTTCCAGGCATGTCCCGCCCGCGAACGCGGGGGCCGACTTTCCCGGACGGCCGAGGGCGGCTCGGCGTCCGATTCCGTGCCGCGAGGCCTACTTGACCTCGCTCGCCGGCAGCGCGTCGACCAGGCCCGGCACGCCCTCGGCGCCTGTGGGCACCTGGATCGTCGAATCCTGCAGATCGTCGTCGATCGGCTCGTACCGGCCGCCGAGATGCGTGCTGAGGAACGATTCGGCGACGGCGTTAAACGCGGTGCGATTCTCGGGGCGCGCAAAGCCGTGGCCCTCATCGGGGAACAGCGCGTAGGTCACGGGGATGTTCTTGGCCTGCATCGCCTCGACGATCTGGTCGGACTCGGACTGCTTCACGCGCGGGTCGTTGGCGCCCTGCCCGATCAGCAGCGGCCGCTCGATCCGCTCGACATAGTTCAGGGGGCTGCGTTCCTCGAGCAGCGCAAGGCCCTCTTCCGTGCTCGGGTCGCCCACGCGGGTCGTGAACATCTTCATGACCGGCGCCCAGTAGGGCGGGATGGTGGCGAGCAGCGTGCGCAGGTTCGACGGGCCCACGATGCTCACGCCGCACGCGAAGGTGTCGGGCGTGAAGGTGAGCCCGACGAGCGTGGCGTAGCCGCCGTAGCTGCCGCCCATGATCGCGACGCGCTGCTCGTCGGCGATGCCCTCGGCGACGGCCCAGTCGACCGCGTCGATCAGGTCGTCGTGCATCTTGCCGGCCCACTCGAAGTTGCCGGCGTTGATGAAGTCCTTGCCGAAGCCCGTCGAGCCTCGGAAATTCACGCTCAGCACCGCGTACCCGCGGTTGGCCAGCCACTGGTGCATGCTGTTGAAGCCCCAGCTGTCGCGCGCCCACGGGCCGCCGTGCACGAGCAGGACCATCGGCAGCGCCTCGCCATCAGGCCGCACGTCGCCGTCGGTGTCCGAGCCGTAGGGAAGCGTGAGGTAGCTGACGAGCTCGAGCCCGTCGCGCGACTCGATCACCACCGGGTGCATCTCGGCCAGCGGCAGGCCCTCGATGTCGGGCCGGTTGCTGAAGAGGTAGCGGGCGCTCTTCTCGGCCCGGTCGTACAGGTAGTACTTCACGGGCCCGTCGCTCAGCGTGTACGCGATCGTCCACAGCGAGTCGTCCTTCGAACGGCTCGTCACGTTCACCTCGGCGTTCTCGACCGTGCGCAGGTACGCAAGATCAGCCTCGATGGCCGGGTCCAGCACCGTCCACTCCGTCCGCAGGTGGTTCGCGCTCACGGCCTCGATCTCGTTCGTCACCGGGTGCGCCATCACGCCCGAGACATCCGCCTTGGGGTGCTCGAAGACCAGGTCGGTCTCGCCGGTGGCCAGGTCTTTGGTGTAGAGCGCTGCCGTGTTGCCCAGCCGGCTGTCGAGCAGGTACATCACGCTTCCGTCGGCGCTGAAGCCCGCGATCGCCGTCGTCAGCGTGTCTTGGTTGGGCACCGACAGGTAGGGCGTGTCGAGCACGGTCTTGTTGTCCTCGACCTCGAAGTACGACAGCGAGCCGTCGCCCTCGAAGCGCACGGCGAAGCGCACGGTGAAGTCGTTGTCGAGCGTGTAGCCCGCGTACCCCTCGTTGGTCATCACCAGCGACCGCTCGCCCGTGACCACGTTCACGCGGTAGAGGTCGTGCAGCTGCGGGTTGCGGTCGTTGATGCCCAGGATCATCTCGTCGGGGAACCGGGGGGAGACCTGGTTCACCTGCACCCGCACACCTTCGAACGGCGTGAGCTCGACGGTCTCGCCGGTCTCCACGTTCACGCTGTACGCCAGGAAGTTCTCGTCGCCGCCCGTGTCCTGCAGATACACCACGTGCGTGCCGTTCCAGGCCCAGAAGTGCTGGCGGATGCCGCGGTATTCGTCGTCGGTGACGGGCTTGGCGGCGTCGAGATCATCGACGGGAGCGACCCACACATTCAGCACGCCGTCGACGGGCGCGAGCCAGCTGAGCCGATCACCCGTGGGGCTGATCGAGACCGACGCCCGCTCGGGGTTGCCGAACAGCACATCGCGCGGGATGAGCGGCGTGTCGGCCGGCTGGGCCGCGGCGGCGCCGCACAGCCCGAACATCGCGATCGCAAAGGCCAGGATTCGTTGCGCTGTCATGTGTGTTCTCCCGAGAGCGGGCGGCGGCCAGCGCCGGTGTCTACCGCGCGGGCGATGCGTCGCTGCAAGGGGAGACACTAGCTCGCATCGCCCGAGGCCGGCGCTCAGTCCCCGGTGCGGGCCTTGAGCTGTGCCTCGGCGTGGGCGGCCATGTCGGCGAGCAGCTCGCGACCCGCCTCGGACCCCAGCACCGACCCGTGCGTCGCGCCGGGCACGATGGCGTACCACCCGCCCTCGTCGCGCGGGCCGAAGCCGAAGCCCTCGGCCGACTCGACGAAAAGCCGAACGCCCTCGTCCAGATCGAACTCGTCCGCGTCGCCCACGATCACCCGAACGCGGTCCCGCGCCAGCCGGCCGGCGGTCGCCCGGTCCTGCCGAACACGGTCGGCCAGGTCGTTCCGCCGGAAGCGCTCGACCATCGCCTTGTCGATCGCCCCGGTCTGCTCGTCGTAGAGCGCCGCGGGGTTGCCCAGTTCGTCAGCGGTGCCGAACGCCGCCTGCCACGAGTCCCACTGCTGCCCGCTCGTGTTGCCCGGGCCCAGAACGGTTTCCATCGCGTTCTCGTCGGCGATCGTCATGCGGACAACGCCCGACCGGTCGGTGTAGCTCGGCCAGGGCTCGCC
>DAIOTV010000106.1:0-3978 GCA_036751825.1 Phycisphaerales bacterium
TACATGTCGCCGGAGCAGATCCGCGGCTCGCAGGACATCGACAGCCGCAGCGACATCTATGGCCTGGGCGCCACCCTGTTCCACCTCTTGACGGGACGTACTCCTTACAAGGGGTCGTCGCCCGGCGCGTCCGAGTCGGGGATGAGCACGGAGTAGCGGCCAACGAGCTCGACACCGTCGGACACGAACACGCCGGCCTGGGCGAGCACGCCGGCGTCGAGTTCATCCGCCCCACCCGGGAACTCGACGAGCCGGATGACGCCGGCACCGAAGGCGTTGAACCCGGGCGCCTCGTACGAGACATCGACCGTGCCCTGGGTGAGGTTGTTGATCTGCGTGCCGAAGAACGAGCGGGTCTCGCCCTGCCAGTGGGCGGCGGCGCCGACGAGCAGCCCGGGTGTTTCGGTGCCAAGGCTGGTCATGTCGGTGAAGTCGTTCTTGTTGCCGAAGAGCGCCGACTCAACGCGGACGGTGATCGCGCCGGCTTCGGACTCGGTGTCGGCGGCCGCCGGGCTCGCCGGGGCGAAGTCGGAGTTGAGGCTGCGCAGGCCGTCGGAGTAGGCGATCTCAAAGAGCGTCTGGCCGCTGAGGTAGGCGAGCTTGACGCCCTGGCTGTAGATCGAGGCGAAGTCGATGGCGAGGGTGGAGCGTTCCACGGGCTGGATGAAGCGTTCGCTGACGAGCCACTCGCGCCAGAACGGGAGCTTGAACTGGCCGCCGGTGATCGACCAGCCCTCGCCGAAGGTCTCGGAGAGATCCTGCTGCACCCAGATGTCGAGGACGGTCCAGGTGCCGCTGCGCCCGGCGGCGGGGAGGACGAGAAAGGTTGTGCCCTCGGCCACCTGACCCGAGAAGACCAGCCGGGTGCGTTCGATCTGAAAGCCTGACTCGAACGGGTCCTGCGTGGGGGTCTCTTCGACGAGGTTGGCGTAGTAGCGGATCTGGGCGTAGCCGCCGATGTTCAGCCGCTTGGTGCCGTCGTCGGACTGGATGAAGAACCGCCCATCGTGCCCGGCCTGATTGGCCCGAAGCAGCGAGCGTCGCTCGGCGTCGGCGAACAGGTCGGCCTGTCGGGTGGTCAGCAGCGGATCGGGCTCCTCCTGCTGGGCCCGGATCTCGCTGGCGAACGCCCCCGCCATCAGGCACGACAGAGCGGCAACGCGTAGGACCATTCCGCACCCCTCCGAGCGTCGATCGCGAGTCAGCCGCGATCACAGATGAGAAATCTATCAGAAACTCGGTATTGACGACGGAGTATGGCGTGGACCGCGCCGAAATGCAAGGCCCGGCGGCCGCTGGCCCCTGAAACGGGCGGCGTGGTCCCGATAAATATCGCTCAAAATCCGAACGAGCACTCCCGACTTGCGGACAACCGTGGTAGGTTGCCCGAAACCCGAATCAGCTGCGTCGGCCGCGTCGGCCGCGTCGGAGGATTCTGATTCCGCTTTGGAGTTCGGAACCATGCAGAACGCAGCCCGGTCGACCCTCGGAATCCTTGTGTGCGCGGGGCTCACCGGTTCAATCCACGCCCAGGCGTTTCGCGCCCTGGTGCTCAGCGACGGCGAGGTCGGCCCGGGCCGAACGCTCGCCATCACCGACGCGGGCGATGCCGTCGTTCGTGTCGGCGACGAGCTCGGCATCTGGCAGCCATCGGCAGCGTTCAACAGGCCGGCCGGGCTCTCGATGATCGGAACGATCGATCGGGGTGCCGTCAATCGAGTCTCACGGCACATCGATCGCGATGATCGCTTCTATGGCAGTTTCAAGGGGCGTGCTTCTGCATGGTCGCGCGACATGGGCCACGCCGACCTCGACACGCGGGACGGCATCGGGTCATGGATCGATGACGCGTCCTGGCCGGACTTCCTCGTCGGCGGCGAGCAGGACCGGAACGGCCCGGCGACCCCGGTGTACTGGACCCACGGGGCGCGTGTCGAGCTCGACCTGCCCGCGGGAACACGGACGGGTGTGGCAACCGGCGTGAACGCCGGCGGCGAGGTCGTTGGTGTGGTTTCAGCAGACGAGCACGCCGTGATCCGCTGGGCGGCGGTGGCTTCTTCGTTCGATCGCTCGACACAGGCCGCGATCTGGATCGGTAACGAGGCTGTCTTGCTCGATGAACTCGTTGTGGGCGCGGGGCTCTCGATCGTTCGCGCTGACGACATCAACAACCGCGGGCAGATCGCGGCAACCGCTGTGGATGCCAGCGGGTTGTTCTACGCCGTCGTTCTCGAACCGGCCGGCGCGGATCTGAACGGCGACGGTGTGACCTCGCCGGCAGATATCAACGCATGGCTCGCGCTCGCTGGGAACAACGATCGCCGAGGCGACCTGACGCGCGACGGCGTCGTTGATGGCAACGATTTCCGCGTGATGATCGACCGCGTGACATCACGGTTTGACCATGGTCAGGAGACGATCGCTTTCAACGTCAGGGCAGCGGAACTCTCGCTGATCATGAACACGAACGGCATGTACGACGCTCAGGGCATGCCCGAGCCAGGTCTCCAGCCCGGCAACTCCAACCGCCAAAATTGGATTGATTGTGGACCACCCTGCTGGAATGACTATCACCCAGATTTTAATCCGAATTGTTACGGGTGCGATGGTGACGATGCAAACAACCCGCACTCGCCGGACGGCGCGCCAGGCTGGCCAGGCAACACTCCCGGTCATCCGTATGGGCCAAACGGCGGCCCAGGTGGAGACGGTAGTGATGGTGATCCTGCCGGAGATGGTGGACCCGGTGGGGACGGGGCGCCCGGAGATCCCCCCGATCTTCCCGGTAACGGTGGCCCAGGTGGCAATGGGGGCGACAACACCGACGACGGCAACGGAGGGAAGGGCGGAGATGGCGGCAATGGCGGAACCGGCGTTGAGGACCCGCCCGGCGCACAGCCCGGCGGCAACGGCGGCGGAGGCGGAAAGGGCGGAGGCGGCGGATCGAACGGTGGCAATGGCGGCGACGGGGGTGATGGCGGCCCGGGTGGAGCCGGCGGTGCAGACGGCGGCGCAACTGGGGCCGGCGGAAATGGTGGGGGCGGCGGTGATGCTGGGGACGGCGGTGATGCGCCGAACGGCGAAGGAGGCGACGGAGGCGAAGGCGGAGCCGGCGGGGCGGGCGGAGGGAGCGACCACAACCCCGGCGGCGCTGGCGGTCCCGGCGGCGGTGGAGGAGATGGCGGAGACGGATCGAATGGTGATGGGAGCGGCAATGACGGCGGCGCTGGAGGACCCGGCGGTACCGGAGATCCCGATGGACAGCCCGGCTCCGATGGAAACGACGGTAGCCCCTGACTGGACTTACGCTCAGCGATCGCGCCAGCGATCGCAGGGCGTTTAGTGCTCCGCCGTGACGCGCAGAACCTCGGCGACCGTGGTCAGGCCCTCGGCGACCTTGGCCATGCCGTCCTGCCGGAGGCTCGTCATGCCGCGCTCGAGGCACATCCGCCGGAACTCGGACACATTCGGGTTCCGCGCGATCACATCGCGAAGCTGGTCGTCGACGGCCAGCAGCTCGTAGATGCCGACCCGGCCCGAGTACCCGCCCTGGCGGCACTTCTCGCAGCCGACCGGCATGTACACCTGCTGGCCCACGATGCCCGAGAGCTCGAGGAACTCGGCCTGCTCCGGCGGCGGGTCGCGCAGCTCCTTGCACTTGCCGCACAGCCGACGCACGAGCCGCTGCGCCAGCACCGCGTTCACCGCCGCGCCGACCAGGAACGGCTCGAGCCCGATGTTCACCAGTCGCGTCACCGAGCTCGGCGCGTCGTTGGTGTGCAGCGTCGACAGCACCAGGTGGCCGGTGAGCGCGGCCTGGACGGCGATGTGCGCCGTCTCCATGTCGCGGATTTCGCCCAGCATGATCACGTCGGGGTCCTGACGCAGCAGGGCCTTGAGCACGCGCGAGAAGCTCATGCCGATCTTCTCGTGCGTCTGCGTCTGCGTGATGCCGTCGAGGTGGTACTCGATCGGGTC
>DAIOTV010000107.1:0-3714 GCA_036751825.1 Phycisphaerales bacterium
GCCGACATCCCGAGCTACGCGATCGTGAAGCGCAAGCAGCCGCTGGCGAACAAGAGCGATGCGCAGCCGGCGATCGAGCGCATCGCCAGGCATTATGCGAGTGAACGCGTCGATACGCAGGACGGCGTGCGCGTGGATTTCGACGACAAGAAGGCCTGGGTCCATGTCCGCGCAAGCAACACCGAGCCGATCCTGCGGCTCATCGGCGAAGCGCGCGACGAAGCAACCGCCAACGCGATTCTCGACGAGGTTGCAAGGCTGGTTGAGGGTTGAACAGTGAGCCCCTTGCGCAAGCAAGGGGACGCGAAAGTCGATGCGTTCCCCGGGGTCCCCTCGCTCGCGCGAGGGGCTCGTCAGAGAGCGTTAGTCCTGATCGCCCACGACGATGAGCGGCACGAGCACGCGTTCGCCGCCGAGGGTGCCCTCGGTGCGCGGGGCGTCGGTCTCGAGCTCGGCCTTGACGAGCTTGTCGGGCGCCTCGGCCGCGAAGAAGCCCCCGCCGCGGAAGCTGTCGCCGAACTCGTCCTTGAAGCGGGTCAGGGGCAGTCGGACGGTCTCGCCGACGCGGAGCCCGTCGATCTCGGCGGCGTACCACTGGTTGAGCCAGATCCGGCTTGGCCCGAAGCTGCGGGCGGTGACGTTGGTCATCTCGACGTGCCTCGTTTCGCGGACGAGCTGGATGGTGCTCGGCTCGGTTCGGACAAGGATCGAGGGGTAGCTCTCGCCGGGCCTGAGCGGGCCCGAGGACGAGCACGCGGCGAGCAGCAGGGCGAGAGCGATGAAGGGGATCGTGCGCATGTCCCCTATCGTTCGGCGGATGGGCTGCCAGAGCAACAGTTCGAACGCAACGCCGGCCGAAGCCGCGATCGCACCCGGCAGCGAGGGGCTGGACCCGCGCCGATGCGCCGAAGAGGTCGCGGCCAGCTTCGACGGGCTGGGCATCGATCCGCGTGTGCCCGCGGCGGTCCCGGGCTGGGACGCCCCGTTCTTCCAGGCGGGTCTGGCGGGCTACAGCGACGCGGCGATGCGGATCATCGCCCGCCGGCACGGCTGCCCGGCCTGCGTCACCGAGGCCCTGCTCGACCGGACGCTCCTCGCCGGAGGCCGGGGGTTCGCCAAGGCGGACCTCGGCGAGATCGAGAGCAATGTGCCCGGCGGCGAGGAGGACCACCCGCTCGTCGGCCAGATCATGGGCAGCGAGCCCGCCGAGATGGCGGCGGCCGCCCTGAAGATGATCGAGCAGGGCGGGCGCAGCGAGCGCGACTACCGCGACCTGGCCTATGAGGATGTGACGCAGCACAAGGTGCGGGAGTCGATCGAGCTGGAACGGAGGCCGAAAGCCTCCGGCACCAATTCCTTTGCCGCCATCGACGTCAACCTCGCCTGCCCGGTCAAGAAGATTGCCAAGAAGGCCCGCGGCGGGCACTGGCTGGCGGCGCCCGAGGGCGCGATCCGAATCCTCGAGGCCGTGCGCGAGGCGGTGCCGGAGGAGATTCCCGTCACGGTCAAGATGCGCCGCAGCTTTGATGACACGCCCGAGATGGTCGAGAACTTCTGGCGCATCTTCGACGCGGCCTACGACATGGGCTGCGCGTGGGTCACGGTGCACGGGCGAACCGTCGAGCAGAAATACGTGGGCCCGAGCCGGTGGGACCTGCTCAAGGACATCCGCGAGCAGCGGCCCGATCGTGTGATCTTCGGGTCGGGCGATGTCTGGTCGGCGGGCGAGATCTTCCGGATGATCCGCTACACGGGGCTGACCGGCGCGAGCGTGGCGCGGGGGTGCATCGGCAACCCGTGGATCTTTCGGCAGGCGCGGGACCTGATGGCGGGGCGCCAGCCGGTGCCGCCGACCATCGCCGAACAAAGACAGGTTCTCGAGCAGCACTTCGAGCTGGCGCTGCGGGTGAACCGGGCGACGATGCGCGACCCGGACAAGCACACGGGCAAGACGATGCGGAAGTTCGGGATCAAGTTCAGCCACCATCATCCGGACGGCGAATCGGTCCGCCGGAAGATGATCGCGGTCTCGTCGGTTGAGAACTGGCGAGCGGTGCTCGCGGAGCACTACGGCGAAGCCGCGCCCGACGCGGCTGGTGAGCAACGGGAGCTTTCGGTATGACGCGGATGACGAGCGTGAACGGGATTCTGGCGGCGATGGGCATCGGCGTGTCGAGCGTGCTCGCGGGGTGCAGCAGCGGCCCCAAGGCGGGCGAGCCGGCGCCGGCGTTCGCGGCGATGAACAGCGAGGGCGAGAATGTGCAGCTGGCCAGCTACGCCGGCCGGGTGACGGTGCTCGATTTCTGGGCCACCTGGTGCGGCCCGTGCCGCAAGGCGATGCCCCATGTGCAGGCCCTGCACGAGCGGTACGCGGCCAACCCCGGTGTCGCGGTCGTGGGCGTGCACTTCGACGCGAACTACCGGGCCGCGAACCCGGCCGACTACTTTGCCAAGAACGGCTACTCGTTCGACCTGATCCCCGACGGGCGGTCGATCGCGGAGGCGTACGGCGTCTCGTCGATCCCGACCTTCGTGGTGATCGACGCCTCGGGCACGATCGTTCACCGCCAGACGGGCTTCGGGCCGGGCGACGTCGACGCCTTCGCCGAGATCATCGACGCGCAGCTCGCCAAGAATGCGGGATGACCAAGCCCCTGTCCGTGATCCTCGCCGGCGTGCTGTCGCAGCCGGCGTGCGCCCAGCCGGTGTTCCGCGTGACGCACGACGAGCCGGGCTTCCCGCTGTCGGGGCGGCTGGTGTTCTACTTCGTGGACGAGTCGTCGTCGATCGATGATGCGCCGTCCGCCGCCCCGTTCTTCAGCGACCCGCAGCCGATGGCGGGGGTCGATGTCGCGCGGTGGGGAGCGGGCGACACGTTCCTGATCGACAGCTTCGAGCACACGTTTCCGGTCGGTGGCATCCCGCCGGGCAGCTACCGCGTGCAGGCCGTGCTCGATCGAAACCGCCTGAGCAGCGACTGGTCGCGTGAGCCCGGGAATCTGTACTCGGGCGTCGCCCGGGTGTCGTTCGCCGAGGGCGAGACGCCGGTGGTCGAGCTTCGGCTCGATCAGGTCGTGCAGGAGCCGCTTGCCCAGCCCGAGGGGCGCGTCGAGTTCCGGCGTTTCGAGTCGCGGCTGCTGAGCGACGCGCGTCTGGCGAGCGGCGAGCGGGTGTTCGTGGATGTCGGCGTGATCCCGCCCATCGACGCCGAGCCGGGCGTGCGGTACCCGGTGGTCTACGAAGTCCCGGGCTTTGGGGGCACGCACGAGGGTGCGAACTGGACGGCGCGCGAGCTCGCCTCGGCGCCGCCGACCTCGCCGCTGGGCCGGCTTGCCCGGTCGGCGTACTGGGTGGTGCTCAACCCCGACGGGCCGAACGGGCACCACAAGTTCGTCGATTCGCGGGCGAACGGGCCCGTGGGCCGGGCGCTTGTCGAAGAAGTCATGCCGGCGATTGACGCGCTGTACCCGACGATCGCCGAGGCCGACGCCCGGCTGCTGCGGGGCCACAGCTCGGGCGGGTGGAGCGTGATCCACCTCGCGCTGACCTACCCGGACACCTTCGCCGGCGCGTGGTCGAGCGCCCCCGACCCGCTCGACTTCCGGGCGTTCCAGGCCGTGAACCTCTACGACGACGCGAGCATGTACCTCGATGGTGACGGCGAGCCCTGGCCGAGCTACACCGACCGGTCGGGCGTTGTCCGCATGACGATCG
>DAIOTV010000108.1:0-3710 GCA_036751825.1 Phycisphaerales bacterium
CCGGTGCACTCGCATCCAGCTGGGGGAAGGGGGCACCGGCGGCGGGGGAGCATCAACGCCCTCGATACCATCATGCTCGAACTTCAGAATCCCCGGCCCGTACCGCCAGACCATGCCCGCCCGGCAGAGCAGCCGCAGCGCCTTGTCGCACTCGTCTTTCAGCTGCGCCTGGTCGAGGCCCTGGTCGTTCGCCGGCTCGAGCGCGAAGGTGTCGCAGAACGCCTTGAACCAGGCCGTCAGATCGCCGCCGAACGCCTTGTCCGAGTGCTTGGGCAGCCGGCTGATCGCGGGCGCCTTGACCACCACCACGGGCGCGTGGTTCGCGCCGATGGGCAGCTCCACCTCGCACCGGTCCGCGATCCGCTGCGTGTTGCGCAGCGCCTCGATGCCAGCGTCGCCGACCGCGTCGTTGTTGTAGTCGGCCGACCCGAAGAGCGCCCACATCTGGTCCGGGCTCTTGACATACAGCTCGGGCGTGTACCGCATCCGCTGCTCGTCGAACTTGCTCTTGCCCGTCGAGATGCAGATCAGCGTGTCGTGCGCGTCGTGGTCCTCGGCACGCAGGAAGTGGCTGTCGTTGTCGCACACCAGCGGAAGGCCCATCTCCCGCGCCACACGCATCAGGTGCGGGTTGATCGCGATCTGCTCCACAACATGGTGCTGCATCTCGACGAAGAACCGTGGGCCCGTGCCCTCGTCCGCGAACACCCGCGCGTGCCACGCGGCGCTCTCCTTCGCCGCCTCGTAGTGGCTCGTGTCCCCCCGCGCGAGCCCGCCCGAGCTCTCGTACGAGAGCAGGTGCTCGCCCATCTCCGAGCCCAGGTGCCCGTTGATCGCGATCAGGCCCGCGTTGTGCTTCTCGAGCAGCTCCCGGTCGATCCGCGGCTTGAAGTAGAAGCCCGTCAGATACGCCTCGCTGCACAGGTACAGCAGGTTGTTCCAGCCGGTCTCGTTCTCGGCCAAGAGCACCAGGTGATACCCACCGTCGTTCACGCCCGTGTAGGTCTTGTCGAGCCGCGAGCCGGGCGCGACATACGCCTCGACGCCCAGGATCGGCTTGATCCCCGCCGCCCGCGCCTTCTCGTAGAAGCTCACCGCCGCGTGCATGTTGCCGTGGTCCGTCACGGCGACGGCATTCATCCCGAGCTCCTTCACCCGGGCCACCAGCTTGTCCAGCCGGTTGCCGCCGTCGAGAAGGGAGTACTCGCTGTGCAGGTGCAGATGCACGAAGGGCTTCTCGGTCACCCCAGAAGTGGTGGTCGCCCCCGATTCAGCCCCAGCATCTCGTGCCATCCGCCGCGCCTCCTGCAAGGGAGGATTGTACGCGGTTTCCGCTGGCAGTTGGCCGCGCTCGGCGCGACACCGGCGGAAAGACGCCCGGCCCGGATCCCTACAATCTGGCATGGACGTTGAAGCGTTCCGCAACCAGGCCGCCCGGGCTCAGGCCGCCCGCACCCGCGTGGTCGATCTGCACGCGAACCTCGGCCCGGTCTCCCGGCTGCTGCTCACCGCCGCCGGCCTCGTGCTGTGCGTGCTGGTCCTGCTGCTGCTGATCCCGCTGTTCCTGCTCGGGATCGTCGCGGGCATCGTGGCCCTGACGGCCCTGCATGTCCGCCGACGACTCATGGCGCTCGGCCGGCCCAACACCCGCGTCGCCGGCGTCCGGACCGACGGGCGCGAGAACGTCCGCGTCATCACGCGCGACTAGCACACAAAGTGTGCGTCTGCTAATCTGAGTCGATGCAGCCCGCTCGCGCCGTCGCCGCTCTCGCGCTCGCCCTTCTGCTCTCGGCTCTGTCGGCCCCGATCGGTCACGCGCAGGGCGCGGAAGATTCGGACGAGTTCGCGCTGCTGCGCCAGCCGGGGCGCACGCTGGCGTTCGGCCTGCCGATGCCGCCGTACCCGCACCCCGCCGACCCGGTGGGCGTTGCGCTCCTGCTGTCGTGGCGATTCCCGGTGAGCATCTCCGAGACCCCGCCGCCGGAACGCGCCGACTTCGCCCGCGGACTTGAAACCCACATGCGCGACCGCGCGACGCGCCACTTCGCCCGACGCATCGCCGCCGTCGGTGAGATGGGCGTCACCGAGGAACGCCTCGCCGAGGCCGCCAACCGCGGCATCGTCATCGAGCCCGCTTCGCCCCAGCAGATCCGCCTCGCGCGACAGCAGCTGGGACCGGCCACGCTGCTCGGCCGGATTGGCGCCGTGGCCCGGCACGTCGATGCGGTGTTCATCGCCGCCGACCGCGTCACCGTCCACGGCGAGAACGCCGGGGGTGTCGCGTTCACCAGCCACCACATCGCCCTCGACATCTCGCTCGAGCCCGGCAGGTTTCCCCTGGTGCCCCAACGACCGGGCGCCGGCGCGCGTCGCCAGCTCTACAACGCGACGCACGAGCTTGGCCACTTGTTCTGGTACGCGCTCACCGACGAGCAGCGCAGCGCGTTCACCGACGAATTCTGGCCCGACGGGACGCTTCCGTCGCGCACCCACACCGTCAGCGACTACGCCGCCACCAGCCCGGCCGAAGACTTCGCAGAGTGCTTCGTCATCGCCTGCTTCTACCCGCGCACCTTCGACACCGCGCCGGTGCTCGGCCAGCAGGTCGCGCCCCCCCGCCCCGCCAGGCCGCTGCGAGGCCCGGCCCTCGCTCGCGTTGCGCACATCGACCGGCTGATCAACGAAGCGCTCGCGCCCCCGCCGCCGCTCAACACCCTCCGCGACAACCGCTTCTCCCGCATGCTGGCCAGCTTCAAGCCCAATGAGGACGATGAATCGGACGAGCCGAT
This sequence comes from Phycisphaerales bacterium, assembly GCA_036751825.1. Lineage (GTDB taxonomy): Bacteria > Planctomycetota > Phycisphaerae > Phycisphaerales > UBA1924 > JANQQZ01. The sequence goes on from DAIOTV010000108.1 coordinate 2,790, forward strand.
GTCGCCAAACCTGCTCGATGCGCTCAGCACGAACCGCGACGCCGACGACTAACTGGGCTCGGGCCAACAATCCGGCATGCCCGGGCCCAAGCCCATCCTCACCTGCCGACGCTGCGGGCACGACCTCGCCGAACTCATCACGACGCCCTGGATCCGCACCTGCCCCGAGTGCGGCACGCGCTTCGACCCCGACTTCTACTACGAGGGCAACCCGCCCGAAGCCCCGGAGCCGAACGCGCTGCCACCCGAAGCCCCACGCGATCGGGCGAGCACCGAAAGCGAGCCCCCCGCGTGAGCGGGCGGACACGGGTTGTCGAGGCCCATGGCCCCCCGCTCACGCGGGGGGCTCGTTGAGCAGGCGTGTCCGCAACGCCCGTGTGATCTCGCCGGGCGTTCCGCCGCCGATCGCCGAGGCCTCGACCGCCGTCACCGGCAGCACCAGCCAGCTCGAGTTAGTGAGAAACAGCTCGTCCGCGCCGAGCACATCGTCGATCGTCAGCATGCGTGCGGTCACATCGATGCCCAGCTCGCGGGCCGCGTCGACGACCGCGCCGCGGGTGATGCCGGGCAGGACGGGGCTGGGCAGCGCGCCCTGTGCCTCTTCGCCGCGGGCGATGGGCGTGAGCAGCGCGCCGTTCTTCACGATGAACGCGTTGCTCACGCACCCGCCGCAGAGGTGGTTGGTGACCTGAAAGACAAGCGCCTCGGCCGCGCCCTTGGCGCTGGCGTCGCGCAGGGCGCTCAGCCGCCACCAGTAGTTCAGGGTCTTGTGCGCCGCGGTGGGCTCGAACGGGTTGGCCTTGGCGTCGGCGAGCGCGACGGTGACGCCTCGCTCGAACATCGCGTCCGGGTACTCGGTCGCGGGCTGGGCGGTGATGAGCACCGTGGGATCGTGCGCGCGGTCCGCGGCCCGCGCCAGCA
>DAIOTV010000109.1:0-3383 GCA_036751825.1 Phycisphaerales bacterium
GCTGGCGCTCAACGCCGCGATCGAGGCGGCCCGCGCCGGCGAGCACGGCCGGGGGTTCGCCGTCGTCGCCGACGAGGTCCGCAAGCTCGCCGAACGCACGCAGGAAGCCACCGAAGAAGTCGGGCAGTCGATCAAGGCCATCCAGACCGAGACCGCCACGGCGGTCGAGCGGATGGAGCGGGGCACGACCGAGGTCAGCCGGGGCGTCGAGCTCGCCGGCACCGCGGGCGACAGCCTGCGCTCGATCGTCACGGGCACCGAGCAGGTGACCTGCATGATCCGCGAGATCGCCTCGGCGGCGGAAGAGCAGGCCAAGGCGGCGGACGATGTGAGCCGGGGCATCGTCGAGATCGGCGAGGCCGCGCACAGCGCGAGCCGCGGCACGCAGGAGGCGTCGAGCGCGGCGAACCAGCTCTCGCAGAAGGCCGAGCAGCTGCGTGCACTGGTCCTGCAGTTCAAGGTCTGACGGCCCGGCCGCGATGTGCTAGGCTGCCCCGTTTGCCGGCGCACGCTGCTGAAGGGGGTTCCGCGATGCTCAGATCTTCAACTGCCGCGATCGCGGCCCTGTTCACGCTCTCGGGCCACGCGCAGAGCAACGACCTGTTCGCGTTCACGCTCGAGGAGGTCGGCAATCCGGGCAACATGCTCACGGTCGGCGGCTCGAACCTGCCGGACCTGCTGGTCGATTTCGCCGATCAGCAGAACGCGTTTGCCCCCTTCGACGGCGTGGCGTTCGACGCGTCGGTCACCTACGGCGGCATCGACGACGCGCTCAGCGTGACCTACGACCCGGCCGGCGGCGGATCGGGCGGCGGGCTGCTGACCATCAACTCGCTGCTGGGCTCGAACGAGACATTCGTCTTCGACGAGGCCGACGGCGATCTGGGCGAGCAGCTCGAGGACTTCTTTCTCCGGGACAACCCCGACACGATCGAGTCGTTCCTCGCCGCGGCGGCGCAGCAGTCGTTCGTCGCGGTGACCGACGGCAACCCGCTGGCGAGCACGGCGCGCAGCGCGCGGTTCAGCTTCATGCGCTTCGGCCTCTTCGCCGACACCACGCCGACCGACCGCGAGCTCAACCGGGTGTACGCCGATCCGTTCGGCCCGGGCCGTGACGAACCCGGTGAGCCCGTCGAGCCCGCGCCCGATCCGGCCTTTGACCCATCGCTCGACGACGGCGCGTCGCCCTCGCTGTTTCAGTCGACCGGGGGCACAACCTTCCGCGACTACGGCGGCATCCGCACGCGGCTCAACTTCCGCGGGCAGGTGTTCGAGGCCGACGGGTTCGAGGGCTCGGCGTTCGATCTCGCGCTGGGCACCGAGGTCCGCTTCCACGACCGGTTCTCCGCCGTGCTGAGCGTGCCTTTGGGATACCACGAGGTCGAGGGCGCCGACATCTTCAACGGCGGGCTGAGCCTGGGCCTGCCGATCCGCGTCGTGCTGCCCGACGAGGACGACACGGTCGGCGTGAAGTGGCAGGTCACGCCGATCGCCGCGGCGGACACGGTGGTGAGCGTCGACTTCGCCGCCGGCGGCATCCTGTACAGCTACGGCATCAACAACCTCGTCGAGTTCGTCGTCGGGCCGGTGAGCATCGCGGGTGTGGCGCAGTACACCGTGCACGAGTCGCTGACGCTGTCGGTCGATGAGTACGAGTTCAACCCGGGCGTCGAGCAGCAGATCCTCAAGCTCGGCGGGAAGATCGACTGGGACATCGGCGACAACTTCTCGGTGTACGGCGGCGGGGCGTGGACGGACCTTCTCGAGGACGCCGCGGTCGACCACTACACCACCGCGCTCGCGGGCGCGAGCCTGCGGGCCTCGAACGGGTTCGCGTTCGTCGTGGGATACGAGGGCGACTTCGGCGACGAGTTCGAGGCGCACGGCGGCTCGGCGTCGATCCAGCTGCCGTTCTGACCCGGGCCGGGTTCGCGATGCCGGCCGGCTACGATCGGCCCTCATGCGTGCGATCTCGGCGGCGATAGTCCTGAGCACCACCGGCGCCGCGGCGGCGCAGCCGGCGCTGGACCTCGTGCGCACCGACACGCCCCCCACCATCGACGGCAGGCTCGACGACGCGGTGTGGCAGCAGACCCCGGGGTCCGACGCGTTCCTGCAGGTCGAGCCTGTTGCGGGCGCGGCGCCGCAGCGGCGAACGATCGTGCGCGCGGCGTACGACGAGGACACGCTCTACCTCGCCGTGCGCTGCGAGGACACGGGCCCGGTGCGCGCCGTCGAGAAGGCGCGCGACGGCAGCCTGAGCGGCGACGACGCCGTGCTGGTCGTCATCGACCCCTTCGACGACGACCGCAACGGGTTTCTGTTCGCGCTCGCGGCGGGCGGGGCGCGCATCGATGCGATCCTCGAGGGCGGTCGGCAGAGCCTCGAGTGGGACGGCATCTGGCGCGGCGAGACCAGCGTCGATGCCGAGGGCTGGTCCGCCGAGATCGCCATCCCCTTTGACACGATCCCGTTCGACCCGGTCGCGACGGCGTGGGGGTTCAATGTCGAACGGCGCACCGCGCGCACGGGCGAGATCGTGCGGTGGTCGGGCGCGAGGCGGGCGCGGGCCGTGACGGATCTTGACACCGCCGGCGCGCTCCGCGGCTTCGACGGCTCGCAGCAGCAGGGCTACGGGCTCACCTTCAGACCCTTCGGCCTCGTCAGCAGCGGGTTCGACGGCGACGCGCCCGAGGCCGACGCCGGCTTCGACCTGTTCTACCGCGTCACGCCCACGATCAGCGCGGCGATCACCTTCAACACCGACTTCGCCGAGGCCGAGGTGGATCAGCGGCAGGTGAATCTCACGCGTTTCCCGCTGTTCTTCGAGGAGCGCAGAGACTTTTTCCTCGAGGACGCGGGCATCTTCGAGTTCGGCGGGATCAACCGCAGCCCGCGGCCCTATTTCAGCCGGCGCATCGGCATCGTGGACGGCGAGGCCAAGGACATCCTCGTCGGGGGCCGGGTGACGGGGCGCGTCGGGCGCACACGCTTCGGCGTGCTCAATGTGCAGATGCAAGACGACGACGAGCTCGGCAGCAAGAACCTGGGCGTGGCGCGCGTCGTGCGCGATGTGCTCGACAACTCGACCGTCGGGCTGATCGCCACCAACGGCCGGCCCGGGGCGCGCGGCAGCAACACGCTGCTCGGCGCCGACTTCAACTTCGTGCAGACCGAGTTCGCGGGCGGCGCGCTCACCGTCAGCGGGTGGGCGCAGGGAACCTTTGACGATCCGACGGGCACGCCGGGCGGGGGCGAGGAAGCCTTGGGCTATGCCGTGGGCGGGCGCGTCAACTTCCGCACCGACGACTGGCGGCTCTTCGGCTTTGTCGGGCAGGTCGACGACCGCTTCCGCCCGGCGCTGGGCTTCGTGGCCAGGCCCG
>DAIOTV010000110.1:0-2703 GCA_036751825.1 Phycisphaerales bacterium
GGCGGGGGAGGCGTCGCTTTATGCGCGCAAGAACGACCCCGTCGATTTCGCCGAGAAGATCGTGGCGCTGCTCGACGATCCGGAGGAACGTGCCCGGATGGGGGCGATCGGCCGGGCGCGCATCCTCGAGAAATTCTCGTGGGATCATGTGCAGACGTCGGCGGCTGTGTTCAACCCCGACAAGCTGCTCGACAAGCTCGACAGCGGGGCCTTCACCGAGCTCACCGAGCAGATCGCGGGCGGGAACCAGGAAGAGGCCGCCGCCGGGCTGCTGCTCTACCGGGTGGGCCGCGACCTTGAGCGCGTCGGCGATCTGATGAAGAACATCGCCGAGGATCTCGTCTACCTCGAGACCGGCCGGATCGTTCGGCACACCAAGGGCCGCGCGCGGTCGTGAGTGTTCATCCCCGACCCCGACCCCGACCCCGAGGCTGACGCCGACCCCGACGCTGACGGCTGGCGAACAGCCTCAACGCGTGCCGATCGACCGGGTCCGCGTCGGCGGGGTCAGTGTCGGCGGGGTCAGTGTCGGCCGGATCAGTGCCGGCCGGATCAGTGTCGGCCGGTTCAGTGTCGGCAGGGGCATGGCTCATCGTCCGGCGGGATGGCCTTGGATCCGAAGAACTTCGCAACAACCGCCGGCGGTGCGTCGAAAAAACGCGCATCAGGCGTCGTCTGACGCGAGAACAGCTCCGGGCCGCCCTCGCCGGCAACCAGCACGAAGTCGTCCGGCTGACCCGACGCGGCGAGCATCACGCGCACATCGTACACCGTCATGCGCAGCCCGTCGGCGGGGATCTGGTACTCCAGACCCGACGCATCGAGCACCACCACGTCTTCGTCGAGGTACGGCGCCACACGCACCAGCGGCAGGAACAAATGGTTGTTCACCATCATCTCCGTCCGCAGGTTCGAGAACATCGCGAGCGCCGTGTGGTTCTTCAGCCCCAGATACGGAGACAGGGCGTTGGCGAAGAACACCAGCGGGACCAGCCACGCCGCCGCGTACGCCGGCGAGGGCTTCAGCAGCGACAGGCCGGCGACCCGAACGGGCTGGCGGCTCCACTCGCCCCAGGTGCGGCCCACAAGAACCGCCGCGAGGCCCATCCACGCGAAGAACAGCAGCTTGGCGGTCGGCGGGGCCACCGCGTGCAGGGCGGCGATCACGCCCTCGCGGTCAAGGGTCGACTGCCACGCCGCGACGCCCACAACGACGGCTGAAACCACAGCGCCGGCGGCGACGGGGACCCCCCAGCGGAGCAGCACGCCCCGCCGCGAGCGCGCCCGCGACGGCCAGAACGCCGCCAGCCGGGATGCGACGCCCGTCGGCAGAAACGCGGCGTACAGCGCGAGCATCATGCATGTGAAGCTGCCGATGAACAGATTGTCGTGCACCGCCAGCATGGTGTGGAACACGATGCCGAGGGCGATGCCGAACCGCCGCGTCCGCGGGATCACCAGCAGCACCGGGATGAGCAGCTCGAAGGCCAACGCCGCCAGCAGCGAGGGCCAGCGCATCCAGTCCATGATCGGCATCGCGGCGAACCCGACGATCCCGTTGACGTGCCGGGCCATTTCCTCGTACAGCATCCAGCCGCACGAGACGACGGGGTTGAAGTAGTCGCGGTTCAGCTTGTGGACGACGACCCAGAAGTACAGCACGAGCAGGATCGATCGGAGAACGGGGAGCAGAACCCGGCCGAGCCGTTCTCCAGAGCTGAGCGAAGACCCTCGCCAGAGCAGGGCGGCCAGCCCCATCGCGAGGATCACCGCGTCGATGTACATCGTCACAAACAGGTGGTTCGCCAGATAGGGCATGCTGAGGAACTCGATCGTGAACGAGAACCCCGCGACGGCCATCAGGCGGAGCAAGCGGTCCGGACGCAGCAGCGTTGCCACCGCCGAAACGCCCAGCCCCGCGTGCAGCACCAGCTGGGTGATGTCCGTGAGCTGCAGCCACGCCCAATACACCAGAGCGACATGCACGAGCGTGAAGCCGGCCCAGGCGGCTGCGAACACCCGGAGCACCGGCTCGGCGGCAGCCGGTCCCGGACTCGGGGTCGCCGCGGCGTTCAGCGTGCGGTGGAGATCGGCCATGCGTTTGCGTCCCGTTGCTTCCAGCCCTTTGAGGCTACCGATCGGCCGAGCGCCTGGCGAGTGCCCGGCCGTGAGGACGGGCCAGGTACAAAAAAACACCCGCCTCTTTCGAAGCGGGTGCATAAGGAAGTGCTTGTCTGCCCATTGGCCGCTCGTCACCGAGTCGGCTATCCGTGACCCGCTGCGGTGTCCCAAAGGACGGCAGTGGGGGGATTCCACGGACGAGAATATGCTGACGACCCTGCTGTAGATCGCTCTACGCGGGCGAGTGATGATCACGGGTTCCGTATCGTGGTTCCCGAGGCGTTTCCGCTTCACTCTGCCCTGGCAGGTCTAAGGAAATCCCTTAGAAAGGAGGTGATCCAGCCGCAGGTTCTCCTACGGCTACCTTGTTACGACTTCGTCCCAGTCACCGAGCTTGCCGTAGGCACCCCTGAATCGAGGTGACTTCGGGCACTCCCGGCTTCCATGACGTGACGGGCGGTGTGTACAAGGCTCAGGAACACATTCACCGCGGCGATGCTGATCCGCGATTACTAGCGATTCCAACTTCAAGTAGGCGAATTGCAGCCTACTATCCGAACTGGGGCATGGTTTTTGCGATTT
>DAIOTV010000111.1:0-2430 GCA_036751825.1 Phycisphaerales bacterium
AGGAACCGGTCCTGCACGACGCGCTTCTTGTGGTGCCGGCTCTTGGGCCAGGGGTCAGAAAAATACAGATGCACGACATCCACAATCCCGCTCGGCACGCGCCAGCGGATGAACTCGGTCGCGTCGGTCCGCATCATCCGCACGTTGGCGAGGTTCGCGCGGCGGATCCGGTCGGCGGCGTAGTTGCAGAACTCGCCCGCCCACTCGATGCCCAGGTAGTCGATCTCGGGCGAGAGCGCCGCCTGCTGGCACAGGAAGGTGCCCTTGCCCGAGCCGATCTCGATCTCGAAGCGGCGTTCGGGGTGCTGCGCGCGCAGCGGGAACCAGCCGCGGGGGTCGATCCAGCCGGCGGCGCGATCGGTCAGGGCGGCGTCGGGCAGCGGGGGGAGTTCCTGCTCCGACACCATGACGACGCCCGGTGCGACATCGAGGGGCTTTCCGCGTGACAGGCCGAAGGACATGGATGACTCTATCCGTGCACACCAACACGAACGCCCCGAGGCGGGCCCCAGGGCGTTCGAGAGAGACGGGATGTCGTCGTCACTCAGCGGCGACGGCGGACGGCGGCGAGACCGCCGAGGCCGAGCAGCGCCGCGGTCGACGGCGTCGGGACGAACAGGAAGTTCGTGCCCAGCCGCGCCAGGTTGGTCGAGTCACCCGTCGGGAAGATCAGCCCGCCCAGGTCGGTGTCATTGGGGAAGACGCCGTTGGTGGTCGGGTTGATCTCGGGGGCGAGGCTCAGCGAGCTCGGGCCGCTGACGTAGCTGTCGCCGTCGTTGATGTCGTACACGGCGCCGATGGTGTACCGCTCGCCCGGGTTGAGGACGACATCGGCGACATCGGTGTAGGTGAACTGCCCGATGACGGTGCCGCCGGGGCCGGCGACGCCCGAGGTCAGCAGGTTGCCCGACGAGTCCCACAGGCCGACCTGGTGCGACGCGGTCAGGCCGGGCGTGCCCGCCGCGGTATCGGCATTAAAGATGCCGATGTCGGTGAGCACGATCGTGGTGTTGACATCGAACCGCCAGCCGACAACGCCGGGGCCGTCGGCGGACCACGCCGGGAACTGGCTACCACCGCTGAACCCGGTGATCGCCTGACCGCTGGCCGAGCCGGCCAGCAGTGCGCATGCAATAACAAACTTCTTCATTGTCCCACTCCTCCGCAAGGAGATCTTTCTGCACCCCTAACCGCTTAGGGGTTCCCACATGCGCAGCGTAACCCAGACCGCCAAAATCCCCAAGCCAAGTTTTGAGGATCGCGACCGCTGCTTTCGCTGTTGGAACAGCGGCAGCAGGCAGCGGGGTTCGGCTCGTGCGCCGGGCTCCCGAACCGAGACCGTTCGCCGGCGTATCTCTCTCTCGAACGGCCGGGCGTCTCGCGAGTGGGGTTGAAGACCGGCGCGCGGGACACCGATAGCCGCTGTTTGGCGGCGCGGCCGTCGAACGGGCCCCGCGGAGGCCACCGGCCCCCGGATTCGGGCTCTTCCAGCCAGGGATCGGCTGCCCGGGCGATTGTCCGGACGGGTGCGATCTCTGGCTCACGAGCCGCCGGACACCCCGGCGCGGAGGGCCAGTGCCATGGATCGCGAAGGGCAGAACTCGAGCACGGACTTCAAGAGCCTCATCGACGCACGGCTCGACCGCGACACCTTCCGCACCCAGCACTGGGAGGGCTCGTTCTTCGAGTATCTCGAGATCGCCCGCCAGAACCCCGCCGTCGCCCGCAACGCCTACCAACGCGTCTACGACGCCATCATGGACCAGGGCAGCGAGCACTACAAGCTCTTCAAACGCGACGCCGTCCGCTACACCTTCTTTAGCGACCCGTTCGACCACGGCGCCGACGGCATCTTCGGGCTCGACTTCGCGCTCATGCAGCTCGTCGACTTCTTCCGCTCCGCCGCCGAGGGCTACGGCACCGACAAGCGCATCCTGCTCCTCCACGGCCCGGTCGGCTCGTCGAAGTCCACCATCGCCCGGCTGCTGAAGAAGGGCGTCGAGCGGTACTCCAGGACCGACGCCGGCGCGCTCTACAGCTTCAGCTGGCTGCTGAGCGAGGACTGCGACGTGCGGCCCGTCGCGGGCGACCCGCACGAGGCGCAGCGCACGCACGCGTTCATCTCGCCCATGCACCAGGAGCCGCTGCTGCTGGTGCCCCAGCAGGCCCGCGCCGACATCGAGGCCGCGCTGAACGCGAACTACCACCCCCGGCACCACAACGGCAGGCTGAAAATCTCGGGCGAGCTCGACCCCTTCAGCCGCAAGATCATGGACGATCTCATGCGGTTCTACGACGGCGACTGGACCAAATGCATCGAGCACGTGCGCGTCCGCCGGCTGATCCTGTCCGAGAAGGACCGCGTCGGCATCGGCACCTTCCAGCCCAAGGACGAGAAGAACCAGGACTCCACCGAGCTCACCGGCGACA